>JAHDGV010000066.1:0-1355 GCA_020631655.1 Chloroflexota bacterium | reverse complement strand
TTTGACAGAGGATATACGTTTGACGACGTGAATGTGTGGGGATACCGCTGGGTAAATTTAATGCGGTCGATTAAGACGATTTTGAATCAAGCTAAGGCTGGATCAAGGGCTGAAAAGCCTGACGTTTTGCCAGAAGCCCAGCCTGAAGAGTCTGCGGCCGACGAATTGATTGAAGCCGAAGAAGAGGAAGTTGAAACTGCCGATGAGGAGGTTGCAGAGGGTGGCGGCCTTGATTTTGATGATGGCGGCCGGAACTTTGAGGCGGTTGAAACCCGGAGTTCAGAAGCTAATGTGGGATCGCCCGAAAAGTTTCGTGAGATCGAAGCCAAACAGTCTCAGGTCCTTGTCAACTTAATCACAAATTTATCCCGCTTTGTCGACATTGATTTGGGTCAACTCATCGCTTCGTTGACCGCTCCACACTGGCAACCCACAGCTGATCAAGTCCGGCCGCCGGTTGATCTCATTCGCTCGCTCACCCGCAACGCTGGCATCGATTTAGAAATTATTGCCAAAGCGATCAATCAGCGCGAGCGGGAACAAGGTGATCCAACGTTCCAAGCCCGCACGCTGTTGCAAGCTGACAGTTTAGCCAGCGAAGCTCTGGCTCCATTCCAACCGTTCATTGCACCTGGCAAACATGTCAACATCATTTCGTATTTCAGCACCAACATGCACATCCGCAAAATTCCGTATGATGATCAGGTTTTGCTCCTTGGATTGCCATACGACAGCGTCTCGCTCTACGATGCCAAGAAAGGATATGCTGAACTCACCAATCTTGATCAGTCTATTTTAGACGGTTACACGACCCGCTTACCCTACGACTACATGGCGATCCCCCACGAGATTGGCCACTATCTATATCACTTTGGTGAGATATCGCAGGTGAGGGTTAAGATGGGAGACTTTTTTAACTCACGGCATAAGGAATCTAACACCTATACTGGCTGGCTAGAAGAGTTGTTTGCAGACACAGTCGGCTGTTTTATTGCAGGGCCGCTGGCGGTATTGGGCATCCAATCTATGCTGGCTGGCATTTATGAACAAGAGATGTTTTTGGACGATGGTCATCATCCGGTGCCAGCCCTCCGGCCGTTTATCATGTCACAAATTCTGCGCCGCCTAAACGCCTTATCGGACGATCACCACTATGTTGATGTGCCAGATCTATTAGATAAAAACTGGGAGAATCATTTACGGGATATCAAGGTTCTTGCGGCCGATGATGATCTTGCGAATCACACATTCAAATTCCGCTTGCACGCCAACCATGACGACACGCTACCGGCCCATCTGCACAACGACCCATACGCCAAATATTTCGCCCCCAAACAAAAGACAAGCCAGTTTAT
>JAHDGV010000535.1 GCA_020631655.1 Chloroflexota bacterium | reverse complement strand
AAACAGAAAGCGGCCGGTGATCTAGCTTCAAAATCACCGGCCGCGTTATTGTTTATGACCAACCTATTTTCTGATAACGGGCAAGTACGTTTCTTCAGTCAAACGTACCGCTTGAAACACGTCTGATACTTCAACAACTTCTCCGTTTTTCCGCGTTGCTAAAATGTAATATCTTGAGTCAACGTCATCGGGCAAAGTGGCCATGTAGCCTGTACCTGATGGATAGAGACAGTTACTTGCGCTGTTACAGTCAGAGTCTGGAATCAAGTACGGAGAATCTCCCCACCAGATTTCATAACTGTCGGCGTCTATTTCGTTCCAGCGAATCACAATGCCGTTCCAGAAGCGCTCGAGCCAAGGGCTAAGGGTAATTGGCTCTGGGGTTGGCGTTGGAGGAACCGGAGTTGGCTCAGGTGGAGTTTCAGTTGGCGGAACCTCGGTAGGAGCGGGAGCGCCGGGCAATGGATCGTTGCTCTCTTTGAGCCTGATTTTATTGCCGTTGGCGTATCGTGACGCAACGGTGTTGAAGAAGCCACCGTCGTCTACCCGGCCGTCTCCGTTAGAGTCACACGGGCAAGTTGTACCGCCTGCACCCTGACCAAACACGATGGCGACTACACCGGCATCCGCATACCTTTTTAAGGTTCTGTAATCCGATTCATCTAGCAGGGTCTCGACGATGTTATCTTTAAAAAAGCCCCAAGTGTTGTTCAAATCACCCGTTTTGGTATTCCCGTAAGGCAACTGCCACAACATCACAACCTGCCCCGTGTCATTGGTATATCGATCAATCCAAGCGATATGATTGTCATAGTCGTTTTGTTGCCACCAAGCATTGGGTAAGCCATATTGAACTTCGTAAAAACCCGCGTCCCGGTCACGCATCTCAAAAAATGTAAGGTCAAACTCTTGATCAAGCGATTGGTAGAACTGAACTGAACGGCCTGCCAATTGCTGTAGCTCGCTTGGATTTGGGTTCGACAAACTGATGTCGGTTCTCGTCCCCCACATGCTGACGTGGTAGGCGATTTTTACGTTGTGGGCACCGGTCACGTCGCGCAAACGGAAGAGTGCGTCGGCAAACCCGGCCGGAGTATCTGGAAGGCCGTTCAAGTCACCAAACCCAGATCCACCCACTTTAACCGAATGGGGATATTGCCCCGAATTATCGTTGGGGGAAAGCTGATGCATGTGACCCCACATGTCTGGCTCAACATGAAAAATCACTGTTTGATTTGGGAACAAGGCCGCTTTTTCATAGAACAGTTTCACATTGGCCCAGTATCCATACATGGTGCCACCGTTAGACAAATTGTCACGGATTGTGTTTTGCTCTTGTGAGTAGCAAGGATGCCCGCCGTTACCGCCGCCACCGTGGCCGCTTTGGCAGATCATGTAGTAAGTAAAGATCGGGATCTTCCCTTTTTCAATTGATTTTTCGATGTAGAGCCTCGCAAAATCACCGTTGTTATTCCAAGTAGACCAACCGGTTCCAGCACCACCAGACAAATATTGCTGACGATACGCGGTCCCTTGGGGAACCTGAAACATGGGTGGCGGGGAAGGAAGCTCAGACATACCAACTTCGAGATGATCTGGAAGCCAGTCTGGAATGTTTTGCTCACTATTTGCTTGCCCCGTTGAAACAGTTAGGAAAATAGCTACGGCCAACACACTGATTACCCCAACGGCAAGCAGGTTGCGCAACCAAACTTTCTCAAATGATAGTAGGTTTTCTTTGTTCATCTTTTCATTTCCTCGGTGTGAAAACGCTTGGCAACCTCATGACTATCCAAATGGTGTGGCTTAGATAATTTAGAGTGGCTTTTGATGATCAAACCCGCTGTTTTCACAACAAAAATCTTTCGATTTGCCTTACGAAATCTGTTAAGTTGTCGCAAGAAAGACTAACTTATAACCAAATCCAAAAAGTAAAATAGATTATTCAAAACCGGATAAATAGGTCATTTTTAGAGTGAAGAGAAAGGGAATCGACAGGGGGAAGCCGTGAAATTCTTCATTTTGGAGCTTCGAGTCAACTGTCCAATCCAATCACTTTTTGCATAAATCGGGCCGGTAATCTACATCGATTTGAACTTTTCATGACTAACTGTCGTTCTACCAAAAGAGTTATCTCGAAACGGTTTAACAATCTTTAATTTTGTTAATACAAGACCGTATCAACTATGTGATAAAGAGATTTTGGAGAACGAATCATGAAAAAATTTAAAAGTACGTTGGCAGTAGTTTTTATGGGTTTATGTTTATTTGCCTGTCAACCGCAGATTGTTGAAGTAGAAGTGGCTCGTGAGGTTTCGGGCGGATATGGTGCAAATGAAAGTGCCTACTCTGCCCGAAATGCAGACTTCGCGGGAGATGTAATTGAGACGATAGTTGAAGTAGAGGCTCAAGTAGGCGGTAGTGCAGAAACAGTCGTTGAGCAACAGGTTGTGCCGCAAGAGCGATTGATTATTCGCAACGGATCTTTGAGAATCACGGTTCAAGACCCTGAAGAATCGATGGCTGAAATTAATAACTTAATTGAGGCTGTTGGTGGCTGGGTTGTACACAGCAATTCATCACAGTATGGTGAGTCGATTCAGGGATCGATGCAGGTACGGGTTCCGGCCGATAACTTCAACGCAATCATGGCAGATATTCAAGCGGGGGCGATTCAGGTTGAAAACGTCAATGTATCTGGTCAGGATGTAACAGATGAATTTGTAGACTTACAGTCTCGTTTAGGAAATTTAGAGGCAACGGCCGATAGGGTCCGTTCCTTTTTAGAAGAAACAGATAATGTGGAAGAGGCACTGGCCGTCAATGCTGAGCTAAGCCGACTTGATGGAGAAATTGAAGTGATCAAAGGTCGGATGAAGTATCTAAGTGAATCGGCCGCATTTTCAAACATCTATGTCGACATTTTCCCAGACATCATTGCCCAACCGCTAGAAATTGAGCGCTGGTTGCCGTTCGAGGTAGCAGAAGATGCCACAGAGGCGTTGATCTCAACAATGCAAGGGCTTGCTAGCTTTTTAATTTGGTTTGGGATCTATCTTTTGCCTGTAGGATTAGTCATAGGCGCTCCAGCTTGGTTTGTCGGCCGTTGGGGATGGCGCAAACGTCAGGAGCGGCGTGCGGCTCGTGAAATTGCAACAACAGAAGAAACCTCTGAAACAGAAACTGTAGAAGAATCGGCTGAGTAGTTAGCCAAGCCAGTCATTTTTTAATCTAGATTAATTAAATA
>JAHDGV010000534.1 GCA_020631655.1 Chloroflexota bacterium | reverse complement strand
GCTCGCAACGGCTGGGAAATCTCAAAGCGGGCAGGGTCAGAACTCGATCCGATGCTCAAGCGGACAGTTTTTATGACAGTTGGGTTTATACTCGCTTTTGGGGTGGGATGGGTTGTTGCCTAGCCAGACGTCAGACTAAGAAAGTAACTGGTTTTCTGAGCCGTCATTCCTGCGTAGGCAGGAATCCACCTAATAGTGACGGAAGAAGTCTATTTTAAAGGGAAATGAGACTTGATGTTTGGTATGCCATAGACTCCCGCCTTCGCGGGAGTGACGTCCTCAGTACAAAAATTAACCGGACCGTTTTTCCATTTCAACCGTAGAGCCTGATCCGATTTCAACATCTGTCAAAATCACATTGGGGCCGATGGTGCAATCTTCACCAATTGTGGTCCGGCCGCGCAGATAGCTGTTTGGCCAAATGACTGTGTCTTGCCCAATCGTCACATCTGGATCGATGTAGGTACTCGCCGGATCGATGATGGTCACCCCGGCCGCTAGCCATTTGTTGACCTGTCGCTGTCTAAACGCCCGATCCACCGGAATCAGCTCTGCCCGGGTGCCTGCTCCCAAACATTCGTCCGCATCTTCGATCTCAACCGCTTCAACCAAGCGCCCTTGCTGAACGGCGATGCCGATCATGTCGGTCAGGTAGTATTCAACCCCGTTTCGCGCCTGTCGCAGAGGCAATTTATCTAGGTTGTCCCACAAAAAGTCAGCATCAAAGCAGTAGACACCCACGTTTAGCTCTCGTATGTTGAGCAGTTCTTCTGTGTTCGGCCGCTGTTTGGCTTCGGCTACCTCTACAATCTCTTGTACCGCTCCGCTTTGGTCACGGTAAATCCGGCCGAAAGACGAACTGGGTTCTCCCATCACGGTGGTCAAAACGACGGCCGCACCGCTGTTCGCCTGCATCTCTGCCAGCTTTTGGAGCGTTTCCGGCCGTAAAAGCGGCATGTCCCCGTATGTTACCGCTACTTGTTTGGATGTTCCTTTTAGAAGCTCGGCCGTTACTTGGGTTGCGTGGCCGGTCCCCAACTGCTCTTCTTGGACCACATAGTTCGCATCTTCCCCAACCAGCGCTTTGACTCGCTCACCCCCAATCGGGCCAATCACCATCGTAACCGGATGCTGTGCCACTCGGCGTGAGGCCTCAACAACGTGCATCACCATCGGCCGGCCGCCGACAGCGTGCAATATTTTTTGAACTTTTGAGTTCATGCGGGTTCCCATTCCGGCCGCGAGAATAATGACAGATAGATCGATGGAAGACATTTTTAGCTGTTAGCTTTTAGCCATTGGCTATTAGCTTTTTGTTCAGTGCAATAAGCCTATGTTGCTTATAAATTTTAAATCTGTTGCCAAGAATAGCTAGATACTTTAATTGACACTGGGCTGGATAATCTTAGAGCCAATGGCTCACCGGTGGTGAGCTGTGGCGGAACGGTGTTCCACATGCAAGCATACTGACCAAAAGCCCTAAAACAAAAAAAGATCGGGCTCAAAATTGAACCCGATCCTTCTCATGACCTGCGGTGATAGGATTCGAACCTATGAATGGCGGATTCAAAGTCCGCTGCCTTACCACTTGGCGACACCGCAAGGGAGCAGGATAGTAGCACGTTCAAATTTCAGATTCAAGCACTTTTTTGACACATTTACAAATTCACTTAAATCGGACCTTGGAAGTGGCTGTTAGAAACAAGTCGATAGGGAAAGAGGGATAGGGATAGAGTTGTTCGTGGTGAGCCGTCCTTCTCAATCCCAACTGATTTTTTAGCAAGTTCCCTGCCCATATTGGCCTCCTCTCTCATTATCAACCACCTGGTTGATACGTAAATCAACCTTCTCTGGTAAAAACGGTAATCGCCAGATGGATTTCAAAAATGGCTGGCTAATCTACACTACCGCCATTGATTGAAAACACAACAGATTCAACTTCTGACGAGGCTGTGACCGCCTCAAGTCGAATCGGAGGTAAAAATGAAAATTTTAAACAAACTAGGACTTGGCCTGATACTGGCCATTATTTTATTTAGCTTTAGCGGTGGTTCTGCTGAAGCGGCCGACTTTGAAAGCGGCGAAACGTTTGAGCTAGAAGCTGGCGAGACGGTTGATGACACACTTTTTGTTAGTGCAACTGACATTTTGATCGATGGTGATGTGAACGGTGACCTGTTCGCCGCAGGCCAAACTGTAACAGTCAACGGCCGGATCGATGGCAACCTGTTTGTAGCAGGCGCAAACATCACTGTTAATGGTGAAATTGCAGAAGATATCTTCTCGTCTGGTGGGACGTTTGTCTTTACCGGAACGGCCGATGACATCCGTGTGGGTGGTGGTCAAGTCACCATTAAAGGTGATGTCGCTGGTGACGTGATGATTGGCGCTGGTCTGGTTAAGCTAGACAGCAAAATCGCTGGTGATGCATTTATCGGTACCGAAGAATTAGACGTAACCGAGAGCAACCGTATTGGCGGAAAACTCTCTTACACGACCCCTGAACAAGTTCAAGCGGCCGAAGATTCAGCCAGCTTTGCCGAATTCTTTGAAGATGAAGAAGTGGCTCCAACCACCGGATCACTAATCAGAGAATGGTTTGTAGGCACTCTGCTGGCCGTCATCGGCTACGTGCTGATCGCATGGTTGCTGGTCCGTTTTGTCCCAGGTTTCTTGCCACGGCACGATAACGCCCTAAACAACCAACTTGGCTCTAGCGTTGGCTACGGCTTGGCCGGACTAATCTTCTTGCCAATTGTGATCTTTATTGCAACGATGGTGATGGGTATTCTGTTCGGATTTGGTGGCGCAATGGCTGTCGCCTTCACCGGATTTAGCGGCCTAGCTTTGATCTGGTTGCTTAGCCCGATTGTGATTGCGCACTGGCTTGGCACACAGTTTACCGACATGGGAATGACTGGTATTCTTGTAGCAGTTGCAGTTGCCGCAATTTTGATCACCCTACCATTGGTAGGCGGTATCTTCGCCCTAGCTAGCTACGTTCTGGCTCTGGGTAGCGCGTTTCTGGCTCGTATGGACAATAACGATAGTGGATCAGTTTCAAACGATCCAATTGATCCGATTGACCCAATCGAAAAGACTCCGGCCGCAGTGTAATTAAGCTCCGCCGGGCAGATCGGTAATGGAAATCTCAACCGCCCTGGCAGATCTAATCTGTCAGGGCTTTTAAATTTAATTTTTGTAACTATACAGGTCTGGTTGGTCCCCCTCCTATGAGGAGGGGTTAGGGGAG
>JAHDGV010000533.1 GCA_020631655.1 Chloroflexota bacterium | reverse complement strand
TATTTGCAGAGATTGCTCGTAGAGGTCGAGTGCTTTGTCGAGGTCCCCCTGAGTGACTTCGAGGTTGGCGAGTTCGAGCGTTAACGAGCTACGCACTTTTTGCCCTTCTTCATCATCGGCCGGTAATTGGTGTGTGGCCTGTTCAAGCGTTTTATTTAGCAAAGCATAAGCATCTTTGGTACGGCCGAAGGCATTTATCAGCCAGCCGACCCGCCACAAGTGCCAAAATTGGTCGGTGCCATCCAGCATGTTGGCCTGGTTTGCCAAGGTGTCTAGCGTCGGCCGGACCAAATTGACCAAGGCGGCATTTCCCTCGCTGTGGATATTCGATTTTGCCGTGCTAGCCAGCCATTCCGCGACCTTGGCAAACAGCTGGGCCAGCCGTTCTTGCTCTGCGTCGTCGATGATTTTTGCGGCCGCCGCCTGCTGGATTGCCGGTTGAAAGCGCCATGTGGCGGGGGTGTTATCTTCTCGGTAGCGTAAATCCACTTCAATCAACGACCAGCGGGTTAGCTCCCCCAGCAGCTCACGGGTCGCCGTTTGCTCCTCGTCATCTGCCTCGGTCATTTGCCACATGATTTGAGCCATTTGTGCAAAAAATGGGAACGGGACCAGGCTAAGGGCGCGCAGCCGCTGTTTGCCCCCTTCGCTTAAAGGGTTGTAGCTGCGGTCAAAAGCGACCTCGAGGGTGGCGTGGTGGTCTTCATTCCCTTTGCTTTTCGCCTTGGCCAGCTCTGCGTCCCATCCGTCTAAAAATTTATCAGCGGGCTGCTGACTCAGGGTAAACTGGCTGGCAAGCAGCGTAATCGGCAGCGGGTGCCCTTGGGTAATAGTCGCAATTTTTGCGGTTAGCGCTTTAATCTCCGGCCGCTCTTGGTTGTCTTTGGCTCGGGGGCTGTTGGCGTAAAAAATCTCTGCCGAAGCACGCACGTTAACCCCCTGCAGCAGGCGGTCTTGCCCCGGAAAAAGGCTTTCGTTTCTAACCCCGATCGGTTGTTGGCGGCTGGTAATCACCATCTTTTGCCCCTGATTGGCCAATCGGCGCACAATGGCGTGTATTTTATCCGCTTCGGTTGGCTCCGCTGATTTGGCATCCAAAGTTGCCAAATCAGCCGTTTGGCCTTGCTGCACGCTCTCGTAATTGTCGATCAGCAGCAGCAGGTTGCGCCATTCACATTCAGCCAAAATCGCTGCCTCTTGCTGCTGGGCTGACATATCGCCTAATTCACCCCCCACCAGTTTGGTCAGTAGTTCCCGTCGGAAAGCGGCAGCATCTACTTGGTTGCTGGCAAAGGTCAGCCCGATCACCCCGTCGGTGTACCGTTGGCCAAAGCGTACGGCATAGGCGGCTGCGAGCGCCGTCTTCCCCATGCCGCCGGTACCGATAATGGTGACCACTTTGTTTTTGGGGTCGTGGATGGTTTTAGCCAGCTCGTAAAGCGTTTGGTTCCGGCCGACAAACGGGTCGGGCAGCTGTACGGCCGGGGGTAAGTTCACATAGCGGCGCAGTTGAAACGCCAAGGTTTTAGGGTCAATGTGCCCCGCTTGTAGGGGTAAAGGTTGGTCCCCTCCCCGGCGGATATAGGCGACCGGTAGGCCAACCACATGGGGATGTTGTGACAGCCGCTGGCGGGCCGCTTGTAGGGCGGTGGCCAACGGGTTGCCGTTGAGCAGGCTCTGGTACAGTCCGGCCGCAAAGTCATCGCTAAGCGGGTCGGGGAAAAGCCCCTGCATGCCGATGGCGGCCGGGACATTTTCACGGACCAGGGCACGGGTTAGGCTGGCTTGGTCGGGCATTTCATCCCCCGCTTTCTCTAAGCGCGTTTGCCCCAAGCGGCAGGCGCTGAGCAAAATAAGGCGCAGGTCGGCGGTGCCGCTCATGTTGTTCAGGTCAGACCCCTTTAACTTGACATCCCCGCCGTTTTCATCTTCCAGGTGCAGCATCGGCCGTATCGCCTTGTCTGTTTCAACGATGCTGCCGTGGCACGATAGATGTAGCAGCGTCGGGATCGGATCGCTCAGCTCTTTTTGCAGTGCGGCTATCGTTGGCTGCACCCGTTTACCCACCACCAATTTTTTGCAATCACGCAGGGTCCGTTCAATTTCTTGCATTTCGGTCAGCAGGTCGAGCCGATAGGTATCACGTCCAACCCCCTTCGAGTTAACCAAAGCATCAGCCCCCAAGGCCAACAGCCGGATCGGCCCGCTGCTGCCCTTTAGCTTGGCCTCTTTGTCGATCAGCCGGAGTAGCCCAAAACGAAGAACGAAGAAGCGGTTGTCCCCAAAGACGGCACATTCCCAGGCAAATTGGTCGGCCGGATCGTCGGCCGGTATGTTCAGGTACAGCGTTTGGCTGTCAGTCTCTTCTAGCCGGGCGAGCAGCCCATCACCCCCCAGTGCTTCAAACAAAGCGGGGCCGTTTTCCGGTTCAAACGGCTTGGCTAGGGATTGGGCCCGATTGGGCAAGCTGTCGAGCGGGGTGTCGGCGAGTAAGCTATCCCCAATTAAGGCCTGCACCCGGCCGTCAACCGTTTTAAGGGTCAGTTCAATGTGATCGTTCAGTGGGGCTTCGCTAATGGAGACCGGCGATGGCCAATCATGGTCCGGCCGGGCCGCTTTGCAACCGGCAACTAGGTCGGGCAGACGGTTAATATCTTCACTGTATTCGATTAAGGAGACGATTTTGGTTGATAGGTTGGTTCCCTTTAACTCGTCATAGTTGATGTCAAGTTCAAAGGCTCGCACACGCAGCTCGTTTAGGTCGTGAGTCTTGAGGATGAGGTTCTTAAGTGTTGTTTTTGCAGAGTCCATAATGTGTTTGGCTTGTAAGTTAAGGGCCGGAAATTAAATAGCCACAAGGGGCAACTTGTAACTGTTTCAGATTTGATGTTCAACTAGAATTGATGATGGCTTTTAGTATGGTCGAAAAAGGGGCTTTTTTCAAGCGTTTTCGGCCGATTTTAAAGGAGCTTTAGCTGTTTATGCGAGATCTCCCTTAGCTAGGCTGTGCCAACACGTTGGCCTCAGAAGAGCGCAGCTCTTCCTGTGAGTGTGGCGACACTCAGGTTTCAGCCATTAAATGGCAGACTTAGCTTGTTGAAGTCGGGTTTGCAATTGAGGCTTTCAAAGGATCATGACTATAATCATGCGGACATCCTTCAAAGTTCGACTTTTTTAGGATTGGATGAGACATTTTAACCGCATGAATATTTCAACCCCTAAATATTTCGGGATTGGCCTGCAGCGCACCGGCACAA
>JAHDGV010000532.1 GCA_020631655.1 Chloroflexota bacterium | reverse complement strand
CTAACGTGACAGTTGATGGATACAACCGGATGATGAAGCAGACGGTTTGGGATGCGAGTAACAATAAGACGGAAAGTTACACGAATAGTTTGGGACAACTGGCAAAGGTCCGAGAGTTTAATTGGCTTGGGACAGAAGAAAATAAACAATTCTACTCGGCCGATACAGATTATTACTATGACAAGCGGGGAAACCTCGATGAAGTTCGGCGTAAAAATGGGAGCGGAGCGCCATTGGCAACGATGACAATGAGCTATGATGGTTTCGGCCGGAAAACGTCGATGAATGACCCAGATATGGGGGCTTGGCAGTATCAGTATGACAATAATGGGAATCTGACCGCACAGCAAGACGCAAAGAATCAGTGGCTTTGCTTTCGGTATGATGATCTGAACCGTACGACACGCAAGTGGAATGGGACAACAAACTGTGATTCTGAAACCGAATGGCTCGCCTCATGGACTTATGATCCAAATAACGGTAAAGGACAACTTGGATCTGTGAATTGGAAAGGGAAAAATGGAATCGATTCGGATACCTTTGTTTATGATGGGTATGGTCGTTTAGATTCACAAACCCGAAGCATCAATGGGCAAGAATTTGAGATTGGTTATTCAGATTTCGATGTGCTGGATAGACCCTTGACGATGACTTACCCTGATGGTGCGAAGGTGGAAACTGTCTTCGACATCATGGGGGCAGATAAGTTAAAAGTAAACGAAGTAACCTATGTTGACGAGATAATCCATACGAAATTAGGGCAAATAAAGCAGATTAAACGTGCTAATGGTGGTGTGACGACAACGTATAACTATTTTCCAGGGGCCAAAAATAGCGAAGGGCAAGGAAATTATCGCTTAAGCGGAATTGACCATGGAACTGTTGCCAATTACGACTACACTTATGACAAAGTTGGAAATATAAAATCGTTGACGGATAAGATTAATGGTGTAAATAAAACTGTGACCTTTACTTATGATGATCTGTATCGTTTAACAGACGCAAGTGGAGCCTACAATCAAGGGTTTGAATATGATGAACTGGGGAATATGATTAATAATGCGGGGGTGACACAGCATTATCAATTAGACAGCCCTCATGCGGTTTCAAGCACAGCTGCTGGTGGATCATTTGTCTACGATGATAACGGAAATATGATTCATCGAACCGACAACTCGGGAGGCTATGAACAACTGTTTGATGTCGAAAACCGGTTGGATGAAGTGCAATCAGCTACTTTTGTAGATACGTTTGAAACAAAAGATACGACCAATTGGACTTTTAGCAGCCATCATGAAGTGCCAACGGGGAAAAGTGATGCTGTTAAGGCGAATGCTATAAAGACGACGGGTACAAATGCATGGGAGGCAAATTACTCCCGGAAAAGTTATGCATTAGATGATGGTGATCATATTCGGTTTCAATTTTATACCACCGATAAAAACTCGACATCTGTGATCAAAGTTGAGAGTGGGATATGGGGTTCTACCTATGAGCGAATTTCGATTGTATTGCAAGGAGAAAAACTTGATGCACAAGTATTTAGGTCTTCTGGTAATGTTAATGACCGGTCAGTTCTTTTGTCTACATCGCAGTTTGCTGGCAACACATGGTATGTGGGATCTATATATTTAGATGAAGCAAATGGATTTAGGATTGAGGTAAGTGAAAGGGATAATCCGACTCAAAAGAGTGTGTTCCAAGCTCCTAGTAATGCTTTGAGCAAGGGCAGACAATGGCGATTTGGGGTGCAGACTTATAAATCTAATCTTTATTTAGATAATTATTATGAGTTTGAAACTGAGAAGAATATAACCCAATTCTATTACGACCCAAGCGGTCAACGGACGATGACGGTTGACCCAGATGGGACAATTACTTACTTCCCATTCCCTAATTATGATGAGATTCATGATTTAGTCGAACCACCTGCGACCCCGACAGCAACGAGTGTGGCGCCAACTGCAACCAGCGTGCCACCAACAGCAACGAGTGTGGTGCCAACCGCAACCAGCGTGCCACCAACAGCAACGAGTGTGGTGCCAACCGCAACCAGCGTGCCACCGACAGCAACGAGTGTGGTGCCAACCGCGACCAGCATACCCCCCACAACTGGTGGTCCACTGGCCCAAGAAGCTGAAACAGCTAATCGGATCCAGACCACAAGGATGGAACTGGTTGAGCTTGCCGAGGGAGACTTTATTGGTGTCCCGTTAAAAGAGGGTGAGGACCCGGGGCATGCGTACACATGGAGCACGTCGAGCAGCTATGTTGAA
Source organism: Chloroflexota bacterium (assembly GCA_020631655.1). GTDB lineage: Bacteria > Chloroflexota > Anaerolineae > Promineifilales > Promineifilaceae > WTJY01. The sequence continues at coordinate 997 of JAHDGV010000532.1, read as the reverse complement.
TATAAGGTCACAATTCCACAAGCCGGAGAATATCGCTTAGACGCGTGGGTGTTGGCAAAATCAAATACGTCTGATTCATTCTATATCGGGGTTGATAACACAGTTGCCTCAAGTAACCCGTGGCATCTAGGGATATCGAATAATGTTATTAAGCGGAGTTTTAGCCACGATATCTTGACGATGTCGGCCGGGGATCATACCCTTCGGTTTTACCATCGTGAAACAGGGGCATTGCTAGACCGCTTTGAACTGGTTCCTATCAATGTAACCGGACCGGTGGCGACCGCTACCCCGGTGACACCACCTGCCGCTACAAGCACACCGGTGGTGCAACCGCCGACCGCGACCCCGACACAAGTTGTACAACCACCAACTGCGACCCCAGATACAGGTGGCGGAAGCTGCGGCCCGTTGGCCCAGCAAGCGGAAAATGGTGATTTTTATGGCAACATGGGGCTGCAAGATGGCGGTCAAGCGGTCGGTGTTCACTTCAGCGCTTCACCAATTTGGTCGATTCAAAACGGCCATCGGGCGGATTATTGTGTCACAATCAGCCAACCTGGCACCTATCATGTAAAAGGGTGGGTGAAAGTAACCAAGGATGTATCTGATCCTAATGATTCGTACGATAATCATGACTCATTCTTGGTACGAATGGACGGGGTAGGTAATGGCTATATCTGGGATGCGGCCCAAGACCCAAATGGCTATAAAGAAGATTGGGTTAACGGCCGAAGTGTGGCCGACCCACTTGAATTTACACTATCGGCCGGGGAGCATACCCTTTCCTTTCATCAGCGAGAAGCAGGGATTTTTCTTGATCGTTTTGAGCTGGTGCCGATCAATGTGAGCGGGCCGGTTCCGACGGCAACACCAGTGATCCAGCCGCCGACCGCAACCAGCACCCCTGTGACTCAGCCGCCGACGGCGACACCTGTTATTCAGCCACCGACAGCGACCCCCAACCCATCAGCCTGTGGTGGATTGTTCCAAGAAG
>JAHDGV010000531.1 GCA_020631655.1 Chloroflexota bacterium | reverse complement strand
TGAGCTTGATGTGCCGGTGCTGGCGGCTGCACAGCTCAGCCGTGGTGTTGAGAGCAGGCAAGACAAACGGCCGATGCTATCTGACTTGCGTGACTCGGGTTCGATTGAGCAGGACGCTGACATTGTGATGTTTATTTATCGGGACGATTACTACAATCCCGAAACATCAGAAAGACCCAATATTGCCGAACTTAATGTGGCTAAACACCGTAATGGTCCAACCAGCACAATCGATTTATATTGGAACTCAACGCTCGCAAGTTTTGCGAATTTAAAACGACAAGAAGTACAGCTCTAGAAAAGAGATAAGAGACGAGAGAAAAGAACAGTTGCCAAATCTTTCTCTTGTCTCTCATCTCTCACCTCTTTTCTCAAAATGAAAGGCTTTGCAGGATTCCCAGACGGTAAAACAGATTTCACCTATGTGCCTGACCGTTTTTTTACGGAGCTTCTACCGATCATCGAATCCCCAAGCGAACTGCGTGTCACCATCTACACGTTTTACGCGCTTTCAAAAAAAGAAGGCAAAGTTAGATATCTAAGACTGGCCGACTATTTGACCGATCGGACCTTTATGGAATCGCTGGGTGATAAGCCGTCAGAAGCGGCCGACGCGTTAATCGATGGGATTGAGCGTGCTACGGCGCGTGGTACGTTGCTCGAGATCACCATTGGCACGTCAGATGGCAATCTGAGTCTATTTTTGATGAATACACAAAAAGGGCGCGCGGCTGTGGATGGGTTGTCGCGGGGTGAATGGCGACCCGATTTAGATGCGGCCGAGATCGTGAACATTTTGGTAGAACGCCCCAATATATTTGTACTGTACGAACAAAATATCGGGCAACTGACCCCCATGATCACCGAAGAACTGCGCGATGCTGAGAAAACTTGGCCGGTGGCATGGATTGAAGAAGCGATTGAATTGGCCGTGACCAGCAACGTGCGCAAATGGCGCTACATTGTTGGCATTTTGAAACGCTGGCAGCAAGAAGGAAAACAACAGGATGGCCTCGATAGACGAAATTCTCCAGAAAAGTTACGGAACCAAATCCCAGAGGAATACCAAGACCTTATCCAACGCTAACGGTGAGCCCATAATGGCACCGTCGGCCGGAACAACTATGGACCCAAATTTATTAAAAGGTGCCCAAGGTGGCGATGAGGATTGCGAATTTTGCGGTGGAACCGGGTTTATGATCCCCAACGTGCCTACCGATGATCCACGCTTTGGGAAAGCGGTCACTTGCGTTTGTCGGCAAGCCAACATCGAAGCCACCAAAGGGGATCGTTTGGTGCTCTACAGTCAATTGGGCCTGCTTACTGAGCTGACGTTTGATAAGTTTATGCCGGATGGTTTGGGGCTTAAACCCCGTGAGCAACGTAATCTGACCCTTGCCTATAATTTTGTAAAAGAGTTCGCTGAAAACCCAAATGGATGGATTGTGCTGTACGGTGGATACGGCTGTGGTAAGACCCATTTGGCAGCCGCAGTTGCCAATCACAGGATTGCTGAAGGGCATCCAGCTTTGTTCATCAACACGCCAGACTTGCTCGACCATTTGCGGGCTACCTACTCCCCCACCAGCTCTCAAAGCTATGATCAACGGTTTGAAGAGGTGCGCAATGCCCCGCTCTTAATCTTGGACGATTTAGGTAGCCAGAACAATACTGACTGGGTTCAAGAAAAACTGTATCAAATTTTTAACCATCGCTACAATGCCAAGCTCCCGACGATTATCACAACCAACGAAGATACCGACAGCTTGGACATGCGCATCCGGTCTAGGATCGAAGATGTGTCGATTGCACGCAAAATCGTGATTTTGGCTCCGGACTTTAGGCGTGGTGGAGCAGAGGATCAGTCGGAGCTTTCAACGCTGGACCTGCATGATGACAAGACTTTTGCCAGCTTTGATCTGCGGGATCAAGAGTTGCCACGTTCCCAGTCGGATAATTTGCAACGGGCCTTTGAAACGGCCGCCGGTTTTGCCCAAAATCCTGAAGGATGGCTGGTCTTCTCCGGGAACGATTATGCCAATGGAAAAACCCATCTTGCGGCCGCCATTGCGAACGATTTTGCACGGGAAGGGGACGCCGCTTTGTTTGTTGTAGTGCCTGACCTGCTAGACCATTTACGCGCTACGTTTGATCCCAAAAGCAATGTGTCACTAGACAAACGCTTTAACGAGGTTAAAACGGCCCCATTACTGATTTTGGATGATTTGGGGACAGAGAGTGCAACCTCTTGGGCAAAAGAGAAGCTCTATCAGCTCATAAATTACCGCTACAACGCCAAACTGCCTACTGTAATCACCACTTCACTCTCAATTGAGGAGTTAGACGGCCGGATTAGATCTCGCTTGCTCGACCAGTCACGCTGTACCTACTTTCTGATCGAAGCTCCTAGCTATCGAGGGAAGCCGCGTGCTAAACGGGGCCGCGGCCGACGCTAGATCTTTGATTGAGCTTAGAGTACCCATATGACTAACTCAAAATCTGATTACAACGCCTATAAAATTGCGGAAACACTAGAAATTAATGGGGACCTAACAAAATCGGTCTGGAAAAAAGCGAATAAATCCCAACGCTTTGTAGACATGGCATCAGGCTCTCCCGGATTCTATGACACACGCATGGCTTGTCTCTGGAGCGACTCCCATCTTTACGTTGCTTTCTGGGTCGAAGAACCTTATCTTGAAGCCAAGCTAAAAGAAAGAGACGATATCATTTTTCAAGAAAACGATGTTGAGATTTTTATTGATGGTGGGGATTGTTACTACGAGTTGGAGCTTAACGCGCTCGGAACGATATACGAGGTATTGTTTATCTGGCGTGATGCTTATACCAAAGGCAGTCGTTTTGATGTTCCAGAATTCGATATCCTAGATAATCAGGCTTACTCGTTTGGTGGAGACTTTGACAGACAGCCAGAGTCATTTTGGGATGGCACACATCCACGTGGAACAAGATGGGCATTCCGAAACTGGGATCTGCCGGGTTTAGAAGTTGGGGTCCAACTGCAAGGAACCTTGAATGACCACAGTGATATCGATCAGGGATGGACGGTAGAACTTGCCTTACCGTGGACCAGCCTAGAGTGGCTCCGCAACGGCCGCAGTTTGCCCCCGCAAAACGGGGACATTTGGGGAATCTTTTTCGGCCGCTTTCAGAAACTGATGAATGCTGGCAAAGAAATTAGTCCGCATCCTGCTTGGGTTTTAAAGCCTCACGGCAAATACGACACACATCAGCCTGAGCAATTTCCTAAAGT
>JAHDGV010000530.1:1748-3275 GCA_020631655.1 Chloroflexota bacterium | reverse complement strand
AAATTCGTTCGAGCCCTTTCCCCTTTGCGCGTCGTTTCACGCTGATCTCCCCGATCTCCTGCGTGTTGCGCACATGGGTTCCTCCACAATACATCCCGATTTCACCACAGGTCCACCAGCGCAGGTCTGGCTCTTCGGGGTCAGGCTCCGCGTGTATATCCAGATGCTGAACGATCATTTCGTTACTAGCGTCTTCGATCCGCTGAATATCATCGGCCGACAGTTTGGCCGTTGATGGAAAGTCGAACCGGCCGTTGTCGTCTCCCAATCGACACCCTTTTAAATTCCCACGCAATCGGCCGTCACCTTCCGGTCCAAAGAATTTGAGCGCATAGTAAAAGACCAAATGTCCAGCCGAATGCATCTGCATAATCTTAAGCCGCCGCTCCCAGTCAATTTCAACATGGACCGCATCACCAACGGTAAACGGCACAGTTTCCTCAGCGACATGATTAATTTTGGTCCGCACCTGAATCATCGGCGCATCGGCCCGCAACAACATTCGGCCGACGCCGTGCTGAGCATCTGCAATGATGGTTTCGTTCAGGCGGCCGGTGTCTCCGATTTGCCCCCCAGCTTCGCCATAAAACACCGTTTGGTTTAGCTGGATGCCTTTGTCCGTAATCGCAACAACTTCCGCTTCGCACGAAGTTTGGTAGGGATGGTCCCGGTAAAGTTTGTGGGTTTCGCTCACGCTTTAAGCTCCTCGACAATCGATTCACCCGCCGACATATCACCACTGGTCCACTGCCATTTTTCATGCAGTCGAATCCGGCCGTCTGGCAATACCTCCGGTGTGGATTCACACCGGCCGGTCATGATGATGTCCTCTGTATTCACATGGCTATAGCGAAAATCAAGCGACCCATCTTCATGAACCAGCCCCGTTAGCGTGCCAAATTTAATCGCCCCCCCAGAGTAAGTGGCCCACAAAACGTTATCCGTTTGAGAATAGTAGAAAGTTGTTTCTCCACTAACTTCACCTGAGCCAGAGTTACTGACAGATGTAAATTTGCGGTTGTTGTAGTTAATTGTCATCGGTGTCTTTAGGTAGTGGTCGAAAGGGTCGGAACCAACTTAGGTTGAGGAATACGACGTTGCACCCGACCCCTTCGACCACTACTCATCAATTTCTATATCTGCATAGATCTCAAGCAGATTTCCTTCTGGATCTTTAAAAAACAAAGTCAGATGTTTCCAATATTGCCACACGCGCTTATCGATTATTTGGGGAGGCTGAACAATTTCAACGCCATGCTCTTTCAGCTCTTCATAGCAACTGTGAACCTCTTGCGGCGTGACGCGGAAAGCAAGCTGAACGGCCGCACTTTCATCTCCAATCGGTGGTCCAGCATTCGGTCCTCTCTTCGAAAGTGTAAGCAAGGTTGAGCCAACTCGTAGCTCAATCCACGATGGGGTTTCAAGATAAATCGGGAACCCCATCACCTCATGATAAAACTTTTTCATCGGCCGGAGATCGTTGCAGAGCAACACAACATAATCCAGATTTCGAATCGCTTTGAGCAT
>JAHDGV010000530.1:0-1648 GCA_020631655.1 Chloroflexota bacterium | reverse complement strand
GCATCGTCGGTCAGCAGATAAAAGTTGCGAAACTCTTGGAGCTCAGGATGCATCATAATCGTTTCCATGAGCCACTTACCTAAACCATTCCCTCGATGATCATCAGCTACGAACACATCGCCCAAATAGTGATAAGTAGCAAAATCGCTGATAACGCGTGCACAACCAATCAAACCATCTTTTGGATGATAGATACCAAAGGTCAGCGAATTCTCAACCGCCTTTTGCATAATCTCCAAGGGGATACCTTCAGACCAATAGGTGCTTCCGATGTAGTCGCGTAATTTCTGAATATCGAGTTTAGCTGGATCAGTTGAGATTAAATAATCTCCCTTTGTTCGTTCAAATATTTTCATTTTTTTAATACAGGCATCCCTGCCTGTGCCAAAATAACAGACAGATATGCCTGTATTACATCGCAAGATGGGTCGCTTATCCGTCAAGCGGAAACCAAATAGCAACGGCCGCATAGATCGTCAACAGCACGATAACCGTGCTAAATATCCGCTCAAGTCTGGGATTCTGCAAATAATATTTGATGGTGGACCCCATCCCGGCCCATAGCACAATACAGGGAAACATAATTGCACAAAACAGCAAAACCAAGACCAGAATCCCGGTAGGACGAGACAAGCCACTGGGCACATAAACCGAAGCCCCAGTGAGGGCAAACACCCATGCTTTGGGGTTTGCAAACTGAAACATCGCCGCCTGCATAAACGTCATCGGCTTCCCATCAGTCGCTTCAGCCCCCTCTGCTTTGATCGAGTTTTTACGCAACTGCCACGCCAGCCACAGCATGTACGTTGTGCCAAAGATTTTGAGACCGGTTGCGGCCGCTGGTACGCTTACCAGCAACGCCCCAACCCCCACAGCGCACAGGGTTAGCAATACGGCAAACCCAAACGGAATCCCCAGCATGTGCGGCAAAGTCCGTTTAAATCCATAGCTAATCCCAGATGCGGTCAGCAAAATATTGTTGGGGCCGGGGGTAACAGAACTGACAAACGCATAGGTCGCGCCCGGTAAAAGTGAAGCTAGAGTAATCATAATTTTAAAAGTGGCCTTACTATAATTCGAATCAAGTTTTATGCACTAAAACAATATTGTCGGTCATGTAAAACAATCTGAATCGAAACCAAACTCTTAATGTAACCGGACTAGAATTCCAGTAGAATAAGTGCCTGCTCCTTCTTTTCACCTTCATCCTTTCACCTTAATCTTTTAAAAATTATGGCTTTACATCCTCTGGCCGGAAAACCGGTCCCACCTGAACTTGTCCCCAACATCCCCCGACTCATGTCGGCCTATTACACCCGTCAACCAGACCTAAATAATCCGGCCCAACGCGTCGCATTTGGAACCTCGGGCCACCGTGGATCTTCGCTCAAAAACAACTTTACCGAAGGACACATCCTAGCGATTAGCCAAGCGATTGTTGAATATCGCGCGGCCGCTGGTATTCATGGCCCGCTGTTTTTGGGCATGGACACCCATGCGCTTTCTGAAGCGGCCCTGATCTCGGCCGTTGAAGTTTTTGCCGCCAACGGGGTAACCGTCATGATCCAAACAGGGATGGGATACACCCCAACTCCGGTTGTGTCACACGCCATCCTGACCTACAACGCCGGCCGTAAATCTGGCTTGG
>JAHDGV010000529.1 GCA_020631655.1 Chloroflexota bacterium | reverse complement strand
CCATCATGACTTCTTGTGGATACACGCGGTTGATCAAACCAAATTTCTCAGCCTCGGCCGCTGATAAAAATCGGCCGTTGATGCTGATCTCCATAGAGAGAGCTTTGCCTACAGCCTTGGTCATCCGCTGGGTACCACCAGCACCGGGGATAATGCCAAGATTAATTTCTGGTTGACCGAATTTTGCCGTTTCGCTGGCAACAATCATGTCGCACGCCATGGCGAATTCACAGCCACCACCTAGCGCAAAACCGGAAACGGCCGCGATGACCACTTTTTTGATTCCGCTAAAACGGTCCCACTGGTTAATGAAGGAACTTTGGGTCATTTTAACCACGCTGGCATCAGCCATTTCTTTGATGTCAGCCCCGGCCGCAAACGCACGTTCATTGCCGGTTACCAGCATACATCCGATATTGGGATCCGCATCGAACGCTTCTAGAGCCGTCATCGTTTCATGCATTAGCTCAGGGCTGAGCGCATTCATCGCTTTCGGCCGATTGAATTGGACAATTCCAACTTTACCCTCAGTGCGGGTCAAAATGTTTTCATAACTCATGGGAACTCCTTTTGTTAGTTTTTTTGGTAGTCAGTAGATCAATCGGTCAGCAATTAAAACTGATTTACTGAATCACTGAAATACCGACCTACTTAAATACGATAATCATCTAGCTCTTTGGGCCACAGTCGCCAGATCAAAACCGCATAGATGATACCCGCAATCGTATAGAAAAGCGGATTAAAATTTGATTCGTTCACAAATTCAAACGGAGGGATCAATTCCCAGGTGGTCAAGCTCTGCATCGCCTGCACCAGAACGATCCCCAAAATACTCCCCGTTCGTAATCGAACCATCCCGTAGAAGATTCCCCACGTGGCCATGTATAAAATGCCAACCAAAATCAACCAGCCAGATGTGAATATTTGATTGAGGAAAAAGCTTTCTTGGAAAAAGTAAAACCCAATCCCTGCAAAGGACAATCCACTTACAATGGCGGCCGTCAGTCCGCCATATACGTTGGACACCGCTTTGAACACCAAACTAAATGCCCAAACTTGAAGGGCAAACGCTTCGAACAGCAGTAGATAGACGAATATAGAAAAGAGCGGTTGATTGAGCGCGTTCTCATCCACAGCTATATAGATGAAGCGCAAAACAACTACGGCGACCCATCCCATAAATGCAAACCCGGCTCCGGCAAACATCGGCCGGCCTCCCCGAAGCCCCATTCCCGGTGTGCCATATTTTTGCATGCCGTAGTACATCGAAATAATGCCTAGGCCGGCCAATATAATTGAGCTTCGTGAAAGTGACTCGCTAGAAGCCGAGGTTAGGCTGATGACCGCCTGCCCCAATAATAATGAACCGAGTAGCGGAACAACGGTTGCAATTGCGACTTCGGCCGGGGATTTTTGGGCCTGAGCCGACTTCGATCTCTTATTCTTTGAATTCTTCGACATGCTAAAATTTTATCATTCAAACAAGTAGCATCCAGAACAATCCCATAAGAATTACACGATTTGACCCCTATATATGGAAAGCTCTATTGGAAAATTTAGCCAGATATCCCAAATTTGCGCATAATCTACAAAACGAAGAACTGTGGATAACTAGTGCAAAACTGTGGAATACCCCTCTTTTTCGTGGATAACTTTCCGATTTTTCCCACAATTCCCACATTTTCATGGGAGCACGGTACTAGAATATTTACTGTTAACCTTCTATTAACACCCACATATGGGGGTGTGCCCCAAAATACACATTTTTGCAGATTTTTATACGAAAAAAGTTATCCAGTACTTCAGTCCCATGTTATACACAGTTTGCTCGAGCAAATTCTATCAACGCGCCAGTACATCCTGGCGGTACAGCCATTACACAAGTAAATATGGGGGCAAACAAAAGTTATCCCCACTTTCCACACCCCCTACTGTTACGGCTAAAATATAATAACTATATCTATAACTTATACACTGTTTTATAAACACCCCTCTTTAACCACAAACAAACCTACATTGGCTCTTCCAAAATACAATAAAAAATATAATCTAAAGGATTTGTTGGCTCCCCAAGCTGAAAAAGAATCGGGGTAAGCTGACTACGATGTTCTGTTGAGTGATTTGCTACATGTTGGATGATGTCTGCAATTTTATTTTGACGCGGAGTTCCTTCTGTTGCCTGATACGTCATCTGACTCTGAACTTGCTCCTCAGTTAGATTGCGCAAATACATTTCCCATTTGCTTTGTACTTGCATTCTTTGTTCAATCAGACTTTCTAAATCGGGATAATCTTGCACATCATATAATCGGCTGGGGCTGTGCCCATTTAACCTTTCGAGCCAGAGTCGCTCGGCACCCACCGTATGGGCCAACGTGCCGTAAATGGTTTTCCAAAAAAAAGGTCGTTCTTTGTTTAGCTCCTCGTTAGATATTTTTTGAGCAGAATTTAAAACATGTTCCCACGCCCAATTGTTGTAACGCCACAGTTTTTGAAATTGCTGACTGATCATAAGTGATTCCTCCGATCTTTAAATGGTCTAATCAATTGCTATTTTCAGATTATAATCAGGCTACTATGACAAATGAAACATACAATCGATTTGTTGAACGATACCAATCTGGTGAATTACCGTGGGCCGATGAGCTCCCCCCACCTGAAGTTATTGACCTTGTGCCAACTTTGTCTCCCGGCCGGGCTTTAGATTTGGGATGCGGCTACGGCCGGACGGCCATCTATTTAGCCCTGCACGGCTGGACCGCAGATGGGGTCGATTTTGTGGAACAAGCCGTGGAGGAAGCGGCGCGGCGAGCGGCCGCGGCTGGGGTTGCTGACCAAACGAAGTTTTATGCAGGCTCGGCATCAACGCCCCAAGCCAATGACACCAGTTATGACTTGGCCATTGATATCGGCTGTATGCACTCATTTTCAGATGAGTTATTGATTGAATATCGTGATTCCTTAAAAAGGGTTCTACGATCAGGCGCTACGTATCTTTTATTTGTGCATTTGCGCAACGAGTCACCAGAGGGGCGGCCGCACGGCATTGCCAAAGGGCATGTAGAAACTCTTTTTGCCGATGGGTTTAGCCTAGACCGTGTTGAACACGGGACTACCCAAGTTGAAGACCGGCCGCCGTGGGAATCTGCATGGTATTGGTTTAAAAGAAACTGATCTTTTAAATGGAAATAAAAAAGCGTGCGATTAAAAATCACACGCTTTTATGCGGGAATGGATGGGAGTCGAACCCACCGCCGCCTGCTCTGCGCAACCGGCCAC
>JAHDGV010000528.1 GCA_020631655.1 Chloroflexota bacterium | reverse complement strand
CCATTGGTATCAAATTAAGACAAAAATTAGTTATAAATACCCCAGAAATCATCATTTCCATAACTCAAAACGTAATGTAGGGGTGTCCCTTGTGGGCACCCAATTGACGCCATGCTGTTCCTGGGCATCCGCCGCTACGTTTAAAAGGGATGCCCCTACATCGCCTAATTAAAATTTGGCATAGATGATTTCTCTATGAAACCACTTAAGTTGATACACATGATGAGCAAATGTGATGGCCCCTACTACCAAAAATGGGAGTAACTACTGGTTTTCCCCATGCCACTTCTGGGAGTTGATTATGTGTACCTTGTTGCAAGCCGTTCCCTTGTGCTCGAACACTGTCTAAATCAGTTGCCATCATCTATGCATACACCACAGCCTGGCGAACTACAAATTGAGGAAACCGATGATAAAAACCCAAAACTCTATTTTAAACCGAATGATAATTGGTTTATTGATTCTTCTGATTGGCGGCCTATCAACCAATCACCGTTTAAATGCCCAAACGGGCGATGATACATTTGTCTATTTGCCTTTGGTATCAAAAGATTCAAGCGAAATCGATCTACCAACCGGCGGCACAGCCACACCGGCCCCGCCTGCTTCATCCCCGACACCCACTGCTCCTGCCAACAGAGATAGCGATGGGGATGGGTTAACCGATACCCAAGAAGTTGAACTAGGGACAAATCCTTCTGTTGCTGACACAGATGGGGATGGCTTTGATGACAAAGAAGAAGTAGACAATTGGGACCCAAATAGCGGCAACCATTTGCGCTTTAATCCGCTTGTGGCTGATGTACCCAGCTTACGCGCCGATCAATTTAGTCTGCCTGTTGTTGAAATGTTCTACAAAAAAGAAAACTCGAGCCGGGTGAGCAAGGGGATGACAGATTCATCTGAATCAGAGGTCACAACGGTTACCGAAAAAGGGCGCGAAAATGTCCATAAAGTTGAGGAGCAACATGCGGTTAACGTAAATTCCAATGTTAAAAAACGGGGACCGATTAAATCAGGCAGTCTTGAAGTCGAGTATGGCTACGAGCACACCGATACAAATACAAATAAAAACTATTGGAACGAAACAACCAAAAATAAAAATAAACAAGCCTCGTCTGACTTTTATAAAGAGACAACTGGACAGGTTATTGAAGAGCAAGGGGGCAAGATTCAAGTAACAATGGGGTTGTTGAATGACAGCGATATTAGCTATACCCTTTCAAATATGGATGTGACAGCTTACATGATCAATCCGCGAAATCCAGGCAATTTGATTCCGGTTGGTACGCTGCGCCACGATGGCCCGTTGAGCTTTACGCTTGACCCTCAAGGGGCGGTTGAAAATCCAGACCCATCTTTGTATCGCACGCTTGTGTTTACGTTTGACACTGATAACCCAGATGAAATTGCAAAGGTGCTTGAAAGCTCTAATCAGCTTATTTTACGGCCGGATAACTTTATGATTACGGGGCAAGATCCTGATCTTGATCTGAATTTAGCGGCGCAAAATATTCAGGCGCGCACGGCCGAGGTTATCATAGATTTTGGTGGTCAGCAGGGGCTAAAAACGGAGACGTATCGTGTGGCGGTTGATACCGGCCACGGTGATGTGCTCGGATTTGAGGATCTTTTCACGCATCATCTAGACATCGATTATGCGTTTTCGGCCGAAGCATTCCCCGGCGTCACAGCGCCAAACAGCGGTCTCACCTCGATACGTACCGTTGAAATGAGCAGCGCTAGTCGCAGCTATTGGCTGGCGGCACACACGTTCAGACCGGCCGGAAGCCCGCCGGGAACAACCCAGACGGAACTCTACAATATTTTAGACACTAGCTATACCGCCTCAGACATTAATTTGCGTAAAGGAGACACCCTGCACCTAGTCTATGTGACTGACACCGATTTAGACGGGCTAAGCGACCGGCTAGAAATCCTCGGCAACAGTGATCTAAATAACCCAGACACCGACGGCGATGGCTTGGACGATGCTCAGGAAACTTACGGCTGGTACACCAACCTAACCTCATCCCCGTGTGATGTGGGTACGCAGATATTAGTCAAAAGCGACCCATTAGAACAAGACACCGATGGGGATGGGAAAGATGACAGCGTAGAGTTTGAAGAATGTACCAACCCGCAGGGAGATTTGACTGTTGAGATTAGCGGCCCAGCGGTTGTTGGAATCGGTGAGCCGTTTGCATTACGGGCTGATCCAGCCAACTTCTCAAATAGCAACCAGCTCACATACGAGTGGGCTCAGATCGGCGGTCCGTCTATTGGGCCATTGCCCAATACGGCAAGCATTGACGTTCCGGCGCAGGCGAGTGTGACGGGGTTACGCTTTGAGGTGACGGTGACTGACGCTGGGCAAAATGATGCGACAGCGACAACGGCCGATACGACGATTGTGGTCAAAGACACCGATCAGATGGTCTTTGTCGATCAGGACAGTGGGGATGATTCGCAGAATTCCGGCCGGTCCCCTAACAGCCCGCTTAAAAGCATTACACGGGCGCTCAATCCAGAATTTTCAGGGTCTGATCTCTATATCATGACCCCTGTAGACGGTGGGTTTTTCAACCTGAATCAAACAATTAATTTGACTTGAGACACCGGGTTATACGGCGGCTTTAACCAAACGTGGGTTCATGATCCTGCTAATCGGCCGACGCCGATCACAGTCAACTCTCGCATCGGTATCGACATTCATGACGTTACAAGCATTACCCTGATGGGCATTTCTCTTCAAGTAGTCCACAGCACCGCCACACCCGATCACGAGACAGACGGGAACACATTTGGAGTGCGTGCCATCGGGAATGAGAGTGGAGAGTTACTGTTACACTGGGTTTTAATTAAAGGGGGAGATACACGGTACGCTTCGACTTTGCATCACGATGAGAAACATCCGTTTCCAGCTTTGTCAAGCTACGGGCTTTTTGCCAGCAAGCTAGATCGGTTGCAAATTATCGATAGCGACGTTGTGGCAGGTAAAGGGGCAAACGGGGTTAACGGATTAGAAGCTACAGAGAGTCCCAGTGGTGGCCGAGGGGTCAATGCAAGCGGTGGCACCGGTGGCAACGGTGCTGGGTCATCGTCTACAGGTCCAAATTCTGTAGGTGGCAAAGGGGGGAATGCTGGCGGTGGTGTATGTGAATCTGGGCAAACTGGTGCTAAAGGCAAGGGATCTAATGGGGGTACTGGCGGCCGCGGTGGCGGGGCAACGATAGACTTTTTTGTCTGCACAAGGACATCTGCTAACTCTGGTAACCCCGGTGGA
>JAHDGV010000065.1:18087-20426 GCA_020631655.1 Chloroflexota bacterium | reverse complement strand
TACCCGTTTTACACAGCGTTTATCGCTGGTTGCCCAAAACCGAAATTTGGTTAAATCACCAAATTAAACACCTGCCCACAGATGAAATTTGTGCTCATGTCGCCTGCGAACACACAGAAAACTTAGACACGTTTGATCATTCACCCCTCCACAATTTGTCAGACAGCCCGGTTCAATTTCAAATCCAACGGCTCGGCCGCCGCTTTGGTCTGCGCCACCATCTGCCCCTTTTAACGCAAGTTATCAAGCAAAATAAAATAGCCGTTGCTCACTCCCATTTTGGAGATAAGGGTTGGCTAGATCACAAAGCGATCCAAAACGGCGGTGCCAAACAAGTCGTAACATTTTACGGGCACGATGTGAATCGCCTGCCGCTCCAAAAACCGATCTGGCATGAACGGTATCAGTCCCTTTTTAAATTTGCCTCACGCATTTTGTGCGAGGGAAGCGCCATGGGAGAAAGCATCATCAAATTGGGTGCCCCGGCCGAAAAAGTAACCGTGCAACACTTGGGAGTCGAGGTTGATCAAATCAAATTTCAACCAAGAAACCGAGATGAAGATGAGCCCTTCAAGATTTTGATGGCGGCTACCTTTACCGAGAAAAAAGGATTCCCCTATGGATTACAGGCGATCGCAAATTTGCACAACCAGCATCAAGTGGATGTAGAGGTCACTTTAATTGGGGATGCCAAGGGTGGCTCGGAAGAACAATCGAGAGAGAAAGGCAGGATTCTTGAGGTCATTGAATCAGGCGGGCTTTCTGGCAAAGTCAGACTTCTTGGGTTCCAACCTTACTCAAAAATGCTTGACGAAGCCTATCAGCATCATGCTTTTCTTTCTCCCAGCGTCACGGCCGAAGATGGGGATACCGAAGGAGGTGCGCCGGTTTCGCTAATCGACATGCAAGCCAGCGGCATGCCGATTGTCAGCTCTTTCCATTGCGATATTCCAGAGGTTGTAAAAGATGGTGAGAGCGGCTACTTAGCCGCTGAAAAAGATGTAGATCAACTCACGGCACACCTGCACATGCTGGCAACCCATCCTGAAAGATGGGGGGAGATTGGCGCGGCCGGCCGTAAACATATTGAAACTGAATACAACGCTGTCATTCAAGGAAAGCGATTGGCCAAAATTTATCAAGAGGTCGCCAAAGCATGAGCCTCGTCTCAGTCATCATCCCCACATTTAATCGGGCAAAATTTATCGAGCAAACGCTAGACAGCGTATTTGCTCAAACCTACTCACCACTCGAAATTATTGTGGTTGATAACGGCTCAACCGATGGGACGGTACAAAAACTGGAACCATTCAAAGACCGGATTATCGTAGCGCATGAACCCAAAAGCGGGATGGGGGGCGCACACGCACGCAATCGGGGTCTAGATGCGGCAACTGGAGATTTTGTCGCATTTTTAGATTCAGATGACTTATGGATGCCAACAAAAATCGAGAAGCAGGTAAAATTTCTAGAGAAACATCCCGATTTTGGCTGGTGTTACACCGACCTGATCGGATTTGATTCGGACAGCGGCCGAGATCTTTATCAATACAGCCAGACCCGCACCATGCACTCTGGGATGGCGATTCAACAGGCGTTTATTCAGATTTTTACCCCGCTTAGTACGCTCTTAATCCGCAAAGATGTGATGGCCAAAGTCGGCCGATTTTGGCCCACGCCCAAAGGGACAGACGCGGAGTTAGTCATCCGCCTAGCGGCCGAAGCCCCCGTTGGATTTTTGCCGGAAGTGCTGGCCCGCTACCGTGTCCATGAAGACAGTGTAACCGGCACGATTAGTGGCCAGCAGGCGTTTGAAGCGGGTAAACGGGTCAAAGAACGGGCCGTAGAGCTTTTCCCAGAACAGCTTGCCCCCATGCTGGATGACGCGCTTGGGTCAGTTGCAACGGCCGTTGGTTTAAACTTGCTCAAACATGGTCAAAAGCGTGAAGCCCGACAGATGTTCAGCAAAGCAATTAGTCACAAATCAGCCGATCTCAAAAACTATTTTTACTTTCTCAGCACATTTTTAAACCCATCCACCCTTCAATCACTTAACCAACGACGAAAAAATTTATGAACGAACAAGTCACATTTTCATTTGGGGAAAACTGGCTCGACTACCTAGACAGTGTGGGCGAAGAACAATTTAACGAGGCCCACAAAGCCCTCATTCGCCTACTCCAAACCGATGACATTACCGGCCGCACATTTCTCGACATCGGCTGTGGGAGCGGCATTCACTCGCTCGCCGCAATGAAAATGGGGGCTTCCAAAGTAGTTGGGGTAGATGTTGATCCTTTCAGCGTGCAGGCCAGCCGTCAGACCAAAGAAAAGTTCAA
>JAHDGV010000065.1:0-17987 GCA_020631655.1 Chloroflexota bacterium | reverse complement strand
TTCTACAATCGGACAAATCGTCTGTTTCAAACTCTGATGGTCTGGTCGCTCATGTTGCCCCGCATTCCGGTCCGGTTGCTCAAGGGCAAGCACCCGATCAAAGATCGCAGGGGGATGAACATTTATCACGATGCGATTGATTGGGCAGGAGGCTTGCCTTATGAATGCGCCAGCGTGGACGAAATCGTTGAGTTTTGCGGACAACACGGTTTTGAGCTGACCTATAAAACAGTCACAAACTCGTACGGTTGTAACGAATTTGTTTTCAACAAGGTGGCCTAAATGTGCGGCATCGCCGGAAAGTTACACTTTGACCCAAACAAGCCGATTGCGGCCGACCTCATCGGCCGTATAAACGGCAGTTTGGCCCACCGTGGCCCAGACAGCGAAGGGATTTGGCACAACAAATCCGGCCGGATTTCACTCGCACAACGCCGCCTTGCCATTGTCGATTTATCCCCCACCGGCTACCAGCCGATGCAAAGCCAAGATGGGAACGTCTGCATCACCTACAATGGTGAAATCTACAATCACCCCGAACTCAAGCAACAATTTGAGCAGGATGGGTTGCGCTATCGCGGCACATCCGACACCGAAAGCCTCTTGTTTGCCTATCAAAAATACGGAGCCAACTGTGTTGATCATTTACGCGGCATGTTTGCTTTTGCATTGTGGGACGATCCCAAACAGCGGCTTATGCTGGCTAGAGATCGATTTGGGCAAAAGCCGCTTTACTACGCGCAAACTTCTGATGGCATCGTCTTCGCATCAGAAATCCGCTCTCTCATTCAAGATGACAGCATCCAATTAGATGTTGATCCGCTCATGATCGACAGCTTCTTTACCACCGGATTTATTCCAGCACCCCACACGATCTTCAAGCAAATACGCTGTTTGCCACCGGCCAGCAGGCTTATTTGGCAAGATGGCAGTTGCCGGATTGAACGGTATTGGGAGCTGGACCACAGTCGCAAAAGCAACCTGAGAGAAGCAGAGGCGATTGAGAAAACCAAGCACATGCTCGAAGAAGCGGTCCGCCTAAGGCTGATGAGCGATGTTCCGCTCGGGGCGTTTTTGAGCGGTGGTGTTGATTCCTCGGCCGTAGTAGCCCTGATGGCAGACCTAACCGACCAGCCCGTCAAAACCTTCTCTATCGGTTTTGACGATCCTACATTTAACGAAACCGAATACGCCCAGCAAATCGCTCAGCAGTTTGACACCGACCATCAAGAATTTATCGTCACGGCCGACATGTTCACCGATCTTCCCGCCATTGTACACGCCTATGGCCAACCCTTTGCCGACTCCTCGGCTTTGCCAACATGGCACGTTTCACGGCTCACCCGGCAACATGTGACCGTTGCGCTGAACGGGGACGGTGGAGACGAAATGTTTGGTGGGTACGCTCGGTATCAGGCCAACGCGCTTTCCGGCCGGTATGCCGCCATCCCCCAACCGATACGGAGTGCCACCGGCGCACTGGCCCAACTTTTGCCCGAGCCAACGGGGGCTAAAAATCCTGTTCGCCGTTTTAAAAACTTTGTGACCGCACAAACCGGCACTCCGGCCGAAAAATATGCCCGTTGGCTAACTTTAACCCAACAAACACAGCGTCAACGGCTCTACACCCCACAAATGATGGCTTGGGTAAAAGAGCACGATCCGCTGGCGATTATCAAAGCGCCATACAGCAAAACGGGTTTGCAGGCTGTCGATCAACCGCTTGCGGCCGACATCGCCCACTATTTGCCAGACAACCTGCTTGTTAAAGCAGATATCGCGACAATGGCCCACGGCCTTGAGGGGCGCTCACCGTTTTTAGATCACAAGCTGGCTGAATTTGCGGCCGGATTATCGCCTGACCTAAAACTAAACGGCCGCCAAACAAAATATATTCTCAAAAAATCAATGGAAGGCATTCTCCCCCACAATATTTTGTATCGCCCCAAACAGGGGTTTGCGGTTCCCATCGGCCGTTGGTTTAAGCAGGATTTGCGCCAAACAACCCGAGATATTTTGCTCGACCCCAAAAGCATTTCTCGCGGCTGGTTTGAGGCCGATAGCATAGAAACCTTGTTGGACGAACATGCCTCTGGCAGGCGCAATCATCGGTATCCGATTTGGGCCTTGCTGGTGTTAGAGCTGTGGGCACAAACAATTTTAGATCGGCCGCGTTCTGAACACGCATCCCCCATTAGCTTAAGCCTCAACAACTAATCTTTAGCATGACTACAACCGTCACCCATCTCGTTACAGACCTCATCACCGCCGGAGCGCAAAAAGCCCTGCTAAGGCTGTTGCAACATACCGACTTTGATGAGTATAGACCAACGGTAATCGCTCTACGCAACGGTGACACATCGATTGCGGCCGAGTTAAAAGCGATGGGTGTTGAAGTAATCGATTTACAGATGTTGCCCAAGTGGCGGCTCGATAAGTTATTCCGGCTTTATGGCGAGCTTCGCCAAAACCGGCCGGACATTTTGCACTGCTGGATGATTCACTCAAACATCATCGGCCGTGTAATTGGCAAAATGGCCGACGTACCCAAAATCATCGTGTCACGCCGCAGTGACAAAAACGGTAGCCAGTGGGCCACCGTGCTTAATCGCTGGCTGGTCAACTGGTCAGACGGGATTATTGCGGTCAGTGAAAGCACAAAACGGGCCGAATTGGCTGAAACCGGAATTCAATGTGAGCGGGTAACCGTTGTGCCAAATGGGATTAACGCAGGCCAATTTAGCCAAACGCCATCGGCCGCTGATCGCCAAGCCCTGCGAGCTGAGTTGGGATACGACGACCAGATATTCCTCATTGGTTCAGTCGGCCGTCTAACCGAGGCTAAAGGGTATCCTGACCTCATCACGGCTTTTAAAACAGTATCCCAGCAGATGCCCAAAGCGAGGCTTTTGATCGCAGGCAAAGGGAATCTTGAACCGGAGCTAAAACAACTGGCCCAAGCTATTGGCGTTGGCGAAAAAGTTCAGTTCCCCGGCGTACGATCAGACATTCCTCAACTGCTGAACGCCTTTGACACGTTTGCTTTTTCGTCCCACTGGGAAGGGATGCCCAATGCGCTGATGGAGGCGATGGCGGCCGGATTACCCTGCGTTGCCACCGCAGTCAGCGCAGCCCCAGAGCTAATAGATGACGGGACGCACGGGATTTTGGTTCAGCCCAAAGAGCCAGACTTGCTGGCAACCGCCATCCTACAATTGGCCGAAGACAAACAGGCCGCCGACCGGTTAGGCCAAGCTGCTCGACAACGGATATTCAGCGAGTTTACGCTTGAAAATACGGCGCAAAAAACGATCTCCGTCTACCAAAAAGTTAAATCAACATGATCAAAGTTCTCCACCCCATCACCCGCCTAATCATCGGCGGAGCTCAAGAAAACACGATGCTCACGGCCGACTACCACTCCCATTTGCCCGAATTCAACGGCAAGTACCAGGTTGATGTGGTCTGCGGACCTCAAACGGGACCCGAAGGATCGCTGATCGAAGAAACCCAGAATCGGGGCATCGACCTCACCATCATGCCAGAGCTGGTGCGCGAAATTAGCCCGGCCAACGATCTAAAAGCGATTGTTAAGTTGCGCAAAATGATGATCGACGGCCGGTATGACGTCGTGCACACCCACAGCTCAAAAGCTGGGGTGCTGGGTCGCATCGCCGCAAAGTTGGCCGGAGTCCCCATCATTGTGCACACGGTTCACGGCTGGAGCTATCACGAGCACATGTCACCGCGCAAAAAAAATCTGTACGTCATGCTCGAAAAAATCGGCTATCGAAACGGGCATGCGATGATTACCGTTTCTCCAAAAGATATTGACAAAGGGCTGGCCGAGGGAATCGGCCGACGGGAAGACTACACAGTGATCCGAAGCGGAATCGAGCTGGATCGATTTGGCCAGCCTACCGTTCCACGGGATGAGATGCGCCAGTCGCTAGGCATTCCGGCCGAGGCGGTTGTGATCGGGAGTGTGACCCGACTAAGCGAGCAAAAAGACCCGGTAACCCTAATCGATGCGTTGGCTCAAGCCCATCAGGCACGCCCAGACATCTGGTCGGTTATTGTGGGGGATGGGCTTTTACGGCCGGAAGTTGAAGCCAAAATCGCAAGTTACGGCTTGAGCGACCGCATCCTGCTAACCGGCCTGCGCCGTGATGTACCGGAACTGATGGCCACCTTCGACATCTTTGTATTAGCCAGCTTATGGGAAGGTCTGCCGAGAGTATTGCCCCAAGCGATGGCGACCAGCCTGCCCATCGTCTGCACCCGGGCTGATGGCTCGGCCGAGGCGGTGATTGACGGAGAAACCGGCTACTTGTTGCCACCTCAACAGCCCGCACTCATCGCAGAAAAGCTGATTGAATTGGTGGATGATGCTGAAAAACGGAAGCAAATGGGAGCGGCCGGAAAAGCTCGAGTTCCGCTATTTGGAGCAAAAAAAATGGTGCAAGACATCGATTTGCTCTACCAAAGCTTAATCGAACAAAAAAATTGAGTGAGTAATCGCTAGGTAATCGGTCCTAACTTGCCCTCAGGACTAATCATTTTTTCAGTTTCCGGTAAAATATCCTCTCGAGAAACGGCTGAACTTTAAACTTGGGACAATTAAGAGGTGCCTCTTGCGGATATTTAAAGTTCAGCTCTTAACCAATATCATAATTCCTGAATCTCAATCTCTTTTATGAATTCAAAATTACAAGCATGGTGCGATAGTCTGCTAGAGCTAAGCTGGCTCACCGCCCTCGTTATTTCCCCAATATTTTTCAACGTCCATTCAGATCGAGTGTTCGAACCGGACAAAATCACCTTAATCCGCTCAATTGCGCTTTTTATGGTGGTTGTCTGGGCCGTTCGGTTCGTGGAAGGACGTGAGTGGGAAAATTTAGATCGATTCCGCTGGAGCAGTCCCGATTCTGTGTGGCGCAAGCCGTTTGTGTTACCGCTGATGGCCGTCATCACTCTGTACATCATTTCAACGTTGTTCTCGGTGACTCCGGCCGTGAGTTGGGCTGGCTCGTACCAACGCTTACAGGGAACTTATACAACCCTGTCTTACATCGCAATCTTTTTTGTCATGATCGCCGCTCTGCGCGAAGAAAGCCAGATTCACCGTCTGGTGACAACGGCCATCATTGTGAGCATTCCAGTGTCGTTATACGGCATGTTGCAACGATTGGGGCTCGACCCATTGCCATGGGGTGGCGACACCAGTCAACGGATCGCTGGTCACATGGGGAATGCCATCTTCTTGGCCGCCTGGCTCATCATGGTTGTCCCGCTGACTCTCGGCCGGATCATTTCGTCATTCACCAACATTTTGACAGATGAGGATCTAAACGTCGCAGACATCATTCGCTCGTCGATTTACATTTTTGTGCTGGCCATCCAGCTCATGTCAATCTACTGGACCTTTAGCCGTGGCCCGCTTTTGGGTCTTTTAGTCGGCATCTTCGCCTTTGTCACCATTTTCTTGGTCGCGTTACGCAACTCAGACCAAGAGCAAAACAGCCTTTCCGGCCGCGACATTTTAGTTGCGTCGATTGGGCTGATTATCGGCCTCGTCTGCCTCATTTTGTCCGGTTATTTGCGCCCCACCATTGGTGATTTTGGCGCGCTAGGGCTGTCATTGGGCGCAATCGTGATTTATGCAATTGTGATTTTTGTGATGGTTGCTACTCAAACCGGCTGGCGCTGGTTGTGGCTCAGCTGGCTATTACTCTCGCTGTATGGTGTGATCTGGTTTGGTATTTTCAACACCTATGATCTGTATCCAGAGCCGGTTCGCAATGCTCCGGTGCTCGACAAGGTGATAGACAATTATGAAGCTTGGCGGCAGATTCCAGGGGTCGGCCGATATGGAACCCTTTTAAATTCTGAAAGCCGCACGGGTAAGGTTCGTATTTTCATCTGGCGTGGAGCGGTTGATCTTATTCTGCCTCACGAGCCACTGGAGTTCCCAGATGGATCAACAGATAGCTTTAACTTTTTGCGGCCGCTAATCGGCTACGGGCCAGAGGCGATGTATGTGGCCTACAACCGCTTTTACCCACCTGAGCTAGGCACAGTTGAGGCCCGCAACGCATCCCCCGACCGATCCCACAACGAAACCTGGGACGCTTTTGTGATTACCGGCCTGCTCGGCTTTTTGGCTTGGCAATGGCTCTACGTCTCAATTTTTGCTCAAACATTTTCATGGCTCGGTGTGCTAAGGTCACGCCGTGACCGGAACCTGCTCATCGGCCTCTGGATTGTGATGGGGCTGATTGTTGGCGGTGCCTTTTCGGTCACACGCGGAATCGAATTTTTCGGTGTCGCATTCCCGGCCGGATCAATTTTTGGCCTAATCGTCTATCTCGTTTACTACGCCGTCTCGTACACCCCCACAGATTCTAGCGGAGAGGTTCGCGATCCATTTTCACGCAACAACATCACGATGATTGCGGTGATCGGGGCGATTTTAGCCTTCTATGTTGAAATTCACTTTGGTATCGCCATTGTTTCAACCCGAACCTATTTCTTTGCTTACGCAGCCCTCTTGTTTGCGATTGGGCATACGCTAAAAGACACAGTTGCCGCTTCCGATGAAATTCTAGCTATGGAGGCCGCAACAGCTTCAGCTACGGAAGAAGTTGTAGAAGAATCGGCGCCATCATCCAAAAAGAAAAAAGGGAAAGGGCGCTCAGCCCCGAAAAAAGGCGGCCGGTCGAGTCGCTCTCGCGGCTCATCATCTAGCCGAGGCCCTGTTGGCGAGTGGGTACGCCCTACGATGATCTGGACCTTTGTGCTGGCTATGATGCTGGGCACACTGGCCTTTAACTACACCGTTTACACCCCCAACCCAGAGAATCCGATCCAGACTTTGGCAGACATTCCAACCGCATTTGAAGTATTCCAGCAGTCGATGTTTGTTAATCCACGCGAGAATTTTTCTCCTTCACCGTATATCTATCTGATCACAATTATGAGTTGGGCGTTGGGATCGCTGGTCGCCCTGAGCGAGATGGCGAAAAACAATCTGTACACCATCAATGCCACTGCCGCAAACCGCAAAGAACAGCGTGACACAATCACAGGATATGTGCTACTTGTAGCGGCCGTTATTCTGGCAGGATTGTTTATTTATGGCTTCTTTTTCAACGTTGCCAACCTGAGCAATCTCGGCCGGATAGGGTACATAACCATCGCACCACTTGCCGCCTTGATCTGCGCCATTACCGGCGTTCGGCTGGTCTCTGATGATGATCAGGGGCCAATTTTAGCCGCGGCCGTTGGGCTGGCAGGGATTGGATTGGCCCTGCCGATGATGCTGACCGGAGAAACCACAGCGATTTGGCTGGGGATTATTTCGCTGGCCGGTGGCATTTTGCTCTTATCGCTGTTTTGGAACAAAGCAACGATGGCGCTCGCATGGCCAGCCTTGTTTGTCTCGCTCGGGTCGCTTTTAATCGGATTGGCATACCAAATGCTTCATGCCTCCCGCCTGCGCCAAAGCTTTATCACCCCCAGCTCGATTACGGCCCAAACGGCCGAAACAGTACGACGAGTCATCGAAGCAGAAGAGTTTTCTAGCATTCTAGGGCTGTTCTACATCTTTGTATTTTTCTTGATTATTGCCATGGCCGTCCTCGTCGTGCGAGATCGCTGGACCGGCCGTGCAGAAAACGGATCTATTCCGGCGTTTGGCGCACTCGTCATTCTGCTCCCGCTTTGCTTCTACTTCGTCAATACGTCTAACCTGAGCATCATCAAGTCTGACATCATCTATAAACGGGGTAAACCTTGGGATAATCAAGCGACCCGCTCGCAAGAGAATCCAGAACTGGCCTCTGCGTATTGGGACAACACCATCGCAATTTATGAGCGAGCGCTGGAACTAGCCCCGCGCGAAGACTTTTACTACCTGTGGCTCGGCCGGGCATATCTCGAAAAGTCATCTTATTTGGAAGGGACCGCTCGGGATCAGATTTTGAATACAGCCCAAAGCTCATTGTTTACGGCTCAGGATATCAATCCGCTAAATACCGACCATACGGCCAACTTGGCCCGATTAAACTCCCGCTGGGCTTCGCTAGAGCAGGCAGGTAGTCCCGCCCGTGAGGAGCGGGTCGAAAACGCAACAGAGTTCTACCAAGCGTCAGTTGCGCTCAGTCCACAAAACTCGACAATCCAGAACGAATATGCCCGCATGACATTTGCGTTCACTCAGGAATGTGAACCAACATTTGAAATTTACGAAGCTTCAATCGAATCAGACCCGCTGTTCCCAGACACGCAATATCAATATGCCGAGGCTTTAGCCCAGTGTGCCCTGCGCGAAGAAGGCGAGTCACGAGAAGCGTTCTACCCTCAAATTTTTGACGCTTACGAATCAGGCACAGCACTTGAACGGAGCGATGAAGCTCAAACCCAACGTTGGGCCGAAGCGGGTCAACGGCTCGAGCAAATCGGTGGGTATGATGAGGCGGTTGTCGCATTCACAAACGTTCTTGAAAACCCCTCTGAGCAAATTCCGGTCTGGCGTGCGCAATTCTTGATTGCCAACACCTATTCGCAAGCGGGCGATCTTGCCCAGGCGCGCAACTTTGCCGAGCAGGCGCTCACAACCGCTCCGGCCGATGCCGCGACCCAAATCGAAGCGTTCATCGGCAATCTCAACTAATCCCCACCCGCTTTATGGCTATAGTCCTTATCGCATTTATCATCGCCTTCAGCATCCCCTTTTTTGGCACGGCCGCTGTGCGCGACCTTGCCATCCGCATCGGCTTTGTTGATATACCTTCTGCCCGCAAAATGCATGCAGAGCCGATGCCCCTAATGGGTGGCGTCGCAATTTTTGGCGGAGCCCTCATCGCCTTCATCCTCATCTTTGTTATTTTCGAGGTGTACACCTTAACCCAGCCAGTCATCGGCATTTTGCTGGGGATGGCAATCACCTCGGCCGTAGGGCTCATCGATGATCGGATGGGCGGCATGTCTGCCCCAGTTAAACTGGCCGGACAATTTATAGCCGTTGCAGTCTTGATCTTCTTTGGGGTGATGATTGCGCTCCCGGTCCCGTACTGGCTCAACATCATTTTCACCTTTTTGTGGGTGATTGTGATTAGCAACGCCACCAATTTTCTAGACAACATGGACGGGGCTTGCGCAGGCATAGTCGGGGTTCAGGCGGCATTTATTACGTTGCTGGGTGCCTTGAACGGCCAGTTCTTAGTTGCCGCACTGGCGGCCGGGGTTTTTGGATCGTGCTTAGGCTTTTTGCGTTTCAACTTTAATCCGGCCAGAATATTTATGGGAGATGCGGGGTCGCTGTTTTTAGGCTTTTTAATGGCCGTGCTAGCCATCGAAATCAACTTCCCCCAAAACAGCAATTTTGTGACATGGATGGTCCCTCTCTTCATTTTGGGAGTAACATTGTTTGACTTGGCTTTGGTCACAATTTCCCGACTGCTTCGAGGGGTAAATCCGCTAACAACGGCCGGGAAGGACCATACGGGTCATCGACTGCTAGATCTTGGATTTACAACCCGAGAAACCGTTTTAATCCTGTATCTGTTTTCAGGGGCATTAGGGATGATTGCCATTTTTATCACCCAAGCCACCATCACCCAAGGGTATGTCATCGGCGGATTTGTGGTGCTCGTTTGTATCAGCGCCATTAGCGCACTTGAACGCAGGCGAGCAACGCAGTAAGATTTTTAAATTCCATCAATCTTTATCAAAGTTTCTACAAAATCATGGCTAAAAGAAAATCAAAAAATAAAAATTTTGCATCCAAAAGAGCAAATGAGGCGCAATCGGCTCAACGGAGCCAAGCGGTTCAAACCTCTATTCGGAATGGTGTTGTCACGCTAATTGGAATCGCATTAATTGGTGTGGCTGCTTACTTTTTAATCCAGTTTTTAAATGCGCCAGAGCCGGAACCGACCGTTGTTGAAACCGATCGGCCGCTGGCGGCTCTTGATCCGGTTGAACGAAACGGTTTTTATAGCGCTCCTCCGGAGATGACGATCGACACATCAAAAACTTATCAGGCACGGTTTGTGACCGATCAGGGAGAAATGCTGATTAATCTGTTTGACGACCAGGCACCTGTCACGGTAAACAACTTCATCTTTTTGGCAACCGAAGGGTTCTACGACGGACTTGATTTCCATCGGGTGATCGAGGACTTTATGGTACAAGGTGGGGACCCAACCGGAACTGGAACCGGTGGTCCGGGCTATAGCTTTGAAGATGAGTTTGACCCATCGCTCCGGTTTGACCGACGCGGATTGCTCGCCATGGCCAACTCAGGGCCAGCGACAAACGGTAGTCAATTCTTCATCACCCATGTGCCAACCGACTGGTTGAATGATGCGCATACGATTTTTGGCGAGCTGGTTGAAGGTGATGATACACTTGGCGCGATTCCAATTTCTGGGCAACCGGGCTCTCCGGCCAAGCTCATTCGAATCGATATTTTAGAAAGCTAAATTCTGCTCCGCAGATTCAAACTTGGCCGTCTTTATGAAAATACGGCCGATACTTAATTTACGAATCACGTTTTGCGTATAAAACAAAACCAGCAATGCTTTTGTGAACGCGTCATACCCGCGAAGGCGGGTATCCAGCGCTAGGTTTTACACTGGATTCCTGTCCCTGTCTGCACAGGGATGACACACAGGAATGACGAAAATCACACAAACTTGGCCCGTTTTTACCGCAAAACATCAATTACAAGAAGGATTTTTATGTCAGACGATAACATTATGACCGGGGATCGGCCGATGGCCGCAATGGAGCCTGGTGCACGTGACGGCTACTACCGTTCAGCTCCTGAAAACATGCTAAAAGATGGCAAAAGCTATCAAGCAATCATCCGTACAAATCGGGGGGATATGACCTTCCAACTGTACGCGACCAACGCACCGGTAACGGTTAACAACTTTGTCTTTTTGGCTACCCAAGGCTTCTACGACGGGACCTCGTTCCATCGGGTGATCATGGACTTCATGGTTCAAGGTGGCGACCCATCTGGTAGCGGCCGTGGTGGACCAGGGTATCGTTTTAAAGATGAGTTTGTTCCAACCCTGCGGTTTACCAAGCGTGGACTTTTGGCCATGGCTAATGCGGGACCAGGCACCAACGGTAGCCAATTCTTCATCACCCATGTCCCAACCCCTCACTTGAACAACCGTCACACGATTTTTGGTGAAATGATCGACGGCGAAGAGGCATTCGCGGCTATTGAAGAGCGTGATCCGATGCGGGCTTCAACCCCCGGCGATTCGATTATTCGGGTCGATATCATCGAAAAATAATCTAAACCGCTAACAAAAAAAGCCCGGCCGAAAATTCATTCGGCCGGGCTTTTTTTATTTAACCTCAGTTTCGGATAAGAGAGAGTGGCTCGTAATCCCTGTCACACGGCCGAGAAAATTTACTCGAGGCAACAGGAACAGGCCGTATGACGGGGATTAATGTCTGTTGATTTTTATCCAAGACTCAGTTTCATCACCCTGTTATTTCCCCAATAGATTGATAAAGCCCCTGCAACCGCTTGTACATTTTTTTATACACGTTTTTATAAAGTGCATCATAAACTCTGTGATTCGGGGTGATCGGTTCAAACGTTCTGCCCGGCCGAGTCATCGCTTTGACCGCACTGTCAAAACCGGGGTGCAAATCACAGCCTACCGCCCCCACAATGGCCGCACCCAAGGCGGTTGTTTCAGTCAGATGGGGGCGCACGGCCGGAAGCCCAAACACATCTGCCCCAATTTGCATGGCACGGTCGCTTTGCGATCCTCCACCTGAAATCACCAAAGATTCAATTTTTTGCCTGCTTCGATTTTCAATTCGCTCTCCCCCCTCTCGCAAGGCATAGACCAATCCCTCCAAAAGCGCCCGATACATGTGTGCGCGCGTATGACCGTCGTGCCATCCGATCAAACCACCGCGCGCCTCCGGGCCGGGGATTTTTAGTCCTGGAGCCCAATACGGTTGCAAGACAAGTCCATCAGATCCGGCCGGAATATCCTTGATCATCTCGTCAAACAGCGCTTCAACCGGCCGGTTTTCAGTTTCGGCCAGCTCTTGCTCCAAATGGGCGAATTCCTGCTTAAACCAGCTTACCATCCAAAAGCCACGATAAACGCCCACTTCCAAACTGTAGTGATTGGGCACTGCGGCCGGATAGGGTGGGATGAGTCGGATCGGTTCGATATATTTTGAATGGGTTGTGTTGATCGTGGCGGTGGTACCAAAACTCAGGCTGGCAACGTTGGGCGTTAGTGCCCCACTCCCCAACGATTCACAGGCTTTGTCGGCCGCCGCCGCAATTAATGGCAATCCGGCCGGGATGCCGGTGTGGTCGGCCGCCGCGCGAGTGATTTCGCCCAGTGGTTGGCCCGGCGGCACGAGGTCGGGCATCTGGGACAGCTGAAGCTCTGACAAGATTTGCCATTTCCAATCTCTGGGGCGACACCATTCAAATCGACGATAATCAAACGGAATATAGCCAACCTGACAGCCGGTCGAGTCAACAAATCGGCCGACCAGCTTGTGGGTCAGAAAACCGGATAAAAGCAGATATTTGTGGCTCTTTTCTAAGATTTCAGGCTGGTGCTCGGCCAGCCAAACCGCCTCAGCTTCGGCCGTAAAATAGTTGATCGTGTTGGTTAATCCGGCTAGGGCAAAAGCGGTTCTCCATTTTAGGCTCAGATCTGGATTAGCACCCTCAGCTCGTCGTCGATCCATCCACGTAATAGCCGGACGCAACGGCTCTCCGGCCGAATCCACATTCACCATCGTTCCCCGCTGGGTTGTGAGGGCAACGGCCGCAATTCTCGGTTTTTCTTCGGGGTGATCTTGCCACAATTTTTGACACGCATCCCCCAACATTTTCCAAAAATAATTTGGATCTTGTTCTACCCATCCTGCTTGGGAAGAGTGGTACGGCTCAAAAAACAGCTGGCTCTTTCCAACAATAGAGCCTTCTAAATCAATCAATATAGCTCGAATACTTTGGGTTCCAACATCAATTGCCAAAATTACGTTACTTTTGTCTGACATTTGCGTAGTGTATGCCAAGTGTTGACAGATGGAAAAAAGTGACTCAAGTACCCACTACCTATTAGTATCTTGGCACAGTAAGGTACATCGTAAGGCAAAGAGGCGATTCTTCTTCAAGGCGAAGGATGAAATGTGAAGGGACAGCAGTAATTTTCAAATTTATAGATCCCCTAATCGGGCAAAAACTTGTTAGAAAAAGTGATCTATATTAGGGATTAATCCCTGTTGATTAATTAGTGAGCCACCACCTGAAATCCTTTCACATTTTGTATGTCTGAAATCATTTGCGGCACCCAACAGATCCTCGGATCATCTGAAACTTATTTTGATCACACCTCAACGCAGGAGTTTGTCCGGCCGAATGGGGATGTGCTAACGGTTGCAGCCGTAGCAGACGGCGGCCGCATGGGGAGCTCGGGACATTTAGCCTCACAAACAGCCATTGATAGCTGCATGGCCTACATCGCTTCTTCTGATTCAACAGATATTCCAGCCCTTCTTAAAGAGTCTATCCAGGTGGCCAATCAAGTCGTGTTGGGCTGTTTAGATGGCCAAGATTTTCTGCGGGGAAGATGCTCATTAGCCGTTGCCATCATTCTGAATGAAACCAAACTATTTATTGCTCATTTGGGCATCTGTCGGATTCATTTTTTAAGAAAGCAAAATTTAACCCAACTCAACTCAATCCATACCCCAGAAAATCTGGCGTCTTTGGGTTTTCAGGGCTCAGATAAATCAGGATGGGGATTGGCAAGCAAAAATCCAACTCCGGCCGACATTGGCTTCTATATTGATCAGAATCTAAGCGAACCAAATGCATTTGAATTAGCGCAAAAACGCGGCGGCGAAGGGCTTCCGTTACGACAGGGAGACTCGATTCTAATCAGCACAGATGGGGCTCATTCGATTAATGTTGATGGGCAAAGCCATCTCGAAAAGCATGAGATTATTCAGGTCCTATCCTCACAAGAAGGCAAGCGCGCAACTCGTGCGCTGGTCTCATTCGCCCTCGGCCGACAGGTGGAAGACAACGTGGCTTTGGCGCTATTGCAAACTCCAGATCCGGAACGAAAAGCGATCGTGGTTCCAGCTCATGCTCCCAGCCGTTCGATTTCACTCATGCTGGGTGGGCTAGTAGCCCTTATGCTGATTTTGTGCGGAGCAGGAATTTGGTTTTTCTCAACCCCGACTCAAGAGATTGCCTCCGTATCTGCAAATGAACCGATTGAAAATTCAGCAGAAGCATCTGGAGACTTCCAACCGATCAGCCAAAACAGTGTGGAAGAGCCCGAAGAAGATTTTGGTCCCTATGCGACCCAAACGGTGGCAGCCATCATCGCGGCCACAGAAACCGCCCGGCCGACAGCCACACCCATCCCAACAAGCACCCCCCGACCAACCTTACAGCCGGGGCAAATCGGGGTGTATCGTTTTGCAAATCAGGATGCATTTGATCCGATTTATGAAGATGATTTTGTGCTAGCGGCAACAGATACAGAAATCCAAATTAATCACTTAGGGATTGAAGCGGAAGATGCGAGCATTTACAGCTTTGCTGGCACCGAGCTCCAATTTAAACAGGTTGACTCAAAAGTCGAGTTTAGACAATATGAAGAGAGCGATTTGTTTGCACATACCGGCTTTTACGAACGGGGGATGGAGATCGAAATTCGGGCAAGCGATGGAGATTTCTCGTTTCGGGGTGAAGAGGCCTGCCTAGCCGTTCGTTATTCAGAAAATGAAGAAAATCTAGAGGCCTTTTGCTTTGGCGGGACGTGCCACTATCAGCTTAATCGGGATGAGGAAGTGTCACTCAGAGCCGGCCGGCGGGTTGTGTTAAATCCGGCCGATTTCTCGATTGAACCGAGCATCAGAACTATTCCAGAAGTTGATGCGATCGCATACAAAGCATTGGCCAGCAAATTTGATGGGGGCGAAAGAGACATTAACCGCTGTTTGGGCCAATTCCTACCGGCCCCTCCTACCCCAACCCCAACGGCAACAATTTTTGTGGCCAGCCCAACGCCAACATCAACCTCAAACCCTTCCCAAACCGGAAGCGGAAATCCAAACCAAAATCCTACCGCTACGGCCGAAAACCCGGTTGTTTTCAACGCCACAACAACACCTGCGGGTAGGCCAACAACTGAACCAGATTTCCCTTCAGGTAGTACTCCTACTGTAAATCCAGAACCAACTTCGACAAAAGGGGCAACAAATACTCCAGCGTCTACAGCCACAACAGAGTCAGAAGCGACCAACACCCCTCAGCCAACAAAAACGCCAACTCGTAAACCAACGAATACACCTGTGGCAAGTAAAACACCAACTTCTGTACCTAGCACAATTCCAACATCAACACCGTCTGCAGAGCCCACGATACAACCATCTGCAACGAGTACGGATGCACCATCGCAGACACCAACCTTAGCGCCAACTAGCACGGCCGAAGCAACAAGCACCATCGTGCCAACTGACACGGTAGAACCCACAAAGACGCCTAAGCCGACCAAAACACCAAAACCAACAAAAACGCCTAAACCAACAAAAGAACCTGACCCGACTGCAACAGATATCCCAGCCACAGAAACGCCTGTGGTACCAACCGCCACTTTCACCTCTGAACCTCCAACCCCAACGGAAATTCTTCCAACGGCAACGTTCGAAATCCCCACTGATGTACCAACGGCAACGTTAGTCCCTGAGCCAACTGCTACAGAAATAGTAGAACCTACAGTTGAGCCAGAACCAACGGAAGTTATCGAACCTACCAAAGCGCCAGAGCCAACTGAAATTCCAGAACCAACGGAAGAGCCTGAACCGACGGAACCGCCCGAACCAACTGAGGAGCCGGAGCCGACAGAGGAGCCTGAACCAATTGAAGAAGATGATGAGGATGAGGGGAATGGCGAACAAGCTGATGGTGCTGAATCATCAGAGGCTCCTGAGAGCGAGCCAACGCCCGAACCGTAGTGGGCTCCGCTCATTTTGTAAATTCTTGCTACGCGTCTTTAAGGGGTTTAAAATCAGCGCTTTGAGAGGTTCAACCTGAGCAAGATGACTGATTACGAGATTGAATATCAAAATAACCCGGCCGCCTGCGGGGAGCCCTTTGCAGAATTTCAAGCATTCTTTGAATCACTCCCCCTGCAACAAGCTGCTGTTTTGGATTTAGGGTGCGGTCAGGGGCGAGATGCAATTATGATCGCCCAACTTGGCCATCAGGTACACGGGGTAGATCTGTCCCCTACCGGGATCAAGCAAATGGTTGCAGAGGCAAAACGACTCAATCTGCGAGTTACCGGAGAGGCTGGGGATTTATTAGCATACCGGCCAACCAAAACCTATGACATCGTGCTACTTGACCGAGTCTTGCACATGCTCCCGGCCGATGAAGACCGCCTCAACGTGCTCAAAACTGCGGCAAACGCACTTAACCCGGCCGGTTACATGCTGATCGCAGATACGGCTAAAAATCTCCCCAAAATCGAATCCTTTTTTGCAAATGCCCAAATCTGGAAACCACATTTCAACAAAAAAGGGTTCCGCTTTTATCAAAAGCTAGGATAGCCCCCTACATACACAAATCCTGAATAATCGATTGGTACACATCAACCGATTGCTCTAGCTCAGCAACCGGAATGTGCTCCTGAATCGTGTGTGCCACGCTGATGCTCCCCGGCCCCAACACCACCATTTGCGGGATGATGTTTTTCAGGTAAATCCCATCTGTGCCGTATGACACCGTTTCGGGCTGACGGCCGTCAAGCGCCTGAACAGCCGCTTTTACCAGCGGGGAGTCAACTGAGACGTAGAGTGGGTCCGCAATGCGCCCTTTGAACTCTAAGTCATATTTTTCGGCCGCTTTGGCGATCATGTCCAACAGCTCCTCGTTAGCCGCTTTTGGCATGGTCCGAAAACCAACTTGGCAGATCGCTTTGGGAGCAGTCACATTTCCGGCCGTATCAAAATCAGACATCACCATGTTAAAACCGTTGGTGGGGGGATCAAACTCATCATCCTGATATGTGGTGTCGCTCATCGACATGTCTCGCAAATCGGCCATTTCAGCCATAAAACGGGCCAGCTTAAAATTGGCAGAAACACCTTTATCCGTGCTTGAATGAGCAGCTAGGCCATAGGATGTCACAGTACCACCGGCACCACCTTTGTGGGCGTACACCGGTATCATCTCAGTAGGTTCAGCGATCACGCCGTAGGTCGGCCGGTCTTCTTTGAGCATTTTTGATTGCTCTGTCACAAATTTCGCCCCAAGCAACCCGATCTCTTCGTCAGCAGTGACGATGATGTAAACCGGCCGCTTGAGCCTTTCTGGGTCGATTCGGCTTGCCGCCACGATGGTCGCCGCCAACGGCCCCTTCATATCGCAAGAACCGCGGCCGTAGAGCTTGCCGTCTTTAATCACCGGATCAAACGCGGGCCAATCAACCTCTTGCCCTGGCACTGTGTCAGAGTGGGAACAGAATGCCAAACCGCCGGTCCCTTCTCCCAACCTGCCAATGATATTTACTTTTAGCTCCCCATTGTCATCGGTATATTCAAGCCGCTCAACGGTGCAACCAATCTCTTCGAGCAACCCTTGTAAATAGTCTGATATCGGCCCGTTCGAATCAACGCTGACTGATTTCATTTTGATGAGTTCGTTGGTTAACTCAATCACATTTAAGTTTCTGTTTTTAGTTTTTGACATAGATCTTTTCCGGTGAGTTAAATGCACTAGCTGTTGCTATCCTAATCCATCCAGCTAAATCACGCACCTTTATTCTCCATTCCAAGGTTTACAGTTTAATGCGAGAACACCCTTCGACAAGCTGTTGAGACGATGTGGTAGTACTATGTAAAGTATATATTCTTGGCTTTCGAAGACCGCGATCTCGACTTCGACAAGCTCAGTCTAC
>JAHDGV010000527.1:1934-3306 GCA_020631655.1 Chloroflexota bacterium | reverse complement strand
CGCAACTTCTCGGCCGTGTTAGATGCGTTGTCTGTAGGCCAACAGCCAGACCCGGCCCAACTGGCAAAAGTGGGGTATCTGTATCGCACCACGGCCGTGTACGGCAACGGCAAATTTGGAATCGCTGATTTTGCCAAACTACAACAAACGCAGGCGTTCAACGTGACTTTTCGGGCGCAGATGTTTGCCGTTTGGATGGTGCGCCAGTTTAGCTTGGATCAAGTTAATTATTTGGCCAAACTCAAAAATCCTGACGGGGCTGTTGAGCTAGATGGGGTGATTGCACGCTATCTGGGGGTAGGGAACGCTACCGGATTGGGCATGGCACCGTTTATCGTCTCGCATCCGGCCCTGTTGCACCAGTGGGTCAGCACGCGTGAAAAAGCGTTGGGATCGGTTTTGCAACACGGCACATGCTCGGCCGAGATCGCTGGCCGCTTTGGGGACTTACTCAAACGTGCACGCCAACATGTGGCCGAGATTGAAACGATCCACGAGCTACAAGAAAAGAAAAACCGGATGATGCTGGCCGAGCTAAGCGACTTAATTAGTCAAAGACTACCCATCGATCCAAACACCAACTGGCACGATGTGTTGGCCTGGGTGGACGAGGACTCATCAGAAACCCAAGAAGTGATCGTTTCGATTTTGCTGGAGCTGTATCCCGACTTGGTGAATCCGCTTGCAGAGGAGCTAAACTGCCAAGAATCGTATGATCTACGGCCGGAGCAACCTTTGGCCGAGCTAAAAACCCTCATCGCCCAAAATTATGGCTGGGCCCTAGACATCGACTTTACCCAGCGGCCGAACAACCAGTGGTTCTGGTACAGCTCGGCCGACAAAGAGGAGCCACGTTTGGGGAACCGTTACGAAGAGATGGGGCAAGAAAAAGAACGGCCGTTGACGATGGCGCGCGACATCACCTGTATGTTTGTCGGCATTCAAGCCTTTCTGGACCATTCACCCAGCGCAACCGTCATCGACTATTTGATGGCTCACCCGGCCGAACGAGGCCTCATCCGCCGCATTCAGTCGCTAAGTGCAAAGCCCTACGCCGAGATTCAAGACAACCTAATCGGGGCCGAATGTTTGCCCATCGATCTGCTCCGGTGCAAGCTGTCATTCTTTGGGGCGAGTAAATTTGATCCCCGTTCAAACCTGTGGGTGCGTATCACCTTGTTTCAGGGTGCGCCGCTCGTGTCTGACATCGGAAAGCCGTTTGCTGATGATTGGTTTTGGCCGATCGCTCCAACAAAGTCATGATAATAACGATCTCTCACAACGAAATTATTGTTGCCTGTCTAAAGGCGTTTGAGGCCCTGGGTTTACCGTTGGGTCAGAGGGAAGATGCGGCCGAGGCGGTTGGCTGGCT
>JAHDGV010000527.1:0-1834 GCA_020631655.1 Chloroflexota bacterium | reverse complement strand
AATTATGATTGCGGTTCATAATTCGCGGCCCCAAAATAATGCCTGCAAACAGCAACAGAGCCACAAGTGCAATCACCCCAATTCCCCAATTGGCCAACAGCGTCAGCAAGTCCGATTCATCGGCCGGTGCGAGCACCTCATCTGAGTCAGCGTCTGTTCCAATCGGCCGGGTGTCTTCAGGTGGGGCCGCATAGTTCGACTCATCTCCACCTTGCACCATGAGCCACGCCACAATCGTTTCAAGCTGATTGGCCGTTAGCCGCTCACCGTACGAGTTTGGCATAATGCCGCCCAAGCAGGGGCCGTTGGGGCAATCTGGGGCGATATATTCGTCTGGATAAAGAATTGAGCGCCGTACATACTCACTTCCGCTGAGACCTAAGGGTGCGCCTATGGCGGCTGCTTCTGCACCGATGTTGGTCATGTCGGGGCCAACTTTGCCGTGATCGCCCAAGTCGCCAATCACATGGCAGGCCAAACAGCCGGAATTTAGCAAAATTGTTTCAGCATCCTGCCCTTCAAGCGGGGCAGGGGTAGATGTTGCGGCCGGTGGTGATGTTGGGGTCGGAGGGGCATCATCTTGCTGTTGATCTTCAATTTTGGTGATGGTGATTCCGTCTTCGGTTGTCTCTTCTTCTGGCATCATAGCCGCCAACTCTTCAGGCGTTGGCAGGTTTCCGGCCGGGACCGCGCGCAACACGGCCGTACACGGGGTCAAATCTGGGGATGGGTCCGGCATGCAATACCAAGGGCCGCCCTTTTTGGTTTTAAGCAATGGCACATACCACATCGTGATATTTTCACCCGAGAAAGATTCTCCATCGATAAAGTTTCTCGGCGGCTCAAACGTGTTGGCCGCACCGGTCAAAATCGGGATTTCACCCTCATCTTCGTTCCAGCGGACCAAAAACATCTTAGCTTCGTCAACGCCCAGCGGATCTTCAGAGATATAAGACCAGCGGTAGTGCATGTCTCCATCAAACGTGGCTAACTTTTCTCCGTCAGGGCTCAAATCACCGTCTGCAATTAGCTCCAACTCCGTTTCTTCAAGCGCCTCGTTCCAGGCACCATCACTAAAGAAAAAAGCTTCGTCGTTCTCGGCCCCACCCAAATCTAGGTCGATACGCCACAGTGGCTGATAGACCGACAGATCATCACAGCCAGGGCCGTGTGATACAAATTCAGTTTCAAAAGTCCCATCTGCATAAAAGGCCAGTGCCTCTTCATATCGATAACAGCAGATACAGTTGGGCCAGCGGGTAAATTCGGTAAATAGTTGGCTGATGCGGAATCCGTTCTCCACGTCGTCTATGTTGGTATCAAAATAGGGGGGAACCGATGCGGCCGAGCCGATCTCATCCCGATAGCCACCGGGCCATGAGGGATACCAGACCTCTACCTGAGCGATTTTGACACTGCTGAAAACCGGCTGTCCGTTAAACTTGGCATCGTAAAATTCAACCCCGTCGTGGGCCGTCATCTCCCAGCACACTTCCCAACCGGCATCTTCGTGACAACCGTTGGTCCATGAGGTGCGCTGTGGGGTTAAATCACGGTAGGGGACATTTTCCCGGCCGCGCGTGTAAAACGTTCTGGCGACCTGCTGTTTTTCCATGTTGATGGTGACGTGCAGAATCTTGCCAGTCTCGGCCGGATCTTCGAAGGTCAGGTCAACGCACCAATCGTTGTTACAGGCATCATCAAGTAGCCAAATGTTCATTGGTACCATCATCAGGTCATCGGCGTTCACGTTGCCCAAAATTGAGCGGACCCGTTTGTTTTGCGATGCGATTTCAACAGCCGTTTCTAGCGTGCGTGTGCTGGCCAGCGGCCG
>JAHDGV010000526.1 GCA_020631655.1 Chloroflexota bacterium | reverse complement strand
CCATTGCAAACGACCAATCATCTGGCAGTTTAAACAGCATTTTCGGGTGGATGGCGATTTGCTCCGCGTACCCACCTCCGGCTAAAAGTGCCGCCACACGATCCCCCACCTGAATGTCAGAAACATTGTCACCCACGGCCGACACAACACCGGCCATCTCTAATCCTAAAATATCGCTGGCACCGGGAGGGGGTGGATACCCACCGGCCGCCTGCATGAGATCAGCCCGATTGACGGCCGAGGCTTTGATATCAACCAATACCTCGCCTGCGTTATAGGTGACATCAGCTACCTCTTCTAGTTTTAATACCGACTTTCCTTCAATTTGGTGAACAGCAATGCCTTTCATTCGTTTTCCTTTAGTTACAATTAGCCTTGGTTAAGCCCCAGCTCTTTTTGTTTTTTCTTGGTCAGCCCCAGCGAAACAAGTTTATGCGATTTCTCGAGGTAATGCTTGAGTTCTGCCACATCTAGCAGCTCAGCGTCGTGCTGCTGAATCCATTTCATCCCTCGGGTTGCAAAGTAGGGGGCCGGCCGATACCCCGGCCGATCGTCTAACATAAAAAAGTCCGATTCAGACGTTTTAAACGTGAAACGCACCTCACCCTCTTCTCCCCAGCCGCCAATCGCAAACACTTTACCCCCGACCTTCCATACCTGTGCACCACCCCATTGAACAACGTGAGTCGTTGCCCGCAAAGAAGCACAAAAATCGTTGAATTCGTCGTAAGTCATTGTGTTTCGATCACCCTTTCATCACTTTAAGGATATTGCCGTCAGGGTCCAATACATCGACAAATGTTGAGCCATCATTGCCTGAGTGAATCATCCCTTCGCTTAGATGCCCTTTCTCAAGCAGATCGTTGGCGAGGGTATCAAACTCATCCCCAGCCAGCGACAGGTGAAAGTCAACGCTCCCGCCCAGCTTGCCATCGCCGCCCCCCATGCCGGGGACGTAAAGGGCCATCGAAAAATCACCCGATGAAAGCTGAGCCCAGCCGTACTCTTCGGCTGCAAAATCGATTTTAAAGCCCAAGTTTTCAGCATAAAACTGGCTCGATGTGTCCACATTTTTGACCGGGATTTTTAGCAGCCGAAGCTGATATTTAAAATTAGATGGCATGTTTGTCCTTTACCTTGTTGAGAAATGATTTCCCTATTTTGCAACAACTGACTCAATTCCTCAACATACATCAGCAAGTCCCAGTTTGTCATATCCTCTAAAGCTCCGCTCCATGGTTAATGCAATAAACCTGAAAAATCAGAGCGTGTGTAAAAAGCCCTAACTATTTGAAATCCAAAATCAAGACGGTATAATTCCGATCAAAATTCCACTTTATGGAATCTATTCCACGATACGGAACAATGTCAACTATACAATCAGTCGAACGTGCATTTCAAATCCTGCATGCTGTCGCCCAATTTCCAAGCGGGGCTCAGTTGGGTGATATCGCAGAAATCACCTCCTTGCCAAAGAGCACCGTGTCACGCATGTTAACTACGCTCGAAGAAATTGGAGCAGTAGAGCGGGATAATCCGGGTGCGGGGCACAAAATTGGCCCGGCCATCTCAGACCTTATCACCCGGCCATCGTGGCTAGTGAGCTTAGTTGAGCCGTGGTTAAAAAAGCTGGTTGAACAAACGGGGGAAACCGCCACGCTATCTGTCATGGATGGGGACCGCCTGCTCTACATTGATCAACACAGCGACCCAAACAGCAATATTCAACTGCGTGACTGGACGGGAACCCATTTTCCAACGCTGCACGTCACCTCTCCTAGCAAACTGTTTCTGGCTTTTGACCCCATCCTGCAAAAACGATATTTAGCCAAGCCGCTTGAGCGTTTTACTGAAAACACTGAAACTGACGCCTCAAAGCTGGCCATCTATTTAGACCAAGTGTGTAAAAACGGCTATGCCTGGGTGCGTGAAGAGTTTGAGCGAGGGTTGGCCGGTGTGTCTGCGCCGATATTTGATCAAAACCAAACTGTGATTGCGGCCGTCAGTTTGTACGGCCCTGTTTTTAGAGTTCCACCGGCCGGAGAAGATGCTGAATTCACAGCCCTCGTCGTCACGGCCGCAGCTGAAATCACATCCCACTTAAGAGGATAAACATGACAAAAGAGATGACTTCCCGTGAACGTTTCCAAACGGCGCTTGATCTTGGTGTGCCAGATCGGGTGCCCATGTTGGACTACATTGATGAAAAAGTAATTCTTGGTATGGCCGAAATCATGGGGCTATCCCGAGGCAAACGTGCCAAAGCGACCCGCAAGGGCGAAGAGACCAAAGAGTATCTGGATACCTATTGTGATGTGGTCGAAGCTCAAGACCACGACGCCACGTGGCTCTCGTACTCTACCGGCCTCAAAGCGGTGCGTGAGGATTGGGGAGTCGATAAGTACGGCCGTGGCTTTATGCTGAGCGAAAACGGTATTCCGGCCGTCATGGAAGGTGGCATCAAGTCGCTCGAAGACCTGAAAGACTACAAGATGGCTGACCGTGTCAGCTATGAAGATTTTGAGCGGATGGCCTACGTCATCGACAAACTTGGGACCGATAAATCCCACGTGCTCAGCATCAACGGCCCGTTCCAAGAAGCCTGGGTCACCCGCGGTGGCATGGACAAACTGATGTACGACTACTCGCTCAACCCAGAGCTGGCCCACGCCACCATGCGCGAGGTGGTTCAGTTCAACAAGCGGGTCATCGATATGTCGGCCGAAGTTGGGGTTGATGTTGTTTCGTTTGACGGGGATATGGCCGGAAACATGACCACCCTCATGTCGCTCGACCACTTTTACGAATTTATTTTGCCCTACAAGCAAGAGCTGTGTGACTATGTTCATGAAAAAGGGATGCTGGTTTTCAAACATTGTGACGGCGTGGTCTGGCCCCTGCTCGATGTCTTTGTCGAGTCCCACATCGACGGCTTCCATCCGGTACAGCCGCAGTGTATGCACATCGGGGCAACCAAGCAGTACCTTAAAGGGAAAATGGCCGTTGTCGGCAACATCGACTGTCTAGACCTGCTGGTCTTTGGTGAGCCTGACGCAGTGGAAGAGTCGGTTTACGAAACGATCCAAATGGCGGCCCCTGAAGGTGGCTATATTTTGGCCTCGTCCAACTCGCTCCATCCTGGCTGTAAGCCTGAAAACGCAATCCGCATGTTTGAAGCCGCACGCAAGTACGGTCACTACAAAGACATCCCTGAAAAAATGGCGCCACAGCCGGACCCGCCAGAAGTTGTAGGATTTGGTGAAAAACCGAAACACGGCCGTCGTCGCAGACGGGCCAATCGGGGATAAT
>JAHDGV010000064.1 GCA_020631655.1 Chloroflexota bacterium | reverse complement strand
TCGGTCCAATTCTGCTGACCGTCTAGCTGAAGTTTTACATTTTCATGAAAACGAGTCCCCGGTAGCGGATAAGACACCGACATGCCGATGTCGTCCGGCTGGCAGTCACGCACCATCTGGAGCGTTTTTTCAATGTCCTCACGCGTTTCACCCGGATAGCCAAATTGCAAAAAGAAAGCAACTTTGACCCCGGCCGCGTGGAGCTCCTCGGCCGCTTGATAAATCTGCTCGACCGTTGTCCCTTTGTCCATTTTATTTAAGATGTGTTGCGCACCTGATTCCGCACCGAGCCAAACAATGTCACAACCGGCTTGCGCCATCGCCGCCACGTTGCTGGTCTTGTTTTTGCCCACAATTAAATCGGCCCGGCTTAAACATTTGAACGGTAGCTTGCTGTCTAACTTTTCAGTTTCGGCCGCAAACTCCTGCCACCAGCCCGGTTTTAACCCCATGATGTCATCTACAAACCAGATGTGGTCTGGGGCATAGGTCTGTTTGAGCCAGGCCATCTCGGCCGCCACGCTTGCGGCGGATCGGGCATTGTACCGCTGTCCCCAAATCGGTTTGGCGCACCAGTTGCAGTGGTAAGGGCATCCGCGCGTTGTGACCATATTCATCGAAAAATAGCCGTGATGGTTGATCCAAATCTGTCGATACTTTTCAACGTCGATCAAATCCCAAGCTGGGAAAGGGAGTCGGTCAATGTCACGCATCACCGGCCGACGTAGATTTTGAACCACCTGTCCATTTTGCCTAAATGCCAATCCCTGGATCCCTTCTGGCTGATGGGGTTCGTCTGCTTGATCAAGCATGGTTAACAGCTCTAAAAGCGTTTCTTCTCCCTCACCCTGAATCACAAAGTCTGCCCCAGCATTTAAATACAGGCCGGGGTGATCGGTTGCATCTGAGCCACACAAAATGACGGTGGAGCCAACAGATTTCGCCATGCTGATCATTTCGAGAGCGGCATCCCGCATGTTGAGCAGGCACATTTTTGATAAATAGTTGAAATTATCTTCGTAGATGACCGCCACTTTCGGCCGCACGGTGGCTACTTTGGCCCCCCATTCGGCCGTTGATTCCGCCAGCATCCCATCAAACAGATCAACCGTGTAACCCGCTTGGCGCACCATAGCGGCCGCAATCATCGTTCCCAAAGGCGGGTAAGGTTGCATCGCTTCATAAAGTTTGGGGTCAAAGCGCAGGTAGTACGATTGCCCAAACAAAATATCTGCTTGGGGGGTACTCGTTTTTGCTTCTGGCTCGTTTTGCGGATGTGCCACGGCCGTAAACTGCTCAAGCGTTTTTGCCTGATGCCCATCAAAATGCCCTTTGCACTGCTCGGCCGAGAAACTGCTTTCGCTCAAATCGGCATGGCTGGTTAGCTTGCTGATTTTGCGCGTCATCTCCCACTGTTCTAACCGATCTCCCAACCTATTATTTAGGAGTATTTCGAGTAATCCCCATCTTTTACCCCGTTGCACTGGGGAAGCTAACTCTGCACTGTGGGGATGCGGCCGTGCGTTTGGAAAGTACGGTTTGGTCCAGCGATTTGCCTGCCAGAATCGAGCATATTCATCTTGCCCCACAATCGGGATCATTTGGGCAATCTCTCGGGCCGTGTATCGGTTTTGACCTTTTACGGCTAGATTTTTGGTTGTAATAAAGTAGTTGGGGCAGAGCGAAACCCCAAAAATTTCAGCGATGCGAACGATGAACACAACAAAAAGTCGGGCCAGCCACAATCGGCCCGGTTTGGTGATGATAAATAGATCGATGTCCGCATTTTCGTTTGGATTATCAACGGCCAGAGATCCCGTAACCGCAACTGAACGTACAAACGGCAAACGGCCGATTAGGTTTCCCCAGGTCCTAGTTTGTCGCCACAGGCTTCTGGCGTGATGGTTCCGCTCAAGCCGCAGGTTGAACAGCGATTCCCGGCCGGGTAAAGCGATCCAGCCGGTTGCTGGGTCTTGTTTTAGTCGCCCAGTGATCACAAGCGTGCTGACTAGGTTCGCGACTGTTTGCTCATCAGATGCAGCGGCATCAAGAAACCGGTGGGCCTCAGAAATCGAGAGGGGATGGTCAAAAATATCGGCGTAGGTGACGGTTCTTAAAATCGCATCAAGAATGGCTGGCTCCGTATCGACGGTATTTTCTTGAAGGGCAGGATCAAAAGTTATCATGTTTAATCTATCTAGGCGGTTAGAGAGAAAATCGAAGAGAAAAAAGTAACCAAGAAGTTGTCGAAAATGCCCTTTTTCTCCGTTTTTAAAATATCTGATTAAAACCAGATCGAGTGTAACGTTAATAGTTTCGTGACAATTATCTGTTGTTCTTAAGTTGATCAGAACCTTGTTCAAGGGGCGACAGTGAATATCGGATATCTTTGTTTACGATTGGGAGAATGGTCCCAGTTCGCCACCGTTAACCAAAAATAATCGGATCAAATTAATATTTCAAAAAGGTATACGTCAATCTTTTTCAAAGTGGATTCAAAACGGTACAATCAGATTGGATGACGAAATTAATGGAAGAAACCCATCAAGAGGATATTCAACTCATCGGCCGCATTGTGCAGCAAGACGAAGCTGCCCTGCGTCGGTTGATTGAAAAGTACAAAACTCGATTGATGGGGCTTGCCTTTAAAACTGTCTATTCAAAAGAGCTGGCTGAAGAAGTTGTGATGGACGTGTTTGTGCGGGTTTGGGAAAAAGGGGGGATGTTCAACGCTGAAAAGGGGAATTTACGGGGATGGCTGTTCCAAATGACCCGGAACCGATCGATCGACTATCTGCGTAAATCCGGCCGACGGGTGGACGATACGGCCGTGGGCTGGACCGACGTTCATGAAAACGTGATCCCTTCAACCGGTGATAATCCGGAAAAACATGCCCAGCAAAAAGATTTGGCATCCCTCGTGCAGTCGGCCCTTAGCCAGCTGTCAGAAGATCAACAATTGGTGTTGGGCTTGGCTTATTTTAAAGGGCTCAGCAACAGCCAAATCGCGAATGAAACTGGTATTCCGCTAGGTACAGTAAAAACACGGATCAGACGTGGAATGCTGAAATTAAAAGATTTTTTAAGTGAATCTGATTTAGCCAGATTGGCGTAACTCAGGATGTAAATGGCCCTTAAAACGCCGTTTAAAAAATATGGATGATCAAAACGAAATTCAAGATCTTATCGCTAGCTATGCGCTAGGGTCTTTGGATGACAATGAAGTGGCTCAGGTTGAAGCCCTTCTCGAGAAATCACAGCTTGCGCGTGATGAGCTTGCCAGCTTCCAGCAGATTGCTGAGTTGATGGCTGTTAGCGCGCCAGAGATGGAAACGTCAGCTTCGTTTGAAGATCGTCTTTTTGCACGGATTAGTCCTGCCGAACAACCTGCGGCCGCAACCAAGACATCGGCCGCAAAGCCTAAACCCGCTGCGGCACAAGCCCCAACCGTTTGGGAGCGATTGTCAGGATTTTTCGCGCAGCCCCGATTGCAAATGGCTAGCGGCTTTGTGATGGCATTTTTGCTTT
This sequence comes from Chloroflexota bacterium, assembly GCA_020631655.1. Taxonomy (GTDB): domain Bacteria; phylum Chloroflexota; class Anaerolineae; order Promineifilales; family Promineifilaceae; genus WTJY01. The sequence goes on along the minus strand of JAHDGV010000064.1, from coordinate 16,963 downwards.
TTGGCTCTGGCTTTTTGATGATGCAGAACCTTGATATGAATCGGCAACTAGCCGGTTTTGAAAATGTTTTACCCACGTTAGAACTAACCGCGACAGATGATTCCGGTGCCACGGGCCTTGTCGTTCTTAGCTCTGATCGTGAACATGGGACCCTTGTGATAGATGGCATGGCGCAGACCCCGGCCGGCAAAGAGTATCAACTCTGGTTGATCAAAGACGGTGTGGTTGAAGCTGGTCCTACAATTCCGAATTTAAATGAAGAAGGGTATGGATCAAGATGGGTTAATTCAGATCAGCCTCTGGGTGATTATGATCGCTTTGAAATAACCTTGGAACCTGAAGGCGGTAGTGAAACACCAACAGGTATGCCTCTATTGCGATGGGCACTAAATGGATAGATTTTTACCGGCCATTGTTGTGGCCGCCCATAATCGACCTGCATCTTTAAAGCGCCTGCTTAGGTCTTTGCTGGATGCGCATTACACAGACGTAAAAATTCCCATAGTCATTTCCGTCGACGGTGGAGGTTCCAACAACGGCGAGCTACAGAAAATAGCTACAGAATTTAAGTGGCCTTTTGGGCCTAAGCGACTGGTATTTCATAACGAAAATTTAGGGCTGATTGGGCATGTGTTTGCCTGCGGCAATCTGACCGAAGTATACGGATCTATTGTGTTTCTGGAGGACGATTTAGTCGTCGGCCGACAGTTCTATACTTATGCCCAACAAGCTTTAGCCGCCTTTGCAGATGATCCAAAAATCGGGGGGATCTCGCTAAGTGCGCTTTGGTTTCACGGATTTAGCCGATTGCCTTTTGAGCCGTATTTGGATGATGGGGACAACTTTTTTGCACAAGTGGCTTGGTTCCAAGGGCAGGTGTACACGGCCGAGCAGTGGGAAGCATTCAAGGCTTGGCTTGATCGGAGCCAGTGGAATGTTAAATACGGGGATAGGATGCATCCTCTATTTTCACTTTTCCCAAACACCGAGTGGTTCCCCATCAAAACAAAATATTTGGTACGAACCGGCCGATACTATGCTTTCCCACGCGCCTCTTTAGCCGTAAATTTTGGTGATACAGGGACCCACTTTGCCAAATCAACCACGTTCTTCCAAGTGCCCGTAGAGGAGCAAAAAACAACCTGGCGGTTTCAGCGCCTAGAAGATTGTTTGGCCGTGTATGACTCGTGGCAAGAGATGCTCCCAGACCGAATTAAGCGGCTGATCCCGAACCTAGCAGATGTGGATTTCCAGACTGATTTTTATGGGGAGAGAGACGCCGCCAGAATCAGGTCCGAATTTGTACTCACGTCACAGACGGTAAATGCAAGTGCCAAAAGCTGGGGGTTAACCATGCGGCCGCCCGTTGCAAACTTGACTCACGAGGTTGAGGGGAGCCAGCTTACCTTAGCCCGGCCGCAGGATATCGACCAATCTCTGCAGGCAAAGCTGATTAACGAGTGGAAAATGACGGAGTATTTTGGGTGTAAACAACCGCTTGGCAGGCGCAAGCGGCTTAGATTATGGCTCGGCCGTAGATTGGCTAGAAAGCGTCTTTAAACTCTGTCACTGCCCGGGGACCGTTGCGAGCTAGCCCAGCATAAAACTGTTCTTGATCCTGATTGCGATAATCAAGCCGCTCGACTCTAAATGGGGCCAGCCGCTCTTTGTTTCGGCGTCTTTTTGTCACATCTAAAAAGTAGGCGATGGCGTTGTCAACACTGTTGGCGTCCGACCAGTCTGATTTGTAGATCGGTGTCCCAGATCGGTTAAAAATCCATGTCATGTTGGGCATAGACCCATATCGGCGATGACAAGCGCCATCCAGCGAGTCGAGTAAAATCGGCCGGGTGACCCCGTAGATGTCACGCAGTTTTAGTGCGTGCTCAAACTTCTGCTCCATCGAGCGTAATTCAGGCATAACCTCACCCGGATGCGCTTCGTGTGTGTACAAAAAGATCGAGCCTACATCATCGGCCGCATATTTGTCAGCGATCTTATTCATGGATGGCGACGCCATCCCACAGTAAGGTCAGGTAAAGCTCCCAAACTCAACGATGGTATACAAATTACTTTTCCAGATAGCGCTTAGGCTAGTTTCTTCCTGCGTTTCTGCATGCCATAAAGGGAAATCTGGCGCTGTTTCTCCAAGATTTGGACTTTCAGCAAACCGCATCCAAGGCATAAATTTGTCTGGCACAAATTCATCGTAATTATATTTTTCAATCAAATCCTGATCGCTCATTTTGAGTCTCCTTTTAATTGATTTAGTGCTTGGTCTAAAAACCAGCGGTGTGATTCCCAAATCACCTTTTCTGTTAGATCGGGTCTGCCAAGTTCATCGTATCCAAGGGCCCAGTCAGGAATCCCTCTGGCTGCTCTGAGGGCGGCGTACAGATCCCAAAAGGCTAATTCATCGGCATTTAGGGGATAAAATTTACTGTATGTTTCGGTTAAGGCCAGCATTGTTTCTCGGCCGAAGATAAAACAACAGTCGAAACGAGAAATCGCCAAATCTTGATACCGGTTCCCCAATTTTGCATCTTCCCAATCGATTACGCCAACCAGTTTATCCCCGTGCCACAGCATGTTTCCCGGCCAAAAATCCCCATGGATAAAAACGTGTGGCCCAGATTCTGGAATGGGCCAATTGGGTTCAAGCTTGGCTCGGATTTCAGCTTCGGTACGGACATGATTGATTTCCCAAAGCTGTGTCTTTTCTTGTAGCAAAATGGCTTGACTATCTGGTGGGATGGGAACCTCATGGATTTTGAAAAGTTGTCGGCCGATTTGCTCTCCGATTGCGCCGCCGCTAATCGCATCGTATCGGCTGTACCCGTCAATAAAATTGAGCATTAGCGTCCGGCTGGATGGGTCAAATCCTAACGGCCGCGGTGCAACAACCTCGGCCGATTGTAGCCACTGCAAAAGTGTGTGCTCCTGTTCCACTCGGCGATGGTGACGCAGGATGATTTTCTCTGATCGGCCATCTGCCAAACGCAAAGTCACAATTTGCATCTCGGCCGAACTTCCGCCCAGTGGCTCTGAAACGTCGGTGATTTTTGAATTTGGAAATACAGATTGAATAAAATCTTCCATTAAGCTTAGCCTTTTAAACTTGATTGTGATTTTTGAAAATAATTACTGGTATAGATCTGGCCCTGAACCCTCACCCCCCTGCTTCGCAGGGACCCTCTCCCAGTCTTGGGAGAGGGAGCTTGATCCGCCATTACGAACACACTTTTGCTAAGCGAATGGCTGAAATCCTTCTCCCAAGTTGGGAGAAGGTGCCCGGCTGAGCACCGCTCAGCTTAAGCCCAACAAAGTTGGGCCGGGCGGATGAGGGTTGTGAGGTGGTGAAGAACCAACCTTGCGATTACCTGTTTAATTAATTAACCTGCTTCAGCAGGTTTTCTATCTTAACAGCGGAATTAATTCCGCCCTTTTGCCCAATTTTGGCATTCAGCCGATAATTAATTTTTAGCATAATCAAGAGAGAATCAAAATGACCGTTGTCTTAATTACCGGAGCAAATCGTGGGATCGGCCTAGAAATGACCAAACAGCTGGTTGCCACTGGAACAAAAGTGTTCGCTACATGTCGTCTGCCTGAAAACGCGGATGCCTTAAATCAGTTGGCCAGTGAAAACAGCGACCTCGTTACCATTGTTCAGCTCGATGTGATCAATGATATGTCGGTCCATGCGGCCGCTCAAACGGTTGCCGCGCAGACCGATCATATTGACGTTTTGATCAATAATGCCGGTGTCAATTTCAGGGACAATTTTGAAGACTTCAACGCTGATGAATTCTTGCTGTCGCTGAATGCAAACGGCGTTGGAGCCATGCGCGTAGTTCGCCAGTTTGTCGATTTGTTGCGCAAGGCTGAAAATCCAAAAATCGTAAACATCTCCTCCCAATTGGGCTCGATTACGGCGCAACGGCCGAACTTTGGGTCGTACGCCTATAACTCTAGCAAAGCGGTGATGAACATGATCACTCGGCATCTGTCGTTTGATCTTGAGTCAGACGGCATCATCACCATTTCGATGCACCCTGGCTGGGTTCAAACTGATATGGGTGGCGCCAATGCGGCCGTCACGCCGCCAGATTCAGCGGCCGGTATTTTAAACGTCACGGCCGGACTTACGGCCGAGGACAATGGAAAGTTCTACATTTATAATGGTGAAATCCATCCTTGGTAAATTTGCCAGATAAAATCGGAGGTAGTCAAAAAGATGGCCAACAAAACGACCAACAATACAAATGAGGGAGACGGCACTTTCGTGGGGGGGGATGTTACAGCCAGTGGTGATATTGTGTTTGGGAATCAAACCATCAATCAAATTTTGCAAGATGACACGATTACCAACGAAACCACTCTGGTTACATATCTTAAAACGGCGGCCGAAAAAGCATCCCCGTCAAAAGATATTCCTGATGACATCAGACCTTTCATTGTGAAGCTTTGGAACGTCCCGTTTTTTGCTCATCTTGGAGACGAATCTAGCATCAATACCACCCCGATTTGGCCCCTCGTTCGTGATCGCTTTGACGTTGCCCAGAAAAGCGAACTACCACAGGTAATTTTGCTGATGGCAAATGCCGGCATGGGAAAAACGGGCGCCCTGAGCGTGTTGATGGATGCTCGCGCTAAATTGACGCTGATTAACCGGAGCAAATCAGATGGGGCAAAAGTTGATTTTATCGCAGATAGAACTTTTATTTTGCCGGTAATTTTGGACTTAGAAGAGCTACTAGACAGCAATCTTTCGCTGAATGATCTGATTTCAGTCTCAATCAAAAATATTTTAAAAGATCAGTCTTTTCCAGATTATGATGAGCTAACAAAAAGCGAAGTTGATCAGTTTTTAGTTCAGTTTTCATGTCTATTTTTGATCGATAATTTAGATCTGCTCCTGATGAAATCAGAAAAGTATCTGATCAAGTTGGTTAGACAATTTATTCAGCAAAATCCGCGGCACCAATTTGTAGTTGCCTGCCGGCCGACCCTTTATCGCGGTCAACTCGGCCGATACGATCGCATCTACCTGCACGAGTTACGCAACAAAGATGTGAAAAAGGTTTTGAAAGGGTCACCGTATGAATTGCTACGCGGCCCGGTCCGTTCACTTGCTCGCAATCGATCCCATCTAGAGATGATCCTTGAATCACCGTCCGGCCGTCGTTCTGAGGGGTATCCGCCAATCAGTAAAGGACATTTGGTGCAGTATGCTGAACGCAAAAAGCTAGACAGTATTTTCTCGGCCGATGGGGATGGGGGACGCCATATCGACCTTGAAGTGGCAGAAGAGGTTCTGCGCCGTTTGGCTTTTGAGATGAGCAAGAGCCAACACGGCACATGCTCAGACATGCAGGCCAAAGCGATTGTGACCGACTTTTTGCAACAGTGGAACGAGCCATACAGCTGGCGCAAAGTTATGAACGAACTGCGCCAAGCCAAAATGCTTAAACGCTCCGGCCGCCGCAACTGGATTTTCACCAATCGTAAAACCGAGTCTTACTTTGCGGCCGCATACTTGACCGAGAACTTTAATCTGATTGATGGGAATTTGGACCAGCTGGTGATGCCGCGTGGGAATGAAACCCTCGAGATCCTAACGGGATTAATAAACAAACCGGATCATCTCATCGATAAATTGATGGATGATGGACACGTGTTTACCGCCGCCCACTGTGGCCAATTTGCGGCCGATGATCTTGAGCCGAGCACCATCGACAAGCTGTTCCGTGGCCTAATGGATGCGATGAAGGGTGAGCATTCAACCCGCCGAGTTGAAGTCGCTCTGTTGCTGGGTGAAAGTGGTCATCCCGGCGCGATTCGGGCGTTAGTCCATCTGCTCATTAAAGAACACAGTAGCTTGGTGGTTAAAGCGATCGCTTTGGCACTGTGGGCCTGTGTGTTGCAAAACGACTACGAGGAATTTGACAAGATTTTGCATCGCGAGGTGCGCGCTTTAGAGCACAGTGAGTTCTTCGAAGAAGAAGAGCTTCCTGACCCAGATTTGCTGCTTGATGTGTTGCATGTGTTTGACCCAACCGGCCACGCTCATGTTGATCTGGCTGAACAATATCACCGTTTAATCGAATTAGTTCAGTACCCTGAGCAACACCGTTTGATTCGCGGGCTGGCCGCTTTTGGCTTGGGATTAATGGCCGACAGCCGGATGCGGTCGATGCACGAAGACGGGGATGATGACTCTGCCCCAGATGGGATTGATGAGCTTTTAGAAACGGCCCGGCATAAGCTACTTGAGTTTATGGAGCACGGTTACGGGGAAAAATCGGCCGATAATCTGTTTGTTGCTTGGTGTTGTGCAGACGCGTTGACCAAAATCGACCATAATCAAGTGTTGACCACCGCAATACGAATGGTAAAGGCAAATAAAATTGGCGAGCCAAATGCGGATGCGCAAACGCGCGCGCAGGCGATCTACATCATCGGTTTGCTCGGCCGACGCACAGCGCACAAACACGAATTAGCAGCCAAAACGCTGGTAGACCTGCTGAATGAGGATTTTTCACCGTTCAACATCAAATCATTTGGGTACGGGGCTCAAGCTGTTGCCAGACTTTGGATCGAAATGCCAAAACTTACTAACGTTGCAGACGATGATTCTGAAGATAGCGGAACCCCTGCAGATGAAGAGGAGCCAGAAACCCCGCAAGATACAGATACAGTCCGCCGAATAAACGCGGCCAAAAATTTGTACGCTTGCCGAGACAAGTTGGAAGAGATTATGGATGACACCAACGACAGTTGGCTCCAACGTAAGATGTCTGAGGCGTTGGGTGAAATCGGTACCAAGGATGCGTTAGACTTGTTGCACCAGCAGTTGGATCGCGAGGAATCACGCATCCGGACGCTACAGCGGGCGATTGAACGCCTAAACGAGCGGATCAATGGCTAATTCTGATTGGCGCAAAAGCACCATAGCTGGGGGATGAATATGCTGTTTAGGAACCATATTTGATTTTAGATTTTTTATCTCAATTAGACGTAGGCCAATTGATTATGATTGGCCTTATTTTATTTTTGTCTACATTTGTCGTGCGGGTGTCTGGCTTTGGGGGATCGCTTGTTGCCATACCGCTGTTGGCCCCCATTATCGGGCTAGCTGCCGCTCCGCCCTTAATGAACCTGTTTGGGGCGACGAATTTCACAACCGTTGTGATCCAAAAGTGGCGTCAGCTTACATTTCAGGATGTTTGGCGTTTGGCTCTGATGAACGTTCTCATCACCCCCATTGGCATTTACACCCTTAATTTTGTGAGTGAGAATTTCTTGCGCATAGCTCTTGGCTCTGTCTGCATCGCATATGCCGGATTACGTATGCTCGATGTTCCTTTTCCCAAGTTAGAACGGCCGATTTGGCAGTGGGGATATGGGTTTGTGTCTGGAATTTTTTCTGGCACTTTTGGAGTGGGTGGGGTTCCGGCCGTTTTGTACGCCGATACTCAGCCGTGGGACCCTGAACGTTTTCGGCTGAACATGTTTAGCTTTTTTTGTGTGACTACCTACGTCAATATCGTGACCCGCTTTTTGGCGGGGCAATACAATTGGGAAATTATAGTCTACTGGCTCGCGTCGGTGCCGTTTTTGTTTTTTGGATTGTGGGTGGGTGAAAAAGCCAGCCAGCGGGTAAATCCAAATCAGTTTAAATGGATCGTTTTGATATTGCTGGTTGTACTGGGCGGCCGGTTGATCTATTCAGTTATTGGATAGTGGCCGTATTTGCGCAAAATCCTCTCGATGGAGGCGATGCCACGTTCTAAATCCTCGATCCGGCCGATTGATACCCGCACATGATTGGGTAGGCCAAACACTGTCGTGTCGCGCACAATCACATTGTCTTCTCGGGCCTCAGCCACAATTGTTTCGGCCGGGATCGGCAGATCTTTTAGACAGACAAACAGAGCCTGAGTCGGAACATAGCTCAGCCCCAAGCGTTCAAATTCTTTGTACAGGTACGCACGACCTTCTTTGGCCATTTCAATCGTGTCAACCACATGAGCCTCATCCCCCAAAGCAGCGGCCGCGCCGTGATACATCATCAGCCCAGATTCGTACACCTGTCGGATCGCTTTGACCGGTGCCATCCGCTCAAGGCTTCCAAAACCAAAACCAGCCTTCAAACTTGCTAAACCATACAGTTTTGAAAAAGTTCGAGTCACAATCACAGGATATCCTGCGTTGATAAACGGCATCATGTCCGGGTAGTCGGGATCATCGGCAAAATCGACGTAGGCCTCATCCACAACGATCGTGACATGTTTAGGAACCCGATCCAGCATCGCCTGCATCTCTGCTTTGTTGATGATGACGCCGGTTGGGTTATTGGGATTACACAAGAAAAGCAGTTTGGTTTTGGGGGTGATGGCATCGATCAAGCCGTCGAAGTCAATTTGATAGTCCGGCCGTAGCGGAACCTCTACCATTTTGGCTCGGTAATCTGTTCCAACCCGCTTGTACAGTGGGAAGGTCGCGGTTGCCATCACAAATTCATCGTCTCGTTCTAAGTAAGCCTGCATGATGACGCCCAATACATCCCCAGAGCCGTTGCCCAAAACAATTTGGTCGGCCGTGATCCCTTGACCGATGTGAGCGACCAGTTTTTCGGTCAACGTTTGATCTTCTGTTACCGGGTAGATGTGCATGCGCTGAACCCAATCTTGAACCGCTTCAAGCGCTTTGGGGGACGGCCCCAACAGATTTTCATTTGAGCCCAGTCTGGCTGGTTCTATTTGATTGGTGTTCGACATGCTGATTTTTCCTTTAGTTTGTCTTTTTGTTTTCGTCAAATTTTTGAGAATGATACCCGATCAAGCGGTCAATGCCAGCTAAAAAAACAAAGAGTATTAGAGTTGTTGGAAGTGTGATTCTATTTCAGTTAGTCTTCTGATATATGGCTCAATACAGCGCAAAATTTCTTCAATCTATTCATGAGGTCGATCCGGCCGAATGGAAGAAATTAGTTGGGGAAACCTATCCATTTTTAAACCACGCCTTTTTATCTGCCCTTGAAGACAGTGGGAGCGTGTCTAAAGACAATGGTTGGGTAGCCAATCACATGGTTGTTCACGACCAAACGGGTTCATTGGTAGCCGCCTTACCCGCTTATCTCAAAGACCATTCATATGGAGAATATGTGTTTGATTGGTCTTGGGCCCATGCGTACCAGCAAAATCGAATTGCGTATTACCCCAAATTACTTACAGCCATCCCGTTTACCCCTTGCACCGGCCCACGAATTTGCGTTTCACCCGCACACACGGCTGAGCGTGCCGCTATCATCGGCTTTTGTGTAGATCAGGTGATTAATCACTGTCGGCTTCGTCGGCTTTCCTCTTGGCACTTGCTTTTCCCTGAAGAGGGGCAGGAGTTAGAAGTCGAAGCGGTTTTAAATCAACGGCTTTTAAAACGATCCGGCTCTCAATATCACTGGTACAACAAAGAATATAAAACCTTTGATGATTATCTTGGGGCGATGAAGGCGCGCAAACGTAACTCTGTGCGCAAAGAGCGTAAGCGGGTGCATGATCAGGGGATAGAGTTTGTGCGGTTGGCCGGAAATGAAATGTCGGCCGAACTTGTGGACGATTTTTACGTTTTTTACCATGCAACCTACATGAAGCGGGGGATGTACGGCTATCTAAACCGAGAGTTTTTTGAGCAGTTGGTTGCCACGATGCCTGAAAATCTGCTATTTGTCTTTGCCCGTAAGGACGAAACTAACATCGCTTGTGCCATGTTTTTTGTGGGGGTCGATACGCTGTTCGGCCGCTACTGGGGCTGTTTAGACGAATATAATCAGCTTCACTTTGAAACTTGTTACTATCAGGGCATTGATTATTGCATTGAGGCAGGCTTGGCTCACTTTGATTCAGGGGCGCAAGGGGAGCATAAAATCCAGCGGGGATTTGAGCCGATTGAGACCAATTCGTGGCATTGGATCGCCCATCACGGCTTTTCTGAAGCGATTGAGGATTTTGTGAATCGCGAACGGCCGGATGTTCGGGCTTATATCAAAGATGCGGCTCGCTATCTTCCTTTTAAGGCGGCCGAATAAAAGGTTTCAACCCTACGTAATTTTACCTCTTCAAATTTCAGTTTGGTTTACTTATCCTTAGTAATGATACAAGGGTCATAGGACTATTGTAGATATAGCCAAATGGTCGTGGTTATGTAAACAATTTAACAGGGCATCGTCAGGTTGAGCGTAAGATATGAATGCTTAAATTATTAAGCCAGACCCCTCCTTTTCTTGGCCACCATCACAATAATTTATTTGTAGTTTTTCAATTCTTTTTTAAGCCGAATGCAGACCTATGTGGTTAGTTTTATGCGCAAAAAAATTGAAGTTCACATCTGGAAATACCGAACAAAAGAAAAATGAAAAAGTCGATACCATTCTATTTAGGATTAGCAATCGCAGGCATGGCAATTTTATCCAGTTGCATTGGGTTTCAAATCCTAGCCACTAGCATCTTAGTTCTCCCACAATAGAGCACTAAATCTAAAGAACTTCACGAAAAGAGGCTGAATTGTCAATTGAGGCAATTCAGCCTCTTTTTTTGTTGAAATAGCTTTTTCTTTAAGCCGTTTTGTTACTCAAGGGTAACTTTTGTAAATGTTGCGTAGCCTATTCTTCTCCAAACATATTTTTCGTGAGTATAAATCTTGCACAAACGACGGGTTGTGTTATTGTTCAAACCTGACAGTTTGATGAACATAACATCAGAATCTTAGATCATAAAGTTGAAGGGGAAGATGGAAAAAATTAACAATCCGATCCTGAGTGTTGAAGGCGTAGAGCTTTCCTTTGGTGCTAACAGAGTACTCAAAGATGTAAGCTTTGATGTCCAACCGGGTGAAATTCGAGCAATTATCGGCCCAAATGGGGCAGGTAAGACCTCCTTGCTTAATTGTATGAGCGGGTTTTATCGGCCGCAGGGGGGCAAAATCATGTTTGCGGGGCAAGATGTAACCCAAACACCGCCTCATAACATCGCATCGCTTGGAATGGCACGAACATTTCAAAACATCGCACTTTACACAGGACTGAGCACGCTGGACAATCTAATGGCGGCTCGTCACATCCACATGAAGCAACGCAGCCTCGCGTCTATGCTTTATTGGGGGTCAGCACAAAGGGAGGAGATTGAGCATAGGGAGTTTGTCGAAGAGATCATCGACTTTTTAGAAATTGAACAAATCCGCAAAGCCGTTGTAGGTGCGTTGCCCTATGGATTGCGCAAACGGGTTGAGCTCGGCCGTGCGTTGGCCTTGGAACCAGAACTTCTGCTACTAGACGAGCCAATGGCCGGTATGAATGCGGAAGAAAAGGAAGACATGGCTCGCTTTGTGCTCGACATTCATGAGCGGCGGGGAGTTACCGTTGTTCTGATTGAGCATGACATGGGATTGGTCATGGACATTTCGGACCGCATTGTCGTCATCGACTTTGGTGAAAAGATTGCGGATGGGACGCCGGACGAAATCAAGAACGATGAGAAAGTAATCGCCGCTTACTTAGGACAGGAGGAGTAGAAGAAATGAGACAACCTGAAACACTTCCTCAATATTTTCTGCAACGGGTAGGTATGTATGACTACCCAAAAGAGTCGATTCGACAAAAAGAATATGGCATTTGGCGCACTTGGACATGGCAAGAGTCTTATGACATGGTTCGTGCGTTTGCGCTCGGCTTGATGGAACTTGGTCTGACCCGCGAAGAGCATGTTTGCTCGGTAGGTGACAACGACCGCGAGTACCTCTGGGCCGTTTTGGGCGTTCAGGCGGCCGGGGCCGGTATCACCGGTATGTTTACCGACGCGATTGCCAGCGAGATGGAATACATCATCAATCACTCTGACTCCACCTTTGTATTAGCACAGGATCAAGAGCAGTGTGACAAGATGCTGGAGATTCGGGACAAGTTGCCAAAGGTTCGCAAAATCATCTATTGGGATGATCGTGGACTTTGGAATTTAGAGAACGACTGGCTTATCTCATTTGATGAGGTTTGTGAACTCGGCCGTTCCGTCTTAGATGCCAATGCTACAAAATTTGAAGATGAGATCTGGAAATCATCAAAAGATGATGTGGCTCTTATCTCATACACATCTGGTACGACTGGGCTTCCAAAAGGGGTGATGCTGACCCACAACAACCTAATCGAAGTGACCAAAAAGGCGGCCGAGCTCGATGCTCGTTATGACACCGACAACCATCTGTCATTTGCCCCATTAGGCTGGATTGTTGAATACGCACTCGGATTCGCTCCTCATGTGATTTATGGCATCATCATGAACTTCCCCGAAGAACCTGAGACAGTTCGTGAAAACATTCGAGAAATCGCTCCGGAGCTTCTTTTCTATAATGCTCGCTTATGGGACCAACTTTTAGGCCTTGTCCAAGTTCGTATGAACGATGCGACTTTGCTCAATCGCTGGTTGTACAAAACATTTTTGCCCGTTGGCTACAACATGGCAGATGCACGCCTGAATGGGCGGAATCCGGGTATTGGAACCGTAATCGCCAATGCGATTGGGGATGCACTTGTGTTCCGGCCGCTTCGGGATCAGCTTGGTATGGTCAACGTTCGCAGTGCGATCACGGCCGGTACCGTTCTTAGCCCCGACCATATGAAATGGTTCCACGCAATCGGAATTAACCTAAAACAGATTTACGGATCAACTGAGGTTTGTGGTGGGATGATTGGCCATTACGATGATGACATCAAGGTCGCCAGCGTTGGTAAGCCATTCCCCGGCTTAAAAATGCGGGTGACAGAAGAAGGTGAGATCCATTTAGGTGGAGATACCGTTATGAAGGGGTATTACAAAAACCCAGAAAAAACGGCCGAAGACCTCGATGTTGATCCAGATGGCACCCGCTGGTTTAAGACCGGAGACGCCGGTTATATCGATAGCGATGGCCACTTGATCTTCCAAGACCGTCTTAAAAACATGTTGCGCCTAGCAACGGGTGAGTCCTTCTCGCCACAGTTTATTGAAGGGCGTCTGAAATTTAGCCCGTACATTCGTGACGTAATGGCGATTGGGGACGACACAAGAGACTTTGTTACAGCCCTCATCATTATGGATTTTGGGAATGTTTCCCACTGGGCCGAAAAACAAGGGCTCGGATTTACAACCTTTACCGACCTGTCCCAAAAATCAGAGGTGTACGCTCTGGTTTATGAGGCTGTTTCTGAAGTTAACAAAACGCTTGACGACGGTGCAGAAGTACGTCGTTTTGCTCTGATGCACAAAGAGTTTGATGCGGATGAAGCGGAAATGACCCGTTCTCGGAAGTTAAAACGGAATGTTTTGGCTGAGAAATACGGCGAAATCATTGAAGCGATGTACGACGGTAAAGATGAGGTCAACGTGAAGGCCCAAGTTGTTTATCAAGATGGTAGCGAAAGTGTGGTTGAAACAGACCTTCGCATCATGAGTGCTTAAAAAAGGAGTCTTTGAAACAATATGAATTGGCAATTAGTTCCCCAAAAATTTATCGATGGGACGTTACAAGGCGGGGTTTTAGCCCTTATCGCCATCGGTATCGTGCTCATCTACCGCTCGTCTGAGATTTTTAATTTTGCTCAGGGGCATATGCTCATGGTTGGTGCGTATCTAACTTGGATGTTTGCACAGATCATTCAAAATTTTACAGATAGCAAAGGTATTGTTCTGACGATTGCGGTGATCCTGGCGATCATAAGCGCAATTATCCTTGGATTTTTGATCGAGCGCTTTGCGTTACGGCCGATGACGGGTCAACCGCTGTTATCGATCATTTTGATGACGCTTGGTTTATCCCAGTTATTTGAAGGGCTTATCTCGCTTGGATTTGGTGTGGAACCACTGCAAGGGTTCCCAACCGTGTTCTCGTCGGCCGATAGCTTTAAAATCCCCATCGCTCCCCGAGCAGATGGAACTCCCATCGTCTTTCTGAATCAGCTAACCATACCGTATACACGCTTGGCCGCCTTTGTTGTGGCTCTCATCGCCTGTATTGCGCTGATCCTCTACTTCCGCTACACCGACACCGGTTTGTCGATGCGGGCCACATCTGAAAATCATGAGTTGGCTCGCTCAGTAGGTATCCGTGTTCCTCGTGTATTTGGTCTTTCTTGGGCCATTGCAGGCATTATCGCAACCTTAGGTGGAATTCTACTCGCATCTATCTCAGGTGTGAGCACCAGTTTAGCCCTTGTGGCTTTGGCCGCTTTCCCAGCCATCTTGTTGGGTGGTTTAGAGTCGTTTGCGGGTGCGATGCTGGGTGGAGTATTGATTGGACTGGCTCAGGCGCTGGTCCAAGCTTCAAAGTTAATTGAAGTGAGAAATAGTTTTGATATCGCCCCATACGTCTTACTGTTGGTGGTACTCGTTTTCATTCCTGAAGGTCTCTTCGGTGAAAAACGCATTGAACGGATCTAATTAAAAGGAGAAAACAGATATGGCAGCATTAAGACCAGCTGGCGATTACGATGAGTCGTATATCAGGGACATGTCGTTCCTGCGCCGCCCGTGGATGAATTGGTTCACTTGGGGCGTCGTGATAATTATATTTTTACTCCCATTCTTGGAGATTTGGGGGCTTATTTCAAGCGCAAATGCAGGCTATGCACGCTACACGTGGTGGATGAACATTCTCAATCGTATCGCTTATACGATTGTGGCGTTGCAAGGGCTCAACATTTTGACCGGTCTTACCGGGCAGATTTCGTTAGGGCAGGCCGCATTTATGCTGGTGGGTGGTTATATCAGCGCCTTGGCAATGACCCATTGGGGACTGCCCATTGTTATTACCATCCCCTTGGCCGCTATTGGGACCGGTTTGATCGGGCTTTTGTTCGGCCTTCCGTCTCTGCGGGTCAAAGGATTTTATTTGGCGATGGCTACGCTTGCCGCGCAATTTATCATCCCGTGGCTATCACGTAACCTGTGGAAGGATTATTTGGGTGGTACAAACGGTTCGATCGTTGCGCCCGTTCCAACTATTTTCGGATATGAGTTTAGTGGTTCAACCAACATGTTTATCATCTCTTTTGTGACGCTTGTGATCACATCAGTTTTGTTTAACAACATGATTCGCACAAAACTCGGCCGGGCGTTTGTTTCTGTACGGGATAACGACTTAGCGGCTGAATTGTTGGGTGTAAATCTATTTAGCTACAAACTAAAGGCGTTCTACCTTGCGGCCGCATTTGCCGGTATTGCAGGAGCGCTACGCGCTCATACCGAACGTGGTATCGGTACCGAGTTCAACTACACGCTAGATATCTCAGTACTGTTCTTGGGTATGTTGGTCATCGGCGGGATGGGTACAAACCTTGGCCCGTTCTTGGGTGCGATTTTCGTAATCTTGCTTGATGAGGGTGCGATCATCTTGGGTGAGACGATTGCTCACGCATTTCCTGATCAGGCGGGTGCGCTTCAAACATCATTCCGGCCGATTGTGTTTGGTGTCACGCTGATCATCTTCTTGATCTTTGAACCAAGAGGATTGGCGCATCGTTGGTATTTGTTTAAAGCCGCTTGGCGATTAAGACCATTTGCAAGATAAATTCGTTCACAAGTTGTGTTGGTGAATTTTTGATGGGCCTGTGTTTGTTCGTTTAACATTCTTTACTATCTCTATGGAGGAGACACGAATGAAAAAACAAAGATTTAATTGGTTAGTTGGTGCCATGCTAATTCTGGCACTAGCACTGGCCGCCTGTGGAGGCGGAAGCACCCCAGCAGAAGACTCTGGTGGTGGTGATAGTGGTGATTCAGGAAGCACTGAATCCGGTGGCGATGAAGAAGCCACTGGCAGTGACGATTCTGACTCAGGCGGTGGAGAAGAAGCAGCCGCTGGACAATCGATTTGGGTACTTTTACCTGACTCAGCCTCATCTGCTCGCTGGGAAACGGACGACCGCCGTTTCTTCGAAGAAGCATTTGATGCGGCCGGTGTTGATTACAACATCGTGAACGCTGAAGGTGATGCAGCCACACAACAAACACAAGCAGAGCAAGCGATTACCGCTGGTGCAGGTGTGATCCTGATTGTTAACTTAGACTCTGGATCAGCTGCAGCTATCATCGAAAATGCGCGTTCGGCCGGTGTTAAAGTTGTTGACTACGACCGCTTGACCGTTGAAGGCCCCGGTGCTGACGTTTATGTTTCTTTTGACAACGTAAGCGTAGGTGCAACGATGGGTACCACCCTCGAGCCACTGATCAACGAACTAGATGATCCGCAAGTTGCTCTATTAAATGGTGGTCCAACCGACAATAATGCTACTTTGTTCCGTGAAGGATATTTGAGCATTGCCCAACCATACTTCGACAGTGGAGACTGGAACTGGGTTGATGACCAATGGGTTCCTGGCTGGGACAACCAAGAAGCTCTAGTTGTATTTGAGCAAATGTTGACAGCTTCTGACAACAGCATCAATGCTGTGTTTGCGGCTAACGACGGTTTAGCTGGTGCGGTAATCCAGGCATTGCAAAATGCTGGAATCGACCCCACAACCGTTCCTGTTTCAGGTCAAGACGCAACTGTTGGTGGTATGCAACAGGTATTGGCCGGTAACCAGTCAATGTCTGTTTACAAACCGATTAAAGCAGAGGCGGCTGCAGCTGCTGAAGCGGCTATCGCACTTCTAAATGGAGACGATATCACCGAGCTAACTGGTGGCGTAACCCTGAACAACGGTACCAACGACATTCCATTCTTGGCCCTTGATGTGATTGGTGTAACCAAAGACAACATGGCTGAGACTGTGATTGCTGACGGCTTCCGCACTTGGGAAGAAATTTGTGTAGGCGACTTCGCTCAATTCTGCCCAGATGCTGACGCTGGTGGTGCCATGGCTTCTGACGGCGGTGGCATGAAAGTATGTCAAGTAACCGACGTAGGTGGTATCGATGACAAATCGTTTAAC
>JAHDGV010000525.1 GCA_020631655.1 Chloroflexota bacterium | reverse complement strand
CATGAGGGTGAAGAAGACTCTCACGCAGGGCATGGACATGAAGATGAGGTGATCGAGGCTGTGGTTGGTGCAACTGCGGCCGAAGAATTGGGGCTAACAAT
Source organism: Chloroflexota bacterium (assembly GCA_020631655.1). Classification (GTDB taxonomy): domain Bacteria; phylum Chloroflexota; class Anaerolineae; order Promineifilales; family Promineifilaceae; genus WTJY01. Next base: position 3,211 of record JAHDGV010000525.1, on the reverse strand, counting down.
AGGCGATACTTTCCAAACAACTCACGGTGCGGGCCCGGGTATCAATCAAGACACGCATGATGCGGTGCACGAAATTGTTGGAATTTTGCAGACGACCAATACTGTATTTGATGGAGCAATTTTTGTGCCGGTCATTTCTGTATGGGACACACACGCCGATGAACTATTGATCCCTGAATCACCACAACAGTTGAATGTTCTTGATACAGCGGCCGGAGTTGGTGAAATTACCGCCATCCTTGTAAAGCCTGTGGGATTTGGCGAGGCAAACGAAATTTGGCAGGAGTTCTATTTGAGCAATAATGCTCAAGCCGCTTTTCCTGGCCAAGAGCTCGGCAAATTGCTCCAAACATTTCGTCAGTTAGAAAACATTTTGACCAACGTTGGTTATCTTGCAGCCGTTATGGCTGGACTCACCATCTTTTTGGCCATTTACAGCGCCACGGTAGCCCGTGAACAGATGATTGCCGTGATGCGTGGTGTGGGTGCCGGTCGGAATACCGTGTTAGGCATGGTTCTGATCGAGGCGTTGATCATTGCTGTTTTAGGGGCAATTTTAGCGCGTGGATTGGGGTACGGAGCCGCCTTTGTGTTAGCCAGAACTTTCTCTACGGCGAACACCATCCCGATTCCGGTGAGCTATGTGGGTGAATTAGAGTGGTTGTTATGGGTGCTTCCGATCGGTCTTGGTCTTTTGGCTGGACTGATTCCGGCTCTACTAACTTACAGGCTTAACGTGGTTGAAAAGCTCTTTGGGAACTAAACAAACCTAACCCTGCCACCAGTTGGACTCGGCCGTTAAGCTAGATGATTTGCGAGCGGCCATCCAGTTGGAAAGTGAGGTCATCACCTGCTCTGGGTCTAGATCGGTTGTGTCAATCACCTCAACCTGCCAGCGGGGATCATGTTGCTCCCAACCGGTCCACCGGCCATAGTCGTGTTTGTCAGCTAAAGTTCCAGTTATAACATCCTGTTCCCATTGCGGGTCCCACGCATGCATCCGGTGCCAAGAAGCCCAGTTGAGCACATGTTGCGACGGTGGCCAGCGAGGATCAAAGCCTCGATCCCGCATTCGCTGAATGCGAGTCGAATCTGCACAGTCGATCAGGCAGGCCGAGATTCCTGCAAGCATGGGGGCTGATGGACAGGCCAACAGCTCACCCAGAGGGGAATGGCTAGTCAGCAAAAAATCCTTTCTATTTTCTTGGTGCTCAAGCGCCAGCTGAATCCATTCTTCCAGCTGTGCACAGCGGGTATTTACATCCGGCGTTTTCTTTTCATCGTGGTCATGAGCTACAAGGCCCTCAACATAGCTGGCAATGGCGCGGGCCGTTGTTGTTTTCCCTGAGGCCGCGGCTCCACTTACAAGATAAAACACTGTATCCTCCAAAGTTAGGCCCCAATCAACAAATAACTGCAAAGGAGTTTGCCCCAAGAAATTAAAAAAGGCCAAGAACCAATAAATTCTTGACCTTTAAAAGTTGATTTCTACTAGACTTCCGAAGTTTTTAAAACTTCGGGAGTCTGAGCTTGCATCTAAAACTCCGGTGGAATTTCCTCTTTGCGGCGAGCTACATAAGCCTGTAACTCTTCATCAATCGCTTCATCCAGCTTTGGCGCTTCGTAGTCGCGGAGCATTTGCTTCACTTTCTTAGCGGCCGCCTTTTCGCTCGTCTCCGCACCTTCTTCGTACCATTTTTCGTACGAATCATAGTTGAAGATTTCTGCACGATGGAACGCTGTGCGGAAGTTTTTCATCGTGTGTGGGGTGCCTAAGTGATGGTCGGTAACAACGGTGTTGCGCAATGAGTCCATCGCGAAGTCGTTCTCATCTAGGGCCAGCCCTTCAAGCATCCGGTGGAACATTCCCAAAATCTCGGCGTCCTGTACAAATTTTTCGTATCCGGCCGCGAGTCCACCCTCGAGCCAGCCGGCCGAGTGCAAAATAAAGTTGACGCCTGCTTGTACGGCCGGGAGCATGACCCCCATCGATTCATAAGCCGCTTGAGCGTCAGCCACTTTCGAGCCGGTAAACATACCGCCAGAGCGGAACGGCAGTTTGTGGCGGCGGGCCAACTGGGCGGCCGCGTATAGCACAAGCTGACTTTCAGGTGAACCAAATACCGGTGCGCCCGATTGCAGGTCGATGTTGGTTTGGAAACAGCCAAAAATGACTGGGCAACCCGGGCTGAGCATCTGTTTAAAGGCGATTCCGGCCAAAGATTCTGCGTTCATCTGGGTCAGCGTTCCGGCTAATCCCACAGGAGACATCGCACCTGAAAAGAGGAACGGAGAAATAATTGTGGCTTGGTTAGCCTTGGCATAGACTTTCAGCGCGCCCAACATCCTATCATCGTAACGGCGCGGGCTAGAAACGTTGATTAGGGAAACCATGGCCGGGTTTTCATAGATGCCTTTCCCCAGAGCAATTTCAGCCATCGCGACAGAGTCGGCCGCATTTTCACCCGTGGTCACAGACCCCATAAATGCTTTGTTGCTGTATTTAATGTGGCTGTAAAGCATGTCCAGATGGCGCGTGTGGGTCGGTTCATCATTTGGCTCGCACACCGTGCCGCCAGAGTGATGGACGTATGGGGACATGTAGGCCAGCTTGACAAAGTTTTGGAAATCCTCAAGCGTCGCTTCACGACGCCCTTTGATTGTGTCATAGACAAAGGGTGGTCCATAGACCGGCGCAAAGACCATATTTTTGCCACCAATCTTTAAATTATTGTCTGGGTCACGGGCGATTTGGGTAAATTGTGACGGAGCCTTTGAAACATATTCCATCACCATTTCACGATCAAAGAAGGCGGTTTCACCCGTATCACCACCCATTTTTACGCCGTGGGCTTTTAGGACCTCAATCGCTTCTTCGTCGTAAAAATCTACCCCGACATCTGACAAAATTTCAAGCGAGGCTTGATGGATTTTTTCGATCCCTTCTTCGCTGGCAACTTCGTAGGGTGAAATATTGATTTTGGGCTGATTAACTTTTCCGATTTTTGAAATTGTTTCGACTGTGTCTTTCGCACGGTCTCTACGACTTGATCTTCTGCTTCTTTCGCGAGCCATAGGTTGAGTTCCTTTAAAGTTTTAAAATTTTTGGGGTGACAAGTTTCAAAGCTCCTCACTGCTCTTGTCTCTCTACTCGTTTCTCATTTTAGCATGACTGCTTGTATCTCTTCTTGGAAGTGCCGTATATGTTTTT
>JAHDGV010000524.1 GCA_020631655.1 Chloroflexota bacterium | reverse complement strand
AATCCCCTCAAAACCAGACTAAAGGTTCACGACATCCATACAGAAACCTGTTTGGTTCATGGTAAAATCCGCCGAAAGCTATACCCCCATGTGATTAGGCCCAAACAGTAGCAAAATGCGGTTTAATCGAAAGATTGGCAACTTAGGCCCATTATTTTCGCCAAAACCGCTTCTCAAAACTCAAAATTTTAATGAGTGTCGGCAAAATTACGTTTCTTTTATCTCACTCGAGTAAAAACATGTTAAAAGACAGCTAAACCGTAAGCTATTTAACAAATAATTGTTGTGGAGAAGAAATCGAAACGGAGTACTTGAAGCCTTTCTCCATACACTCGGAATCAACTTTCCAACAATTTCTGTTCGAATCGCTATTTTTAACGACATAAGCCTATCCCCCATTAACACGTATCAATTTAAAACAGAAATCCTTCAACAATAATTCCTAGGAACGAAAACTCAATCAATTGAGCAGTAAGTCAAGCGTTCCTTCACAACTAAAGAGAAAATCTGAAAAACACTTTTTAAGCAGGATACCCTTTTTCTCTTCAGTCTTTTACACCATGGAGACTTATTCATGATCAAATCTGCAAAAATTTACATTCCGCTTTTTTGCTTCATATTTTTGATGAGCGCCTGTGCTGATACCACAAATCTTGAAACAGCCCTGCAGGTTGCCCAAAACGAATCATCAGCTTTGGCAACACAAAATGCAGAGCTTATCGATGAAAACAGGAGAGAGGTTGCTGCACTTGAAACCAAAAGTGCAGAAGAGGCCAGCGCGGCTTCTACCAGATCTGCCTTAATTTTGGCGGAGGCCCAAGGTGCGGCCGAAGAAGCAATCTCAGGCGCACAAGCGACCAGCGAAGCGATTGCGGCGGCCGCCACCCGCTCATCTTTGCCAGATGTAACTTACGACACCCGCACGTACGGGGTGATTGATGAGCTTGACCTCAACGGTGTGGTCGTTCAATGGTGGCACAATCACAGCGGCCGTCAATTAGCCGCTCTGCAAGATATTGTTGACGAGTTTAATAACACCAATCAGTTTGGCATTATTGTTGAGCCGACCAACGAAGGTGATTTAGAAACCATCTATGAAAAAGTTTTGGTTGGGTTTAGCACCGGTGACTTACCCGGAATGGTTCAAGCCACTCAAAGTCAGATGGCGTTCTACCAAACAAACGAAGGGTTAATTAACCTAGAGCCATACTTTACCCATCCGGTTTATGGCTTGTCACAGGTTGAAATCGATGACATTTTTACCGCGTTTCTAGATTCTGAAAGATTGCCACAGTACGAGAATCAGCTGTTGGGAATGCCCCAAGATCGTTCTATGGAGCTGTTGGTTTACAACGCTGATATTCTAGAATCACTCAACTATGCAGGCCCGCCGCGATCTTTGGCGGAATTTGAAGAGATGGCTTGCCAAGGGACCAACAGAAATCTTGGTAGAATCGGATTCCAAATCGACCCAACAAGTGACGCCCTTTCAGCTTACTCATTTGCCAGCGGCTACGACATTTTCGACTACGAAAACAATAACTTTACCTACAACAATCCCGGTGCCATCGAATTCGCAGAAAACTTTCAAAACTTGATCAATCGCCGCCGCTGTGCCGTGGTTGTTGAAGAACGCTTCGCAGACCAAAAAGCATTCATTGAAGGAAATACGCTGTTTATTCAGACCTCATCTGCCAATCTGCCATTTTTGACGGCCGAGATTGATGGGCTAGAAGAACCGTTTAACTGGAACGTTGCTCCAATCCCATTTGTAGGATACGAACCAACGATGATGGTTAAAGGTGAAAGCTTAACGATCCCCAAAACGGCCCCTGAAGAACAGTTGGCCGCTTGGATCTTCATCCGCCACTTCATTTCGCCTGAACAACAGGCACGCTGGGTACGTGGTTCAAACGCATTTCCAGTTCGGGTATCATCGGCCGCATTTCTAGAATCATACTTCCAAGAAAATCCAAAGTATCGTTCTGCCTTTGATCTGTTAAAATATGGTCGCCACGAACTTTCGGTGACCGGCTTTGATGCAGTAACCGATGAAGCGGCAAAAGCGTACGCCGAGATCTTGGTCGAAGGCGAACCACCCGATTTGGTTCTGGTGAATTTGAACAGCTTTGCTAATCAGCAATTGTTCAGATAACGACGCTTCTTTTTATTAAAAGTTAAAAGGCTTCTAGTCAGATTTTATTAGACTGGGAGCCTTTTTTATTTTGGGAACACCATGGAACAAAAACAAATAGCAGAATTTGCAAAAGCAATCGCCCTAGAAACTGGGGAGCTTATACGAGACAAATGGAACAACGCAGATCTAAAGCTGAGTAGCAAAGGGTTTAGAGACATTGTTACGGATGCTGACATTGCCTCTCAAAAGTTGGTAACCGAACGAGTGATGGAGGCGTTTCCAACGCACGGGTTTTTATCTGAAGAGGATGATGGCAGTTTACCAACGGAAGGGGATGTAATCTGGGTCATCGACCCGATTGACGGGACATCAAATTTTGCCCGCAAGTCTCCCCTTTTCTGTGTATCGATTGCGGCCGCCCGGCCGACCGACGATCCGTTTGTAGTTAAGCCTTTTGTGGGTGTGGTCTATGACCCAGTAAGGAACGAACTATTTTTTGCATCGGATGGATCAGGCGCAACCCTAAACGACCGGCCGATTGCGGTATCAACCGTTGACACGCTAGACAGTGCCATCATCTCGTTTGATTGGCCCCGGCAACCAGACATCCGCCAAACAACTTTAGACACCGTGACAAACACCATTCACAACGTCAAAACGATGCGGTCAATCGGCTCAGCCGCTTTGGGACTGTGCTACGTGGCGTGCGGCCGGTTAGACGGATATTTCAACTACCACCTTTCTCCGTGGGATGTAGCGGCCGGTGAGCTAATAATCAAAGAAGCTGGCGGCCGGTTTTCTGACATGGCCGGGCAACCTTGGCGGGGTGATGTAAAGACCAGCTTGGGCACAAATGGTTTAGTCCATCAGTCCGTTATCGATCTGGGACAGAATAAAAGCAATTAAACAGCTATTTATTGGTGAACAAACCTAATGATTTAAGCTGTTTTTTATTCGAAAATTTCATCGTGGAATTTAATGTAACTATTTACTGAAACTTGTGGTTGGTTTGTACCCATCTGTTTTTACAATACTTTTGCTACAGTTAATTTCCCCCTTTTAACAATTGCTTTGAATCACCCTAACGCATTACCCCCAAAGTTAGGATCAAAGCATTAATCTTTTCAATTAAACAATTGAGGTAATTGAATATGACCATAAAAAATGATCATTTAA
>JAHDGV010000523.1 GCA_020631655.1 Chloroflexota bacterium | reverse complement strand
AGTCGCCTTGAGATGGCTGTTAAGTAGTCATCGGGCAATCGGTTGTTGTTTTGCGCCAGCAACTCGTCTAAATAAGGTTCAAGCGATGGGTCGTATCCTAGATCAAGATACGAATAATAGTCGAGGTCGTCATAAATTTTCAATATGGTCTGGTTAATTTCTCCGTTTGATCTGGGTGGGGCGCTGCCATTTTGCTCCGCATCGCTCAGAATCGCCTCAACCAATGCATTTTGTGTGTCTGTGAACGGGGTAAAGCTTCCAAAACGATCTTCTAGCGCCTCGGCCGTGGTGCCTTCTTGGATGGCGGAACAGGTTAACTGGACCCCTAGTTTGGGCCCCACAAGGTAGGGGGTGAAAATGGTGTACCCCGACCAAAGTGAAATGGCAATAACGCAGATGCCTATCAAGCCGATGAGGAGTTTTGAGCTTGTTTTCATTGACGCTTCAGAGTGAACCTGTATGTAAAGCGGATGCGCTCAACGTGGGTTTAGCCCGTTGAGCCGTGCGCATCTAGTTTATACGATCTAAATGTTGTAAAAAACAAGACCATAGGTACAGGTGGCTGGTCTGAAGTTGTGGTTGGGAAGCGGCCGGTTGATTTTTCCATTGTGCATACCTCTCCTAAGTGTGGGGCAGATTATCAAAATTTTTCGACTGATAAAACTATAGGGGAGATTTGCTTGTAAAAGCTCAGGCTTTAGACCCATTGTCATGTGGTCCCAAGGTGTAGGTTCCTAAGGTATCGGCTGTTAGATCCCGTAGGATTAATCCTACGATTAAAATAAAAAGCCCGATAAATCGGGCTAAGTTGGCTGTTTTACCCTGATTTATCAGGGTTCTTGTCTTAACCAAGGGTTTAAACCCTTGGAGGACAGATCACTGCAAAAACGGATTGGTTGCACGCTCTTGACCGATTGACGTGACCGCCCCATGCCCAGATAACACCTGTGTTTCATCTGGCAGTGGCATGAGCTTGGTTTCGATGATGGTCATTAGCTCTGCATGATTGGCTCCCGGTAGATCGGTCCGGCCGATACTGCCTTGAAACAGCACATCGCCGCTGAATATGACCCCATGCTCGGCCAGATAAAAGCTGACATGCCCCGGAGCATGGCCGGGTGTGTACAACACATCTAGCTCAAGATTTCCCACTTTTAATTTGTCCCCTTCGGCCAGCGGTTTGTCGGCCGGTGGGGCAGGTGGGAATCCCATGCCAAACATGCGCGCTTGGCTTTCAGCCCGTTCCAACAGCGGGGCGCTGTCAGGATGCGCATAAATATCAACGTCTGGATTTGCATCTTTAAGCTCACCCAAGCCGCCCACATGGTCAAAATGCGCGTGAGTCAGCAGAATGCTTGCTAGTTCAAACCCTTCTTCTTTTAGAAAGTTAGCGATGGCGTTGCCGTCCCATGAGGGATCGATGACGGCCGTTTGTTTTGTATCTTCGCAAACCAAAATGTAGCAGTTGGTTTGCATCGGTCCGAGGGGGAGTTGTCGAATATGTGCCATAAGTTTAAGGGCCAGCGGCCGTTGATGAATTAAATTTAAACGATGTGAATGATTAAGTTTTGCCAACCAAAAGTTGGTAGCCGCCTTGCATCACGATGCCAAGCCGCCAAGCCTGATACGCCGTTTCACCGGCCGCGGCCAGCACCATCGCAATCGATGCGGTGACCAAGCCGGGGGCTTGCATGCTGACACCAATTAGCAACACAACGATCGTAATAACTAGGTTGGTCGCCATACTGCCGTTTACGGCCGTGGTTGCCCCAAAGCGGATTAACAAGCCACGTAACCATGAATTGATCACCCACAGCGCTGGGAATAATAACAGCCATGGGATCGCTTGTTTAATCATCTGTACCAGATTGTCTTCTAGCGCTTGCAAATTAGCAAAATAAAGGTCGCTGAGTGGGGTAAAAACGAACAGTGCCATCACTACCAGCATAATGACGGTCATCGTTTGGGCAAAGGTGCGGATGGGGAGCCATGATTCCGGCCCGTCTGTTTTGGCGATCACCACTTCGGGTAGTGATAAGGCTGGTGCGCGAAAAACCAACAGCATTTGGAACACGGCCGGCCATGCGGCCAGCGATTGGGTTGGATTATCCATGCGGGCCAGTGCGGCCGCTACCAGCGGCTGCACAATCAAAATCAGAATGGATGTGCCTGCTAGGGGGAGATGGAACCAGAACAGCTGGTTCATTGTTAGTGGCTCACCTTCTCGTTGCTCCGGCAGATTTTTAACCCCTCGGCGGGTGTGGTAAGTGATAAACAAAGATTCGGCCAAAATGCCAACCATTAGGCTGATGGTGCCCACCAAGATTCCGGATAAGTCGGTTCCAAAAGCCATCGTGAACAGGATTACCACCATGATTACCAGTCGCACTCCAGTTCCCTGCGCGATGCGGCGACCCTCATCCAAGTTGATGAGCACCCCTTGCTGGAAGCGGCGCCAGCCGATGGCGGCCGTAAAGAGCAGCATGATCTGCATCCCCGGCTGGACCCAGCGTGCAATCTCATCTGGAACACCCAAAATCCCTTGAACAATAAGCTCAAAAAAGCTGGGAATAAACCCGATGGCGGCCGTGAGCAGCGTAAGCGGAATAATTAGCCAAAGGGTGAATTTCTGACCCAATCGATACGAGGCCTGATCTTTGACCAAGGCCGTAGAGGTGGCGAGTAAATTAATAATCGGAGATTCGATAAAAACCGATAGGCTTATCGCCACACCGTAAGCGGCCAGCATTGTCACACTGTCAGGCAAGCGGCTGACTGTAGCAATTGTGATCGGCCCTTCGATCGTCATCATGAGCCAGCTTGCAAAGAGGGGGAGCCAGAATAAAAATATTTGTCGTTGAGTTAATTTCATGGTTTTGAGGTCATCGTTCTCTGATTTAAAAAATTGCCTGAGTGAATATAAGTCCTTGGTGGAAGTGTCATACCCGCGAAGGCGGGTATCCAGTGCTAAGTTTGGCGCTGGATACCTGTTCGTTCCTCTGCAGGGATGCCTTCGCAGGAATGATAGAAACCTAACGAATCAGGTTAGACTATTAAGAAGATTAGGATCTTTTAATCGTTGAAATCCGTGTCATTTGTGGTTGAGTGAGGGAATTTTAGAAAAGCCATAGATGACCTGTGTTTGAATCATACCTAATCAAAGAAACGGGGTTAAAATATCATCACAGCATTTAACCCAAATCCTACATCTGCTTCAAGAAACAATATGAAAAAATCTGAAGAACAAAAACGGTTAGACGCCTATCGCAAACGAGATAGCAACTGGAAAAACTGGGGACCATACCTAAGTGACCGAGC
>JAHDGV010000522.1 GCA_020631655.1 Chloroflexota bacterium | reverse complement strand
AATATTCTCCCGATCCACCTTCTGCCCAATCTCAACATCAATCGAGTCTAAATGAGCATACAGCGTGTAGAAATTCTTCCCATGGAACACCATCACTAGGTTCCCGTAACCGATATTGTCCCAGCCAGCATAGGATACATATCCATCTGCCACGGCTCGAATCGGCACACCCTCTGGCAAAACAAAGTCAACCCCAGCATGGTCTGGCTTGTAGCCTTGACTCACCTCATAAAACCAATTGCGTCGATAAAACGGCCAGCGCATCTCCCCGATTTCCGGTAGCAAAAACTCTTCTCGGCTAGGCAAAACAATAACTTGCCCCACGTAAACAATGTCGTTTTTAATGTCATTGGCTAAGCGAATCTGATCAATGCTCAAGCCATACCGATTTGCAATAGTGCGAATCGTATCCCCCGGCTGAACCATGTACTGTCCACCTTCAACCACCGAGCTTTCAGAAAGGCCGGGTAAATCCAAATTCAAAAAATCTCCAGTCGATGGGACGTTTAAAACCATCCCCTCATAAATCCCATTCGGCACACGAACCAAGTTGGCTGCAATTAACTCACGAACTGTAACGCCCAGCTTTTCGGCCACATCCCATAGGGTTTCACCAGACTGCACTTTGTATTCCTGCACCGGCGAAAGACCATCACTAATTGACGCGGCAACCTTCTTTCCGATAAGCTGTAGCTCCCTATCATCAATCTGCTCCGCATTTTGAGATGCGGCCGGCCGTGTTGCAATTGCAAACGGAGCCAGAAGAAAAAGAAGCACAAATGCCAGCTTGGTGATTTTTTGAGGGGATATAACCATAGAAATCAATTTTATCTATCGACACAAAACAGTGTCTTATTAGGTCGTGAATCTACTGTAAAATAAAAGAAAAAAACAGACCCATTTTTCCCAATTTACTCGACTAAAACTCATAAATATCACTCATGATCTATTCAAAACAAATTCTTACCGCAACAATACCGCTTTTGATCATTTTTGGCTTAGCCGCATGCCAGCCTAGCAGTCAGCGGGACTCAGTTCGCAAATCTGATCTAGTTGGCACCAAATGGCAATTAACCAAACTAACTTATCAGTCTGAAGTCATTGAATTTAGTGAAGATATCGCCCCACTCATCGAGTTTCGGGATGACCTTGTAGGTGGCAATTCAGGATGCAATACCTACCGGTCCGGCTGGCAGTTAGGACAAGATGGCAAGTTTGCTCTGAGCGGCCCCATCTCCCAAACACGTAAAGGATGTTTAGACACAATTATGGATGTGGAGAATAAATACATCGATGTGTTTAGAGAGAGTCATACGATTGTTTTGAGCGATGATACCCTCATCATCAGCTCCACCTCTGGAGAGCTTATTTTCGCCGATGCAAAATAGATATTTTAAGGAAAAGAAAAAGACAAAAAAGAACGTTTGTGCTAAAATTAAGTTTATGTCGTTTCCACGCTCTTTTCTTAATCATAACGGGGGATAAGTATGAAAAAGTGCCAAGAATCAGATCTAAAGCAACTGCTCGCTCAGCCTAACGGGGCCAGATTTTACCGACTTGATCTACACAATCACACACCGGCCGACTCATCGTTCCACTGCCGTGATTTCTCCCTAATCACAGACGCTGAAAAAGAGACGTTTGCCCAAGAATACGTCCGTTTTGCCAAAGAAGATCAAGGGCTAGACATTATCGGGATTACCGATCACAACGACGTAGCTTGGGTTGATTTATTGCAAAAAGCGGGGAATGAAATCGGGTTAACCGTTTTGCCGGGGGTTGAATTGGGGGCCAATGAGGGAAAGCGTCAAATCCACTATCTCGCCCTATTCGGTCCACAAACAAGTGGGGATGAAATTGATCACTTCATGTCGTCGATTGGGCTTACACCCAAAAATCGCTTTGACGAACACGGCAACCCGCGTCTATCAAAAAATAGTTGTACCGATTTAACCCACCAAATCAGCACGGCCGAAGACGGCCTGCCCGGTTTGGCCATTGCGGCCCACATCACCCGCAAAAACGGCTTATTGCACGAATTAGAAGGGGAAAGCCGAGTGATGGCTTGGGAAGATCCCAATTTGATCGCGGTTGAAATTCCGGGTGCAAAGTCCAAGTTGGGCGGGTTCAACGCCCGGCTCATCAACGGAGAAATGGATGCCTACAACAATCGAATGATTGCTTGCCTCAACAGCTCTGACGGCCGTGGCATTGGGCAAACCGCATCCAAAGAGCGCTACTCAATCGGCGACAACGCCTGCCGGGTTAGGCTGAGCCACACCGGCCCCAACATGCTCAGCGCCCTGCGCCACGCATTTATCGATCACGATTCGCGCATCCGGTTAGATGGGGATCACGTTGAAGAAAAATATGCTCGAATCATTGGCCTCACAGTTGAAAACGGATTTTTGGCAGGATCACAACCCGAAAGCCTGTTTAGCGCCCATCTAAACCCAAACTTAAATACGATTATCGGCGGCCGTGGCACCGGAAAATCGAGTTTACTTGAAGCGCTCCGTTTTGTGTTTGATGTTGAGGCAAAAACCGATCAAACACGGGCTCAGTCGCGCCAAGCGGTGAGCGTCACACTTCCGGCCGGATCATTGGTCAAAGCATGGTATGAAACGGCCGAGGGGATGATCTTTGAGATTCACCGAGAGCCGGGCAAAGCGCCACAGGTTTTCTCAACCGAAAGCGGTCAGCAGGTCAACATCCATCCTAAAAATCTGATCCCAGATGGACTGCCTTTGGAAATTTACGGGCAAAAAGAGGTTTATGAAATCGCCAACGATGTTGAGTTTCAACTGTCGTTAATCGACTCGTACATCGCTGAGCCGTTGCGTGATATCAGGCGACAGGAAAATGAGTTACTTAGGCAGTTAGAGGCGAACGGGCAGGCGATTCTGCGTCTCGAAAATGAATTGGCTGAGCTAGAGCAATCATTGGCCGAATTGCCCGCCATCAAGCTTGAAATTGAGCGATTGGAGCAAGATGAAACGCTCAACCAACTTCAGAGGAAAAAGAAGGCTGAAGAGGAAAAATTTGTCTTAGCCAAACTTGAGGACCAGTTTGCGGCTAAGCTACAAACCTTAGCCAATTTAAAGATCGGCAAGCCAGATCTAACGGCCGACCAGCCGTTTGCGACAAGCCAAAAGGCGTTGTCAAAAATCGATCAGTTGATTGAAAAGATGCTAACTGATTTAACGGCCGAAATGACACAAGTGTGGGAGCGATCTGCAAAAGAACGGCAAAGCTGGCAACAGGAATACGAGCAAATTGAATCAGAATATCAGCAGTTGTTGCAAAAACATGGGGACAGC
>JAHDGV010000521.1 GCA_020631655.1 Chloroflexota bacterium | reverse complement strand
ACCACCAAATCGGCCGGACACTCTCGCAATTGCTCGGCCGAATATCTCCCCGTCGCCACCGCCACAGCCTGCATGTCCCACTTTTTGGCACACGACACATCGGCCGGTGTATCTCCAATCACCACAAAATCAGCCCCGCTAATTGGTTTACCTAACAGCTTACTACCATTGTGCAATGCAACTTCGGGCAGATCATTTCTTTCTGCGATGTCGCTCCCGCTAACCACAAACTTAAAGAAAGGAGCGAGCCCCGACAAACGCAATTTCTGCTCAGCCCCCTGCTTGCAGTTTGCGGTCAAAACGGCCAGCTCAAACTCGGCCGACTGCGCCAACTCCTCCACTAACCAAACCGCATCAGGATACACGATCAAATCATCGGCCGTGGCCTGTGTTTGCCATTTGTGCCCCAAAAGCTCAAACGCCTCAGGTAATTTTGCTTGGATGACATTTTCAGGGATGTCGAGCTGGCGCAACCCAAATTCAGCAATCCCTTTGTCAGTCAGCCATCCCCACGGAATATTGCCGGGGTTGAAATCAACGTTAAATGTCTCTGAGAGAGCAGAAAAATAGGCGTTCTTGCTAAACCCTTCGGTGTGCATCAGCGTCCCGTCGATGTCGAACAAAACAATCTTCATCGTTGATAGGCTTTCACATCATCAAAAGTTAGCTTGGCGGGCAAGAATAGACCGCTTCCATTCGCAATTTCTTGCCCATTGTCGTCGGTCAGCACACCTTCTACAAATACCTTCCGGCCGTCAGTTTTTACAACTTCACACACGGCCGTTAACACACCTTTGGCCGCTGGAGCCTTAAAGTTGATCTCAAAATTCGCAGTCACCATCGGTTGGGTATCAGACGTAGAAAGGGCAGCAAAGGCGGCCGCATCATCCAGCATTTTAAAACAAACAGACCCGTGCACAGATCCCAAAACATGGAAATGTTTTTCCGGATCAATTTCCATGTTCAGCGTCGCCTTACCGCTCTCAACAAGGAGCGTATTGGGATAATACCGATTGATCGGAGCAAGGGCGTACATTCTTTCCAACGCCCGATAGTGAGAGTCCATTTGATCCAGATTTACTCAGAAAGAATCGCCTCAGCTTGTGGCCAAAAGGTTTGGTCGGTGCTCGGCCGAGGTGGTAGCGGATCACCCACGTCAAAGCCACGTTCTGTCACCAGTTTTTTCAGGAATGCGATCCGTTTGCCGGGAGGTGTTAAATCGAGAATCCGGTTGATTTGGCCTTGGGCCTTCTGCACGGCCGCGATATCACCCGCTTTAATCCCATTACCAATCGCGATAAACGGTTCAGGGATCGCTGTACTCAGTCCGGTAATCATTCCGGCCGCACCCAGCGTCTGCAAGCCGCTGGCCATTTTCTCGTTACCGGTCAAAATAAACCGTGCGTCATCAAGCATCTCGACCAAAGCCCGAACGCCTACCGCACTCCCCTGGCTCGATTTTACACCGACAAAATTTGGGATCTCTGCGATTAATCGCTTCAGCAATGCGGGTGAAACCCCATTCACCGCCATGTGGGGAATGTCGTAAACCATCAGCCCGATTTCTGGGATCGCCTTTGACACGGCCGCAGCATAGTCAAAAATCGCATCGTCAGCCAAACCATAGAAATAGCCCGGAAGCACAGCCACAATTTCAGCTCCGTGCTCGGCCGCGTGGGTTGCCAAATCAAGTGTGTCACGCAAATTGTTTGTTCCGGCGTGCGCCATCACCACACCACCCGCTTGTTTACAGGCAGGGATGGCGGCCGCATGGAGCCGCTTGCGTTGGTCGTGATCTAAGGTGATCCCTTCACCAGTGGTTCCCCCGATAAAAAGCCCTTTACTCCCTTTTTCGATGAGCCAAGTTGCCAGTCCGGCCGCCACATCAGTTTTTACTTCATAGCCGCTGAGCGGTGTCGCCAATGCGGGCGAAATGCCAAATGAAACCCGATCTTTCAGGGCGATAATATCTTGTTTGTTCATGGGGTTGGATTATAAAAAGGATTAAGGATTATGGCGAAAGGATAAAACCAAGCTAGCTCACCCGAATGGTTGCTTTTGCCGGTTGTGAGCCGAACACTTTGAACCAAATCACCTGTTCAGAAAGAAGGTCGATACCGACATGGTAATCCCCTGGTTCATCAAACGACAATGTGATTGTTTGTTGAAGCGTTTCACCCGGCTTAACCTGCTTATCGATCACTTCGCGGGCAAAATCATTGATTAGGATCGTCCCGTTTTCATCGAGCAAATTTGTCCCGATTTTAACAATCCCGATATCAACAAAGTTTTCGTGCAACCAGATCGCACTCCCCGTATTTTTGACTGTCACCGGGATCTCAACCGCTTCACCAACTTTCACCTCAAATTCCGATTGGGCTGTGGTCATTTCGTACGATAAGCCAAGATGACCGCGGCTATCGTGCACCAACTCACCCTTTGATAGGAAAAAGGTGGACTTATTAATGATGTGCCCGAGGATTCTTGGGAAATATTTCTCGATTAAGCGAAGCACCCGTGGATGGTTTAGAAAGTTATATTCTCTTAGGCTGAAATCTATATCCCCAAAAATTTTGAGCGTTATCCCGGTAAAACCGGCCTTTTTCGCTTTTTCGTAGATCTCATCCATGATTAAGTCGTTTTCTAAAACGACAAAATTTTTCATTTCGTGCTGAGCCAGCGGAGTTTGCGAATGGTAGCGGCCGGGTTCACTAAATCCGACGATCCCCCCATCTTTCAAAACCCGATAAAACTCGTTCAACACATCTTGTTGGTTAGGGATGTGATGGAAGCCGTCGTTACACAGAATTCGATCAACCGATTCATCTGGCAGGTCGATGCGATACCCATCAAAGACTAAAAATTGTGGTTCAGCAATGGGGGGTCTTATCGTTGAATATTTCTCAAAGTATTCCTTTCCGATCTCAAGCGCAGTGGGAGAAACATCGACACTGATTGTGCGGCACTCAAGCTGATTGAGATAGTGAGACAGCCAGCAGGTCCCGGCCGCAAAGTCGAGCACCGTCATGCTCTTGCATAGTTTTGCGCCTGAAAACAGCATACCGACATGCTGTAACAGTTGTGGTGTTTCGAAAAAACCACTTAGCGGTTTAGTCAACAACCACTCAACATCCTCAACGCTAGCGAAATACTCCTCGGCCGATTGGTTTAACTCTTCAACTGAGTATTTTTCTATAATGTCTTTAGGATCAATCACAATTTCATCCCCTCTTTCCTTGGGTTTAAACCTTGGTTTGAAAATCGAATCGGTATTATTGCTGATACTGTCTGCAAGGTCCATTAACCCATAAATTTATTTCATTTT
>JAHDGV010000520.1 GCA_020631655.1 Chloroflexota bacterium | reverse complement strand
CCGGGGTTTTTTTAGAACCGGTTGTGTCATACATAATTACTTTAATACTTGCCATGTTGAAAACCTCCAAATAAAGAGTTTAGTGTTTATTTTTAATCTGGAATCTTGTGGCGAGCAGGCTACTCGCACAATCCAGTTCATCTTCGTCAATGATCAACCATTACGGAAAACTGTTCCCGCAGTTGCTCAAAATCGATAGGAATTGGGATAGAAACTGCAAACGATGTTAACCCGATCTTCCTATCTTATCCGTACTGACTATAGTCAAAAAACCATTCCCGGTCACCGGTAATTTCAAGAAAAATCGATTCATTACCGTTGCGGGCGCGGATAATAGTCATAGGGGGCTGATCAATCTCAGCCAATGTTTTATCTAAATACGACTCATCACCGCTAATGCGATAGGTGAGTTCCATCTGCTTTTGCGCCCCACCTGTGCCGGTCAGTGCATTTTCAGTCAGGCTGGCCATCCGCTTAAACACCTCTTCCGTGTTCCCATTAGATGGGTCAGTCATACTCACGATCAGCTCGGTCGAGAATTCAAGTACCGCCCCGTCACCCAATTTTTCTTGGGCGATGGTGAGCAAGTCGCGCAATGTTGTTTTGTCCGCACGAGCTTCCGGCAGTTCAATGATCGGTTCAAGCGGTGGGTGCATCCTATCTTCAACGATTGGGTATTCAGTTTTGTAAATATCGTTGGTTAGACCGTTGATAATCAGCCCCACCCCCGGCTCAATTTCCATGTCATGGATCAACTTGAGCGCTTCTTGAGTCTGGAACGCAGCCACAATCGAGGCGCTGGTTGGTGTTGTCGGGACTTTCCCTTGTAATACATTGTCACGGGCTAAAAGTGGGCAAGAGTAGCGCAAACTAATCAACTGAAAGTCACGCTCGGTTAAGGTGCTTTCGTAGTTAGCACCAGACACGGCCGGCCAAAATACGCGGCAAATGCCCATCAGCTCCTGAATCGCCCCATCAACCCACGGCCGACCAACTGACATCGCAAAGCGATCAATTGAAAGACGGGCTTCTCGGTTGTCTAAACAGCCGATGATGACATCGACGTGCTTAAACACGCCGCTTCCTAGGCCGTGATTAATATCACCGTGCCACGTCATCACTTTTACATCAGGGTTCAGCTCTTTCACCATTTCGGCCGCGACATCAACTTTGCGTCGGCCGCGATCTTTCTCGCGGAACAACACCGAACGGCTTAGGTTACTGTCTTCAATTGTGTCAAAGTCGGCGATAATTAGGTGGCCAATCCCCATTAGAGATAAATTTTTGATTACTTCGTTACCAAGTGCTCCTGCCCCGATAACAAGTGCGGTAGCCTCACGCACCACTTCTTGCTTCCACCAGCTAATATAGCTAAACGTATGATATCGATCTGTATCCGGATCAGTAATCACCAATGGTTCAGTCATTTCACGCTCCAAGTCATAAAAGGATAGCGATAGAGGAGACAATTAGATGGTAAAAGTTCTAGGCACGAACCGCTCTATCTCTTGTCTCTACCCTTTCCTTAATAAGATTTATTGAGTCAGGCGAACCGCCTGTCACAGTCACAATCCACCTGTACGGAGATTGTGCCCCCTTGTTGTAGGTAGGGTAGCATGATTGCAGATTCCAAACCAGAGACAGTTAGACTATTAGCAAGTTTTTTTCGAAATTTGAATGGAATTCTATGCAGGGATTAAGCCTCGATAAATCGAGAATATTTGGACAGTGAGCCAGCCATCAATCAAGCCATCTGGTTTTTGGAGAATGTGTCACACGTTAGCGCAGGATGTTTAAGGTCAATATGCTATACTTGGCGCGCTTGGCTACATCATCTTGGGGCCTCAGACTAACCGATTATTTTTTTTACGGAGATCAATATGGCGATTACACCAATGAGTGAGAATTTCTCAAAATGGTACAATGACATTGTTTACAAGGCCGATCTCGCTTCTCAGAGCGAGGTGCGCGGATCAATGATCATCAAGCCGTATGGGTATGAGCTATGGGAAAATATTAAGTCGGGCCTTGATTACAGATTTAAAGAGACTGGACACAAAAATGCCTACTTCCCCCTCTTTATACCTGAAAGTTATTTGCAAAAAGAGGCTGAACATGTGGAAGGGTTTAGTCCAGAGCTGGCCGTTGTAACCATCGCCGGGGGCAAAGAGCTTGAGGAACCTTTGATCGTTCGCCCCACGTCTGAAACGATCATCATGCACGCGTTTAGCAATTGGATTCAGTCTTATCGGGATCTGCCGTTACTGCTCAATCAGTGGGCCAACGTTGTCCGGTGGGAACTAAGAACCCGGCCGTTTTTACGCACATCTGAATTCCTGTGGCAAGAGGGGCATACGGCCCACGCCACCCAAACCGAGGCCGAAGAAGAAACAGCACAAATGCTTGATGTGTATGCAGATTTCGCCATCAATGAGGCCGCAATCCCTGTTATCCAAGGCAGAAAGAGTGTCCGCGAAAAGTTTGCGGGGGCAGTGTACACCACCACTATCGAAGCAATGATGCGTGACGGTAAGGCGCTCCAATCAGGTACGTCTCACTACTTGGGTCAAAATTTTGCAAAAGCGTTTGACATTCGATTTTTAGATAAAGATCAAGAGCGAAAATATGTTTACACCACCAGTTGGGGGCTGTCTACAAGGATGGTGGGTGCTGTGATCATGACTCACGGTGATGACAAGGGGCTGCGCTTACCACCCGTTATCGCCCCGATTCAAATTGTGGTTGTCCCCATTTATAGGAAGGAAGAACAAAGATCTTTGGTGATGGATACGGTTGACAAACTGACCGCTCAGTTTAAAGCCGTAGGGATCCGTTTCCACGTTGATGACAGTGATCAAAGCCCTGGCTATAAATTTAATGATTGGGAGATGCGGGGTGTTCCAATTCGGCTCGAGATCGGCCCCAAAGATGTTGAGAAGAATCAGGCTGTACTGGTGCGACGAGACATTGACGGCCGGGATGCAAAATCGTTTGTCAGTCAGGACGGGCTCGTTGAAACGGTGCAAAACATGCTGGTTGATATTCAGGCCAATTTACTGCAGCAAGCTACCGAGTTCCGCGACAGCAACATCGTTGAAGTTGACACTTATAACGACTTTAAATCAGTTGTTGATGCTGGGCAGTGGGCAAAAGTTTGGTGGAATGAAAACAGTGACTTGGAAAAGCAGGTCAAAAACGAAACAACCGCCACCCATCGTTGTTACCCCTTTGACCTACAGGAAGAGGGCACGGGAAAGAATTTCTTGACGGGTGAAGCGGCCGATCAAATCGCCTTGTTTTCAAAGGCCTATTGATATTTGTCAGGCTAACTTATGTTA
>JAHDGV010000063.1:17592-20680 GCA_020631655.1 Chloroflexota bacterium | reverse complement strand
AAACAAAAAAAGCGGTCGTTGGGATTTCCCAACGGCCGCTTTTTTATTTACAAGTTTTCTGAAAACTGATAGCTAAATCAAGCGTTTTCTTCTTGCTTAGCTTTTAGCTGTTCCAGTTTATGTTTTGTTTCGCGCCACGTAATTTTTGACAAGCCCAGCTTCTCACGGATCAAGTCTGGCTCAACCCCATTCCGAAGATCGGTTAAGGCTGAAACCCAACGCAAATTTTCGAACGATACCAAGCTAGGCTCTAACCCAGCCTCTGCACCGATGTCTTTTAAAATGTACTCTAAATTCCGTGGGGTGCAGGTGAACAGTTCGTCAGTTAAGTTATATTGCTCGGCGTATGCATCAACTGCCTCAACCCAGTCGGGTTCAACCGCAATGCGACGCTCTTTGTAAACCATTCTTGGGTTGGTGTATCGGATAAAGATTTGGGGAGCTTCTTCGTCTTCGTTTTCGATGTGCTCAAGCAAAAGCCCTTTGGCTTCTCCCTTTTTAACGGCCGCCTGCAAAATCAGGTTGATGAGGACATACGGCCGTGTATCTCGTTTCCGTTTGTTCCCCATAATGTCTTGCCCATTGCGCCAAGCATCTGCAACTTTAATCGCATCATCTACTTGGCTTGGTGTTGGAACTGTGGGAAGTGGGCTACTAACGCTTTTTTGGGCTACCCCACTGGCCGGGTCAAGTTGAATAACTTCAGACTTGTTGAGCCACGAGAAAAATACTTTTAGGGTTGTGACCCGTCGAGAGTATGTTTTAGGGCTACAAGGAACACCACGTTCGTATTGAAGCCAGTTTAAAAATTTATTTAAGTCTTCGATGGCGATTTCGCCAACGGGGACATTGCCTAAATATTTATGTAATAAGCGAATGTCGCTCAGAAAAGATTTGACTGTATTAACCGCAAACCCTTCATTTTTCATGTGCTCTTCAAAAGAGGACATGGCATCTAATAAAGTGGTTTCTTTGTTTAGATCTTGCTGATTTAGGATAGGGGGCGTTTCGTTTGCTCCCATCTCCATTTCTTGCTGAGATTCCACTAGTTTTCTCCTTTTACACCACAGCGCCCATTTTGAACCTGTTTTCACAGGTATGGGCCGTTTTCCTCGGTGTAGTTTCTACAATGTTCTAATCAGTCGTCGTATCACAGCATTTGCTATTACGGTGACCGGTTTTGCAAAGTTGCGAAATTTCGCTTTTATAGCGAAATTGATATACGTGATCGTACTAATCAACTTAACAGCCCGTTGGTTCTGGGATGCCTCTAAATCAATGGTTTTATTGTGTTGGTGCGATTTGATTTGGGTTACTTTGCCAATTATTTGGTTTTCAGTTAACGGCTCATCAAGAATAGAATTGCGATCCCCTTTGGTCACAATCCTGTCGTTCCTACGTGAGACTACCCGATGTGTCGTAAGTGCTTCTCTCTGAGTTGCAGTAATAATATCCCCTTTTTTTAAGGTTTCAAAATCAACCGGCCGTAACGTTACCAGATCATTCTCCATGATCATCGGGGACATACTGCCGCTAATTACTTTCAGAGTCGGCCGATCACCTTGTTCTAGTGCCTGAACCAACAGAGAAACCAGCACGTTGTGGTCTACTATTTCTGCATCAGGGGGATTAGACATAAAGCTTGTGAGTGCTTGCATATTCTGAAACGGGGGCCGGTAACAAATAAGGTCTGCGCTCATCTTTGGCTAAATTTTCTCGTAACCAAGAAGATGAAAGATGGATATACGGACCGTTTAAAAAGGTGACTTGGTCTGGCAAATTGGGAACGGATTTAGCTAAATCAGCTAGATTGGGGTCATACCCCGGCCGGTTTAAAACGGCTAGGTCGCAATGCTCTAGAAGCTGATCGGGTTGGTGCCAATGGGGGAATGTTGCCAAAGAGTCCCCTCCTATTAAAAGCCAAAATCGGGCAGAAAGATATTTACTCCTTAACAGCGGGAGTAACGTAGATGTGTAATGGGGCCCTTCACGGAACGCATCAGTCGTATCTAACTCAAAATCCGGGTTATCGGCTATTGCAAGCTGGGTCATTTTTAACCGATGTTCTAACGGTGTTCCCGTCTGTTTATGGGTTGGGTCACCAACCGGCAAGAAAAGCACTTTGTCCAAGCCAAGCTCGTGCAGGGCGGTTTGTGCCAAAATTAGGTGGCCGATGTGGGGAGGGTTAAACGTGCCGCACATCAGCCCGAGTTTTTCTTGCTTTATCACGAAGTTGTTTTGTTTTAGGGAGTGTTTAAAAAGTCGAAATGTTACCCCCACCTAACCTCCCCCAAGGGGGGAGGAACAGATTCCCCTCCCCCCGGGAGGGGCTGGGGGAGGGTCGAGGGACACCCCTACATGTGATCAAAATGAGTAAGTTCTACTCAGACCATTCCAGTTCTTCGTTACCGACCCTGACCATATCGCCCGGCTGAACACCCGCCTCGATCAAGGCTTGGGTAATGCCCATGCTTTCTAAGATGCGTTGGAAGCGGCGCACGGTTGTATCAAATTCAAAGTAGGTCATCGCCGCCACGCGCTCGATACGAACCCCGCTAACGCGCCAAGCGTCCTCTTCCCATTCGATGGAAAAGACATTCTCATCCACTTCTGGTTTGATGACTACTTCCTCTTCATCTGGATCGTATTCAGGCTCAGGTACTTCTTGAACCATTTGGTAGACCCTGTAAATTAAATCTTTTAGATTCAGTTGAGCCACAGATGAGATCGACATGAATTCGTATCCACGTTTTTTGATCTCTTCTTCTAAGATTGGTTCCCAAGCAACTGAGTCTGGTAGGTCCATTTTTGTCAGAACAACAAGCTGAGGTTTGTTCTCCAATCCGGCATCGTAAAGGGAAAGTTCCTGGTTAATGGCGGCAAAATTTTCTAGCGGATCGGCCGCACTTCCGTCAATTAGGTGAATGATGACCTTGGTGCGTTCGATGTGGCGCAAGAAGGTGTGCCCTAAACCTGCACCAGATGAAGCCCCTTCGATCAAGCCCGGAATGTCAGCAATCACAAAAGTCTGGTATTCATCAACAGCTACAACGCCCAAGTTAGGGACGAGCGTCGTAAACGGATAAGC
>JAHDGV010000063.1:6370-17492 GCA_020631655.1 Chloroflexota bacterium | reverse complement strand
ACAGTTCTTTGCCGGGTTCGCCGCGTTCAGCCATATGTGGAGCGCGATTAACACTACTAGCAAAACGGGCGTTGCCCCGGCCGCTGATACCACCTTCTAGCACGATAACTCGATCATCTAACTTGAGTAGTTCGGCCAGCAATTCACCGGTATCCCGATCACGAACCAACGTTCCGGGTGGCACTTCGATAACGGTGTCTGGCCCATTGGCGCCAGACTGATTTTTACGGCCGCCATGAACACCACGTTCAGCACGATAGTGCACTTTCCGTTTGATGGGGTGCAGGCTATTCAATTTTGGGTTCACTGCGAAGACAATGTGTCCACCCCGGCCGCCGTCGCCGCCGTCTGGACCGCCCAGAGGGACATACTTCTCCCGCCGGAAACTGATCATTCCGTCTCCACCATCACCACTTTTTATATAAATATTGGCTTCGTCTTGAAACATTGGAGCTATTATATCCCTTTTAGCCAATTCATGACTTTCTTCTCTTAAATTTTGAACAAAGTTTCTCCCATCATCTGATTTGGCTGGTAAAATGCAGCAATGTCTGATCGCACCCAAAACATCGTTACCCTTGTTCTTGTCATTTTACTGCCCATTTTGGCTTTTGCGGCCGGATTTATGACCAACGAGGTTTTTGATGTTCCGCTACCGTTTGGGCCTGAGGCTGAAAACACAAGTGTAGAGGCTGACGCTGGTGGCTTTGATTTATTTTGGGAAGCGTGGGGGCATATTGAATCGACCTATATCGGGAATGTTCCAACCGGCCGACAGTTAACGTATTCGGCCATCCGTGGTGCCCTGCAAGGCTTAGACGATCCATACTCAATTTTTCTGGAGCCCGTTGTGCGACAAGAAGAGATTGTGACACTCACCGGCAATTATGGTGGGATTGGCGTTTTTGTTGAGCGAAACGAAATAGGTGAAATCCGATTGGTTCCCATCCCCGGAAACCCAGCGGCCGAGGCTGGTGTGTTAGAAGGGGACATTTTGCTCGAAATCAACGATGAGACTGTTCTAGGCGAATGGTCTATCGGAGAGGTTGAGCAGCGGTTGCGTGGCGAAGTAGATGACGAGCTCAATCTAACTTTGGATCGAGATGGCTCTATCCTTGATATTGAAGTTGTGATTGGACAAATTTTAGTCCCGTCGGTGTTCCATCGAGTTTTGCCTGAAAGCCCCGAAATTGGCTACATTCAACTATCACGTTTTAGCGGAGAAACGGCCGGTGAGCTTGAAGCCGCGCTTGAAGATTTACAAAACAGCGATGTGTTGGGCATCATTTTAGATTTGCGCGGCAACGGCGGCGGCTTGTTAGATGCTTCGATTGATGTGGTTGATCATTTCTTAGACGATGGGTTAATCATGCGTCAAGAAAGTCGAGCTGACGGTGAAAAGCTGTATAATGCGGCCGGTGGCTCTATTGCGGCCGATCTTCCTCTAGTCGTTTTAATTGACACAGGTACTGCAAGTGCTTCTGAAATTGTGGCGGGTGCGTTGCAAGACAGAGAGCGCGCTTTATTAATAGGGACTAAAAGTTATGGGAAAGGATCGGTTCAACTCATCTACGATCTGTCTGACGGGTCGTCTATACATGTAACCTCGGCCCGTTGGTACACACCTAACGGGACTCAGCTTGATCAAGTGGGGCTGTTGCCCGACATCGCTGTGGACCTTGTGGCAGCCAGTGAAAACCCGGACAAGGATTTTTATATTCAGGCCGGTGTTGATAATTTGACCCTTCAATTCGAAGAAACCAATTAACCCGTGTTGTGCGTATATCACCGTATAACACAAGCATTAGATAATAATCGAGCGCTATTTGTATAACCGATAAGTACTCCTGACATCTAATCATCGTAATTTAAACTAATAACCAAAATCTGCAGAACAACAATATTTTTAAAACGTATCCTCCTCTTCCTAATTCATTTGATGGGATTAACCTCCAAGAGACTGCGCTTTAACCAAACATTGGAATCGTTCTGAAACCAAATCATTAGGACAATCAAATGAATAATCGTAATTCTGGATTTATGAATACCCTAACCGGGTTGGTGATCGCATTTATTTTGCTGGTCATGGCATCGGGTCTTTCCTTTTTTGCAGGGATGAGATACGCCGATGGAACAACGGGTGTTGCTTTAGACAACAGTGCTGAGCCTGAAATTATTCAGGTTGAAGTAACCCGTATCGTTGAGCGCATTGTGCAGGTCCCGGCCGCGGCTGAAGGTGAAGAGACCCAAGCTGAGACTGAAGTTGTAGAAGAAAGTGCAATGGAAGAGGAAGGCGAAGATGATTCCGCCGTTAGCCCCGAGATTCCAGAACCAGAGCAGGAGCCAACCCCAACCCCAACTCCAGCTGGTCCACCACTCACAGACATTGATCCAGATGATTTGGATCTCTTCTTTGAAGCATGGGAGATCGTACAAGAAAACTATGACGGCCGTTTGCCAGACCGTGACACGCTCAATTATGCGATGCTCGAAGCGGCTTTAGGCACTTTAGGCGATGTGAACACCCGCTTCTCAGAGCCGGCTGTGGCTGAGCAAAGCCGTCAGGATATGACCGGAACCTTTGAAGGGATCGGCGCATTTGTGAATGAAGACGAAGATGGCTTGATCTTTATCGTTCGGCCGATGCAGGGGCGTCCAGCCTCTTTGGCCGGTGTAAAAGCAGGAGACATCATCGTTGAAGTAGACGGCGAAAATGTTGTAGGTCAATCAATTGACGAAGTGGTTTCAAAAGTTCGTGGTCCTCGTGACTCAACCGTTGTTCTTGGACTAGCTCGCGAAGGTGAAGCTGATCTAATCTATATTTCGATTGTGCGGGCCGCGATTGAAATCCCAACGGTTGAAACAGAGCTGTTCGACAATGGCATCGGCTACATCCAATTGACACAGTTCAATGGCATTGCGTCTGAGCAGATGCAGGCGGCCGTACAGGATATGCTTGATCAGGGCGCAACCTCATTGGTTCTTGACTTGCGCGATAACCCCGGTGGGTTCTTAACTGCGGCCGTTGAAATCGCTGACCTGTTCATGCCTGAATCAGTCATTCTGTTCCAGAAAAACAATCAAGGATTAGAACGCACATACGAATCTGACAACGGAGACATCGGAGAAGAAATCCCGATGGTGTTGCTCATCAACTCAGGTAGCGCCAGCGCATCTGAGCTGATTGCAGGTGCCTTCCGTGACACCAAGCGTGCAACCATCGTTGGTGATGTTTCGTTTGGTAAAGGTTCGGTTCAGAATCTCTATCCACTGTCAGATGGGTCGGAATTACGGGTTACAATTTCTCGGTTCTACTCACCAAACGATCTTGTGATCGATAAAGTGGGTGTTACGCCAGACATTCTAGTAGAATTGCCAGACGGAGCTCTGTTCCGCTCAGAAGATGATATTCAGTTGCAAACCGCGATTGAGTTTTTGGAAAATCGATAGAAGGCTGTTGGCCATTAGCTTTTAGCCATTGGCTTGACCCGACCTTCCAACAATTGATTAGCGTAGGATTTACTGTTTCAAAATGCGAAACTTGTTCGCATTTTGAAACGCTGGTGATTAAAATCAATTGGCTCTAGGTTTAGAGCCAAAAGCCAAAAGCCAAAAGCTTATAGCTAGAGTTGGAGAAGTTTCTTGATTAAGACGGGTGAAAAAGTAATCGCTAAAAACCGCAGAGCCAGCTTCGACTACCATTTAGGTGAGCGGTTTGAGGCTGGATTGGTCCTGACCGGAACCGAGATCAAATCGATCAGAGCCAGTAAGGCTGACCTGAAGCGGGCATACGCACGGCCGGATGAAAATGGCGAGATTTGGCTTATGGACATGCACATTTCCCAATACGAACAGGGGAATCGTGAGAATCATGAGCCAGAACGGAAACGCAAGCTCCTTTTAAATCGACGCGAGATTTTCAAAATCGAAAAGGCACTGATCGATAAAGGTGTAACCATTATTCCGACCCGTCTTTATTTGAAAAACGGCCTGGCAAAAATTGAAATAGCTCTAGCTACCGGTAAGAAAAATTACGATAAGCGGCAGGCAATTGCTAAAAAGGATGCGAATCGACAGGTGCAACGGAGTCTTAAAGAAAGAAGTCGTTAGCCCTGAAAACTGATTTTCCTAATAAATAAAAAAAGCCTTGGCAAATAACATGCCAAGGCTTTTTTTATTTTTGTACTGGTTATCCGGTTAGTTCACCAAGTAGAACAATGTCACCGGTCCGTTGAACGCTACCACCGGTCGGCTCAATCGATACGCCAACGGTGTCAAAGATCGACATCGGCTGAGGACTTTCAACAATCAGGATGTTTTCACCACCGGTGTTAACTCTGAAGGTCTCGGCCGTATCGTGCTCGTTGCCACGAATCAGCAACACTTGATACACCTCATCACCTTCAAGTTGTGGCAAATCGTTTACAACTAGAATTGCCAGCTCTTGATCTGGATCATAAACGATTGTCGCGGCCGCGCCCGGATTTTGCTCCGTGCCACCAATTTCAATGGTGCGCGCATTGTCAGAGCCAAACAGCCCGATAATTTGATCCTGATAAGCCACTTTCTCTTCTAGTGATACATTGCGATCAGACAGGACAGAGTTGTTGTCTACAAGTGATGCCACTTGAGTGGCAATCTCATCCCGAGATAATTCTGCGGCCGCGGCCGTTTCTTGCAGAATCGCATTATCTACTAGCGTGTCCGTTAGTTGAGTTTTGTATGCTTCTACAAACCCATTCGCTTCATCAAGCTCTTGCTCAAGATCAGCAATTTCATTTGTCAGCGACTGCTGAGCCGCCACACTTTCGTTTAGCTGGGCTTCAATTTCAGCCTGAGCAGAATTGATTGAGCTGATGCGCACCCCTTGGAGCCAGATAACGCCTGAAAAGACCAGTGCGGCGGCCGCAAGGCTAGTCGCGAAGATCGGCCGTTTGATCAAGCTTTCCAACCAGTTTGATGTTGAAACCGGCTCATCAATCTTTTTCGGAATCCGAGCCTTAAAAATTTGTGTTGTAGATGGTGAGATTTTAAACCTCGCCTGCGCATTGGCTTCAACCCGACGGAAAAGCATGTCCTCAACTTTCTTAGAGACCTCCATGGGCTCTGGAAAGTAGGGGAGCTCATCAACTATCTCGCCGAATGCCTGCAACTCCATAGCAAGTTCAGGATCTTCAGCGATGAGTAGTTCAATCTCACGCTCTTCTTCCGCAGTTAAACCACCTAAGCTCATGACGGCTAGGTTATCAACTGCATTCTCTCGAATCGAATTATCTACACCATTGGACCCATTTGGCCCTATGTTGTTTGCGTTATTACGTTCTGTCATTCGTCCATACCCCGATCAGATAACATCGCTTGTAACTTTTTCAGAGCGAGTCGCGCTCTTGTGTTTACAGTTCCAAATGGGATGTCTTGTTCTTTGGCAATTTCTCTCCGGGTTTTTCCTTGAAAATAAATCCAAACAATTACGTCGAATTGTTCAGGCGGTAAGAGCTTTATCATCGATCGAATTTCTTTGTGACGGACCTCTGCCCATGCCAAATCGGCAACGTCTTCGTCTTCAGTAAATTCGGCGCTGTCATCACCACCCGATGTTTGTTCTTCAAACACCGGTTGCAATGTCACTCTTTTATTTCTTCGAATCGCATCAATCGATAAATTACGAGCTATGCCAAACATCCAGCTGGTGAATCGTCCTTTGGAACCATCGAACTGAGCAGAGTTATGCCAAATACGCCAAAAGGTTTCTTGGACAATGTCTTCTGCTAACTTACGATTTCGGACAATTCGAAAACTTAGGCCGAGAACGGCCGGTGAATATTTGTCATATAAATCACGAAAAGCCACGATATCCCCAAAATCGCGGATCGCTTCCATGAGCTCATTATTTGCAACTGATTCATCACGAGCTGCCTGTTTCTTGTCTACAATCTCCAAACGGACTCCGTTTCGTAAAAACGCGTGTATCTATATCTACGTAACACAACCTGAATTGTATGTATTAAGAATTAAATTATCCAGGTTACCTTTACAAACTCTTGACCCTTGCGTGGTCGTTTGCTATATTTCTGGCCGCAATGAAACCTTTTAGCTCACAAAAAACAATCAAGAAGAGCAAGAAGAGCACCCCGATTTCACTATCTGGTTAGTTTCACTTGCATCAGCCACGTTTAACTTTTAGAAGCTCCGCCAGATAAGGCGGGGCTTTTTTTTTGCCAAAGTGGGGAATTTTAACAGATTTCCCCCCGCAAATTCCGCATCTTTAGGATTGAGTCAGAAAACTAAAACTGTTTTTAAACTTCAACCCTAAAAACTTGTTAACTATACAGAATGATTTGATCCCCCTCTGTAAAAGAGGCAATAAAGGAATAGGTCCCCTTTAATCATAGAAAGAGAGATATATGAGTTTAGAGAACTTTTCAGTAATCGAATCCACCCTGCGAGAGGGTGAGCAGTTTGTAAATGCATTTTTTACAACTGACCAAAAAATCCGCATCGCCCAATTGTTAGATCAATTTGGGGTCGAATATTTGGAATTAACCTCACCATATGCATCAGAGAGCAGTTTTCAGGATTGCTGTACGATTGCAAATTTGGGGTTGAAGGCTAAAACGCTGACTCATACCCGTTGCCATATCGAAGATGCAAAACGGGCAATTGATACCGGCGTAGATGGAATCGATGTCGTGATTGGCACCTCATCTTATTTGCGAGAATTTAGCCACGGCAAAAGCATTGATGCGATTGTGGAGATTGCGCAAGAAGTGGTTTCATGGATCAAAAGCCAAGGTGTTGAAGTGCGGTTTAGTACAGAGGACAGTCTACGGTCAGCGCGTGAAGATATTTTCCGCGTTTATGAAGCGGTAGATGCGTTAGGCGTTAACCGGGTTGGTATCGCTGATACGGTTGGGATTGGGACCCCACGTCAGATTTATGATTTGGTAGCTGACTTGCGTAGCCGAATTTCGGCCGACATTGAGTTCCATGGGCACAATGATTCTGGATGTGCGATTGCAAACGCATATGCGGCGCTAGAGGCTGGCGCTACTCACATCGACACCAGCGTGTTGGGTATTGGTGAGCGTAACGGGATTACACCCCTTGGTGGCTTAGTTGCCCGCTTATATGCTACGGATTCTGTTTTAGTCGAAAAGTATGATCTGCCATTGCTTAAAGAATTAGATTCACTTGTGGCCGAACTGGTGGGAATCGACATCCCGTTTAACAACTACATCACCGGATTTTCAGCCTTTACACACAAAGCGGGCATCCATGCCAAAGCGGTTTTGAACAACCCATCCACCTATGAAGCGTTGAAACCAGAGGACTTTGGCTTGACCCGCTATATTCATGTGGCGCATAGGCTTACCGGTTGGAATGCGGTTCGTAACCGGGCGGAACAGCTCGGCTTGGAGCTAACAGATGATCAAGCAAAAATGTTGACCGAGAAAGTTAAAGAAATGGCGGATGACCGTGTTTTGACTTTGGACGATGTTGATACGCTATTACGCCGGAATTTGGGCGGGGAATCGGCCGATTCTGAACCTGAACTAGAAGCGGTTGCTGGAGATTAGCTATGGGCGGACAGACGCTTTCAGAACAGATTATTTCGCACAATGCGGCCGTCAACCGGCCGGTGCGTGCTGGTGAACTCGTCGTGGTGGAACCAGATACCGCGATGGGGCATGACTCGCTCACACCCGGCATCATCAAAACGGTGAAAGAGCAGTTGGGTGTGGCGCAGGTCGCTAACAAAGACCAAATTGTGCTGGTGATGGACCATGTTGCGCCCGCATCTAATGTAGGCACGGCCGAAAACCAGAACTTTATTAGGCAGTTTGCGTGGGAACAGGACGTTCGGCTGTTTGATGTTGGTCGGGGCATTTGCCATCAGGTTTTGGTCGAAGAGCAAATTGCTCGGCCGGGAACCATCGTTGTCGGTTCGGATAGTCACTCGACCAGCTACGGCGCAGTAGGCGCATTTGGCTCAGGGATGGGTTCCACCGATATCGCTTTGGTTTGGGCCACGGGTAAAACTTGGCTCCGTGTTCCTGAAACGCTGCGGGTGCAGGTGTCTGGTCGGTTCCGGCCGGGTGTTGACGCGAAAGACTTGGCTCTAAAACTGTGCCGTGACCTGACCATTGCGGGTGCAACCTACATGGCGATTGAATATCACGGGATGGAATGGTTGCCACTGAACGGCCGGCAAACAATGGCCAGCATGGCGATTGAGCTGGGTGCCAAAGCGGGCATTTTCCCACCAGATGGGGTGGTTGCTGAACGATTTGATGTGCCGGACTGGCTGTTTGTTGATCCTGATGCAACGTACGCTCAAACTATCGAAATCAATTTGGATGAGCTAGAACCGCAGGTTGCGATCCCGCATTCGGTTGATGATGTGGTGGATTTATCAGACATCACTGGGCAAAAAATTGACGTCGTCTTTTTAGGCACCTGCACCAACGGCCGGTATGAAGATATGCGGGATGCGGCCGATATTTTGCAAGGGCAAACGATTCATCCCCGAGTACGCATGTTGCTGACTCCAGCTAGCCGCGAAGAGCTACAAAAAGCGATTGCGGACGACACGCTCAACACCCTGTTGGCGGCCGGAGCGACTCTCACAACCCCGGGTTGTGGCGCTTGTATGGGGCGGCATCAAGGAACTCTTGGGACCGATGACATCTGCCTTTCAACCGGAAACCGGAACTTTAAAGGGCGTATGGGTCACCCCACATCGCAGATTTATCTTTCTTCTCCGTCAGTTGCGGCGGCATCAGCCATCACCGGAGAAATTACCGATCCACGGAAGTTGGTTAGCTAATCAGCTTGATCAGCACGCTCGCTTCGCTCGCTTTCAGCCAATCAGCAGGTATGCAGTGGGCAAAATTTTAATTTTAAACTCAAGTAGCTGATTGGCTGATAAAGCTGATTAGCTGATAAAGCTAAATATATGTCAAACATTTGGAAATTTGGAGCCGATGTAGACACTGATCAGATTGTGCCGGGGCGGTATGCCCCCTACATGCGGCCGAACGAAGATGTGGGAGATGCCGCATTTATCGAAGCTCGGCCGGATTTTAATAAACAAGCGGTGCCGGGCGACATCATCGTCGCAACCGATAATTTTGGTTGCGGATCATCGCGAGAGTACGCCCCTTACGCACTGCGCAGGCGGCAGGTTGGGGCGATTTTTGCCAACAGCTTTGCCCGTATCTTTTACCGTAACGCGGTTAATTTAGGGATTCCGGTCTTTACCGATGAGGCGTTGGTTCAAAAATTACAGGACGGCTCTGAGGCGACTTTTAGCCTTGAAGCCGGGACGATCACCATTGATGGTGAAACGCACCAACTGCCGGAAGTGCCGAACTTTGCGAAGGAAATCATCGATGCGGGTGGGATTGTGCCGTACGTACGTGAACACGGCCGGTTTCCGAATAGCTAATCAGCTTGATCAGCACGTTCGCTTCGCTCACTTTCAGCCAATCAGCTAAAATGCAGACATGCTGAATAGCTAATAAAGCTAAAAAAAGGAGTAACATGAGAGACTTTAGGAGTTTGAAAGTCTGGGAAAAAGCCCATGGTTTAACTTTGGAAATTTATAAAGCGACACAACATTATCCGGCTGATGAACGATTTGGATTAACTTCTCAAATGCGACGATCATCGTCATCGATCCCGACAAATATTGCTGAGGGGTGCGGCCGACATGGAGATGCCGAGCTCAAGCGATTTATGGTTATTGGAATGGGCTCTGCGAATGAACTCGAATACCAGTTGTTGCTGTCGAAAGACTTAGGCTATCTAGATGTAGATTTTTATCAATATCTGCACGAGCGATTGGTTGAGGTCAAAAAGATGCTTTCATCCTTCGTCATGAAGTTAAGATGAGAGCAAGTTGCTGATTAGCTGATAAAGCTGATTAGCTGATAGGGCTAAAATGAAGTTGTGTGTAATGCCCGGAGACGGGATTGGTAAAGAGGTGATACCGGCCGCAGTGCAGGTATTACAAGCGGTTTTGCCAGAGTTAGAAACGGTCCATGCACCGGCCGGATGGGAGACGTTTGAACAAACGGGCCAATCCGTGCCTGACAGCACTTTGGATCAGATTCGGGCGTGCGGGGCCGGGTTGTTTGGGGCGGTGCAGTCACCCTTGTACAAAGTTGATGGGTATCGCAGTGCCATCCTGACGATGCGGCAAGAATTGGGGCTGTATGCCAACATCCGGCCGGTGAAGAGCATTGCCGGTGTAACCCCATCGGCCGAAAAAATGCTTGATATGCTTGTGGTGCGCGAAAACAGCGAAGGGTTATACATCGGCCGGGAGACGAGCGATGGGGAGACAGCAACGGCCGAACGTGTGATCACCCGTGCCGCAAGTCGACGCATCGCTGAAAAAACGGTTGAACTGGCCCAAGCTGAGGGGCGCAAAAAAATCACCATCGTGCACAAGGCCAATGTGTTGCCGCTGACCGATGGGCTTTTTCGTGACTGCGTACGCGACGTGATCCGTGAATCTGGGCTTGAAATCGAGGTAGATGAACTGCTTATCGATGTGGCGGCCCTAAAAATGGTGGGGGAACCGGAACGCTTTGACATCGCTGTTACAACCAATCTGTTTGGGGATATTTTGTCAGATGCCGCGGCCCACTGGGGTGGTGGCTTAGGGCTGGCTCCATCGCTTAACTGGGGGGATGGGGTGGCTGTGGCTGAACCGGTGCACGGCTCAGCGCCAGATATTGCAGGCCAAGGGCTGGCGAATCCGATTGCGGCGATTTTGAGCGGTGCGATGCTGGTGCGTTACGTGTGGCAACGGCCGGAAGTGGCTGAGAAAATCGAGCAAGCGGCGGCCGAGGTGATGCAGGCTGGACTACCAACTAGCGATATTACTGCTGAGGTGACAAACAGCATCCTTGAAAGATTGTAAATCACAGTAAATTAATACCTTTTTGGTTTCCACTGTGGGATAAATCCCAGCGGCTACTGATGACGGCCTCTGGCCTTATGACTAAGCCCGAAGGGCGTAATATCTAGCCCCTGAGCTTTAGCTCGATGGCGATGATCAACCATCCGGCTCAGTCCCCATGAATGGGAACCAAATCTTTTTACCGGGGATAAA
>JAHDGV010000063.1:0-6270 GCA_020631655.1 Chloroflexota bacterium | reverse complement strand
AACCATCCGGCTCAGTCCCCATGAATGGGAACCAAATCTTTTTACCGGGGATAAATTGCGGATCGTACACAAACCATTTAGGGGACTCACTATCATCAATGCGTAAGCTAGACGGAATCCACTGCTCGATATAAACGTTTGTACTCGTAAACACGGCCGACACACTGATGGTGTTGCTTGGCGCTAGAGAGCCTGTCCAAATGATGCTCGATTGCGTATAAACGGCTGAACCGGTGTCAATTGAAATCGAATCGGTGATGTACGACATGTCATCCGGGATGTAGGCGGTAGCTGTGAGCGGGTTGACTGTGGTATCGCCACTGTTGATCAGGGCCATAGACATGGTGATCTGCCGTGTGCCGCTGATGAGCGGGCCAACTTCATGGTGGATGGTGCTGTTTGAGAAATCTGCGCCACCCACTTGGAAGAAAGCGCCGCGTGTAAACGGAACCAAGTCGTCTCCGGCCGTGATTCTGATTTGATTGACATAGTTGCCGCTGGTTTGCGGTATTGCTTGATAGGTAAAGACGGTTTCTCCACCGGCCGAAACCAAGCCAGACCAGTTGAACGTGTTAGAGCCAACATCATAAACGGCCGGCCCGCTGATTGAATCAGGCACGTACACAAGATCGGCCGGGAGCTGATTAGAAACTGTAACGACCTGCATCTGACCAATTTCTCTATTTCTGATGGTAACCGTAAACGTCTGTGTGTCACCCGGCATAGCAAACGGTTTTTCAGTTTCAATCGAAGATTCCCCAACATCCCCGAGCCAGCCCATTACACCGGCCATCACTTCATTGTGAACATCTGGCGTCATCTTTTCGAATGGCACACTCCAAAAGACCGTTCGCCACGGTTCATCTGGGTCCATGCTGGCTGACCCAACGCCACCAATGCCGCGGTCGTGCCAAACCAGTGGTGAGACCGATTCTCGATTGGCCAAAATCAGGCTGTCTCCGTGATTTTGAAACGCATCGAAAGAGAGGGGTAAATTGCCGGTGATATTATCAGTTACAGCAAATAAATCGTTCCCAAATACCACGCTAGGGGTGATCGATTCGTGATAATCGATTACACCAAAGTAGTTTCTGGCTAAGTTTGTGTCTGCGTTGTAGTACAAGAAGTCTTGACTGCTCATAAACAGCCGGCCGCCTGAATCAAGATACTCTTCGAGCGACTCTGCCTCTTTTTTGGTGATAGCAAAGAACCAGTCGAAGGCTGAATACCAGATCATGTACTCATACCCGTTCATCAAAATTTGGGATGGACTACCCAGCTGGAGCTCACCATGTGTTTGCCAGACATCGTAATCAATCCCTAGCTCAGTCAACGTTTGTTCGTACAAATCGTTTTGTCCAAACCAGCGATGGTCGTCTACTAACAGCAGTGAGGCCGGGGTTTTGAGGCTAACGGTGATGTTTGAGCTTACCTCAGGCGTGTTCTCTTTGGTGGCTTTAATGATGGTTTGGTTCGAAACATTTTTGCCTAAATCTGAAGGGACAGTAATAGTGAAATTCATATCCCGGATTTCACATGGGCCGAGAGTAATTGTTGGGCTGACGACTTGGGTCGGCCAATCCCCTTCGGTAGAAATATTAAACGTTGTGGTTAGTGTTTCACTCTCATTCCTAAGCCTAAACGTATACTCCTTAACTTCTCCCTGAGCGGCAGGGGTATAGACCTCTTCATTCAGCCACTTAACCCCTTGATCTTGCTTTTCGCGGTTCAACCACTCGAGAGATTGACGGACCATGTCGGTGTGATCATCTGGATCAATTAGATCGGTGATTTCAACACCCAAATAGACAAGGTTGTAATCCAAACAGTGGCCCGTTTTAATCCCAAGGCCGTTGTAATTTTCATGAGGTTGCCCGTGACTCACAATCAGATCACCTTGATAGGTATGGTATTTCTCCATGACGGTGATATTTTCACCCGTCCCATCTTGGTATCCCTCGATCTCACCTTCGATCCCGACAAATTCAGTTCCGTCTCGGCCGTACAGCTTTTCGGTTGGGGTTAAAATGGCGAGGGGCTTGGCATGAGCCAAGGAGGTGATCCAATCGTACTCAAAAATGTTGAGGTAGTCGTAATAGGCGATCCGGCCGCCGGTTAGAAGCATGTTGCCACCGGTCCCCAGATAGTTTGAAATTACTCGCGAGGCTGACACGTAGCCGGGGGAGTATTTTGGATCAGACCAAATCACAATGTCATAGGTTTCCATTTCTTCAAGAGATGGCTGGTCTTCAATCGGTTCGTACAAGCGTGCAATGTCGTGACCCAAGTTTAAGTCAGAGAAGACCTCACCGTACTCTTCAGCCCGGCTCCGGAAGCTCCATTGCCCCGCATCAATAAGCAAGATGCGCTCTGTTGTATCGAGCGAAAAATCAACTTCGGCCGTTTGTCCCGGAATAACCCAACTATTTTCTTGCCCCAGCAAATATCCGGCTTTGTTGGCCTGAATTGCGAAAAAGCCTGCTGGATACTCGGCCGAATATCGGCCGTCTGCGTCTGTCTTGATCTGGAACTCAAGATCAAGCGTTGTCATCGTGATCAGTGTATCTGTCAGCGGCTCACCCGCAAGATCGGTAACTTGACCCGCCAAGGTGCCATATGGATATCGGTTTATATTGACGTTAAAGACTGTATTTTGGTTAGCGAGGAAAAGTGGCCCGCTTTCATAAGGCTCGTAGCCGTACAAATCAGCGGAGATTGCATAATTGCCCGGCTTGCCGTAGAACGAGTATTGCCCATTGGCATCTGTTGTCACAACGAAAGATCCAGTTGGGGTAGTGAGCTTGATATCAATCAATGGGAGCGGATTCCCTTCACTTTGTACCAAACCGCTGTAACGATAGGTTCCTGTCACAAAAGGTTCGATGAGAGCTGTGGCTTCCATCTTGCCATAACCGCTTTCCCAATTGGGATGAACATCTTGATAAGGCACGGCCGTATCGATGATGTGCTGGCGCACGGCCGCATAATTTTCAAACTCTGCACCAGATGACAGCAAAAGGGCTAACGCACCGGTGGCGTGCGGTGCAGCCATTGATGTCCCTGATTTTTCAGCATAGTCATCTAAAAAGCTTGAATAAACTAACGTTCCAGGGGCCACAATAAGTGGGGCTGGATCATCATGTAGCGGGGATGGGCCTCGTGAAGAGAACCAGACAACTTCCCCACGCTCGTCTGTTGCTCCTACAGAAATTGTGCCGGTGTAAGAACCTGGCGCGCCAACCGTTTGGGTAAACGGGCCAGAATTCCCGGCCGAAAAGACGGTGATAATTCCCGCTTCTTGCAATAGCTTCAGCTCTTCTACGTACCACTGCACAAAACCAGGGCCGCCCCATGAGCCGTTGATAATGTCTGGGGCTAATTCAGGTTGACCATCTGGTGCCAAAAGCCATTCGAACCCCGAGTAAATGTAGCTGTTATGCAATAAGCCCTCATCATCCGCAATTGCAACCGCAATCCATTCAGCACCCGGGGCCATCCCGATGCCACCGTGCCCTACTGCTGTGCCTGCAACATGTGTGCCGTGCCCAAAAAGATCATACGGGACTGTTTTTGTGGGGACACCGGCTTGAAACCAATTGCCTGCATGCACATACGAGCCATCTGGCTGGCGCCCACGATAGTTATTGATCAAAGCTGGGTGATCATGCTTAATCCCACTGTCCATGATCCCCACTGTCACGCCGGTCCCTGTAATTCCCCATGCATGCCAAACTTGGGGGGCATGCATTTCTTCTAGCCCCCATGTTTCTGGATGTGCTCCACCAACAATTTCATCATTGACTTCTACCGGCTCCATCCGTTCTTGCTCATGATCAAGATCGATACTGGCAACGTTTGATTGTTTGGCGATCCTCTCAATCGCTTCGGCCGATCCAACGGCCGCAACAGCATTAATAATCCAAAACGGCCGATAGCTGGCTAAAGAGTCTTGGGCTTTGAGCTGATCCATCACCGGTAGCAGGGTTGCCTGGCTAGATTCAGCAGTTGTTTG
This sequence comes from Chloroflexota bacterium, assembly GCA_020631655.1. GTDB lineage: Bacteria > Chloroflexota > Anaerolineae > Promineifilales > Promineifilaceae > WTJY01. Next base: position 2,258 of record JAHDGV010000063.1, on the reverse strand, counting down.
CAGGCTTCGTACCATCGCCGTGCGTCTGGCAACTTTTTCGGCAGGCAAACGTTTGTAGTCCAGCTTTGCCTTGTCAGACATGTGGACAATAAAGCGGATTGGCGCGCCCGAATTGTTCTCGATTGCTTCGGCTAAGGCGTCTGTGATTTTGGCTGAAGGGGCGGTTTGCGCTTCGGTTTGAGCCGGTTTAAGACCGATCAAAAGTAATGCAATGCTGCAAAAGGCGATAAAAATGGAGAGGAATATTTTTCGGAAATACTGCATGAAAAAATTATAGTGCGATTGAAATCTCAATCTTGAATAGCAGGACTGATGGAATGTATGAAATTAGTCCCGTTGCCAATCACGCACACAAATATTTTTCAAGTCCATCTGCATCGATGTTACCCCCACACAGTAAGTTTGCGACAGTGCAACCGGCATCTTGCTTAGCATTTTTTAAGATGGCGGCCAACGAAACCGCCCCAGACGTCTCTACAACCAACTTTTCATCCCGGAACAAAATCTGCATCGCCGCAATGATTTCCTCTTCACTCACGCTGATCATGTCATCAACAGCGTGGGCCAGTGGCCCGAGCGATTCTGGGATGGGTAAACGGACGGCGATTCCGTCTGCAATGGTTGCGGCCGACTCTGTGTTGACCACTTTCCCCTCTTTCCACGACATCAGCATCGATGGGGCCGCTTCGGCCACAACCCCGATAATTTTGGTGTGCGGCACATGGGCTTTGGCCCAAGCTCCCACTCCGTTGATAAGTGATCCATTTCCAACCGGCACATAAAACTTGTCGATCGGGGTTGGGTAATCGGCCAGTTCAACCATCATCGTTCCGGCCCCCTCTCCGATTTCTGGCACCAAGCCATCAAGCAGATAAAAGAGCCCTTTTTCGTTGGCGTAGGTCGCGGCCGCCTGTTTGGCTGCATCAAAATCAGCACCCGTTTGGGTGACTGTGGCGCCCAAACGGCGCATCGCCTCAACTTTGGCCGGATTGGCATTTTCTGAAGCAAATACTTCAACTTTGACACCGTGTTTACGCCCCACGTAGGCAACCGCTTGCCCAAAATTCCCGGCCGATGCGCAGACCACATGGCTGTGATTGGTGTGCTGGCTAAACCACCAGTCAACCCCACGCCCTTTAAAACTGCCGATAGGATTGGTTGATTCCACTTTGTGAATGACGTTTACGCCTAATCTGGCGCTCAATCCCTCGCTACGATATTGAGGTGAACGGGTAAAAATTGGATCAATGGTGTGGGCGGCTCTGGCGATATTTTCTACTTGAATCATGGTTGCTTTTGTTCCTGTTGCGAAAAATTGTTTAAGTCAATTATGGAAGGTTAGTTGCTATTCAGCAATCATGGTTGATAATCGGCCGGATGGATGCAAGCGGAACAACGGACCAGCGAGATTGGCGAGCGTGGTTGGCAATTGCGATGCTGGTTTTGTCAGCGGCCGGGGTGCCCGTTTTGATCCGCATGGCTCAAGCCGAAGGGATTCCTTCAATTTCGATCATTGCTCTCAGGTTAATTATGGCTACGGTTCTGCTGGCTCCGTTTGCGTTTCGATTACACGGGACCGAAATCCGAAATATGACCGCTCGGCAGTGGGGGCTAGTATTTCTAGCAGGGGCGTTTCACGCGCTGGGGCTCTATTTTCTCTTTTTTGCTCTTGAAGCCACAACGCTTTTGGTGAACGGTGTGCTTCGCAGGCTCTCCCCGATTTTTACGATTTTAATCGAGACGATGTTTTTAGGGGCGATGTTTAGCCGCCGCATATGGCTCGGAACGTTTGCAACGCTTATCGGGATGGTTCTGGTGGTGTTTGGGGCGGTTGAGGCGATTGATGCGGGTCCACAACCGTTTTTGGGGGCGATACTATCAATTGGGAGTGCGGTGACGATGGCCGTTTACCTCAGCATCGGCCGGGGGATTCGCAAAGAGCTCCCGTTTTTGGCCTATACCTGGGTTTTGTTTTTGGGTGCTACCTTGGTGTCGCTGGTGGTGATTGTGATCTTCAATCCACCCGTTTTTGGCTTTACCCCGTATGCCTACTTTACTGTGTTTTTGGTAGCAATCGGTGCGCAAATTTTAGGACACATGCCTGCAAACTACGCCGTGCGTCATTTTCCGGCCACGATTATTTCTTTGCTTTTGCAGTTTGCTGTGGTGATTGCGGCCGTGCTTGGCTTTGTGATTTACAACGAGGTTCCTAATGGATTGCAGATTGTAGGCTCGCTCATCATGGTTGCGGCGATTGT
>JAHDGV010000519.1 GCA_020631655.1 Chloroflexota bacterium | reverse complement strand
ACTTGCAGTATACCGGAAAAGTTAGCTAAAATGACAGATGGAGTGTTAGTTAAATTGCAATTTAATGTGAAACCTTGCACACAGGTGCAATCAGTTTTGAATAAACCATCAGCCAATTGAGGAATATTAGGCCCACATATATGAATTCTACTATGAAACATTTTAAATTACTTTCAATCCCCATCACCGTCATGGCCATTTTAATGGGCAGCTTTTGGATGTTTACAAACGATGCCTCAGCAGACCCTGACACACCACTCATTGCCCCTCCCGGCCCTATTTGCCGTAACGGAGCCTCAGGAAGTAGCCCTGACTTTGGGCTAGCCTACGCATCTACCGGCGAAGGCGGTATGGATTTAAGCTTTAATGTTGAGTTTGTGCCCCGCATACGAACTTATTCAGAACAAGATGGCTACGTCGAATCAGTTGGCAATATCCGTTTTAAACCAAAATTTGATGCAAACGGCCAACGAATCGTAGATGAGTATTGGCTGGCAGGTGCAAACAATGACTTACCATTCTATGATGATAAGCAACGCTACCCATACTTCAGCGAACCAGAAGATGCGCCTTACCCATACAGCGAAAACACCCGCTGGGCAAAAGGGCTTGGCCCCACAATCCGTGCCAACCCAGGAAAGATCTGGGTTGTAGGGAACGAGGTAGATCGTAAAGACTCTCAGGACAGCCTGTTGCCAGAAACATATGCTCGCGCTTATCACGATGCGTATTCGTACATCAAAGGCATTGATCCAACAGCTCAGATTGCTATTAGTGGATTGGTGAATTTTGGACCAGACCGAGAACAATATTTGACCAATGTGTTCACGAGCTATCGTGCAATTTATGGGTACGATATGCCGGTAGACATTTTCACCATGCATGTCTACAACATTTGGGGACGTCATTACGATAACTTCAATCCAAACAGCAACGATGGTTCTTATGTAGCCCTTGGTTCCGACCCGGAATTAACTTGGAGAAAACCGATTTTCTTCGATCCAGCCACAGGTCAGGAACGCTTTGATGCAAACCTCTGTGATATTTCTACTGTAATCTGCGTAAAAGAGCATGATGATGTTCAACTATTCCAGCAACAGGTTATTGGCATGCGTCAATGGATGAAAGACAATGGGTACAAAGAGAAACCACTTATTCTACGTGAATGGGGACTCAACCTAACGTCTGACTTCTGCGACGAGGACTCTAATCGCATTACGGCCCAACGCGCAGCCAACTATCTAACCACAACCATTAACTGGATGAACGCTTATACAGATCCATCACTTGGTTACTCGTTAGATGAAAATCGTCTGGTTCAACGCTGGGCATGGTTTGTGATTAATGAAAATGTAGTTACCTTGCCTTATATCGCAGATATTAGTCATTTAATCACTGACTACACCATTAATTATCCAGAATGTGGATCTCCAGCTTTCCCATCGAAAATTCCAAACGCTGGGAATCAAAATCAGCTAACCGTAGTGGGTCAAGCGTATCGTGACGTTGTGGCTGCACAGCAGGCGACAAACCCGCCAACCGTTGACTTTATGGTTGAAAACGCAACCATCGGTACCGCCATACAAAATAATGCCAACGACACAGTTACAACTAAAATTGGTGTTATGGTGCGGAACATGGGTAACTCCCCAACCGGCCAAGCAACCACCGTTGAGTTTAGAGATGCAAGTGACAACAGCCTGATTGGTACATACGAGATTCCACCTAACTTCCAAGGGTGTACAACAGCTCTGCACCATGCAACGGTTGATTGGACACACAGCACCACAGGGACGTTCAACTTTACGGTTGATGTTGTGTCATCAGAAGAGGCTCCATCTGCGACAGGTAACAATACCGGCAGTGGCTTTGCATTTGTCGGTAGCGAAGGCGTTTATCTACCAGTGACTCGCAAATAGACGCAAGCTCAGCTTTTTAATTTGAGATTCACCCCCTCTCGCGTCATTGATGCGAGAGGGGTTTTTTGTTTTTGATCAGGCCGAAAGCTCTCTCGATTTTCTATACACCGGCCGCCCATGTTTCAAAATCCCACCACCAGAGCTTATCGCGAACCTGCAACCGATTTTCAACCCGAAATTTTTTTAGGATATGGCGAATGTGTGTACGTACCGTGCCGCGCGCAATATGCATCTGGTGAGCAATCTCATCGTTTGAGCAGCCCATACAAATCAGGGCTGAGACATCTTTCTCGCGCGGGGTAAGCGTGTGCCACATGCGCAAGGCCTGATGATACGCCTGCCGCTTAGCAACCCCAGCCTGCAAAATCTCCAGCGTCATTTCGTCTACACCAACCCCCTCTGTCATTGCCAACTGCTGAATTTGCTGAAGCAACGGCCGAGCAAAGGCAATGGTCGTCCTTTCAGGCTCGTCGGTATTGGGAGCAGAGCTAGATTTGGCTGACTCGGCCGGTTGAAGTGTTTCGATAATGCGCTTTAGCAATGACATAGGTGTGGTTCAAAAAAGAGAGAAAAGAGTCTTTTTCGCATGGAACATATGTGCTTTTTTGAGATCGATTTTAGGCCAGCTTTCTTTTTTTGAACGTGAAAGCATCGTTAAAGATACGGCCGAATGCAGGTTCTCTCTGGCCCACACACAGGGTCTATGCCCTGGGCATACTTATCGCAGGTAGGGGGTAAACGGCCGAAAATATGCCTGTGACCGATAGATAGCATGTTCTGAATTGGCTAAGCTTGCACCATGAATCAATTCATCACACCAACCCACCCGGCGCTAACGGCCAACGGAAAAATCAGCGCACTAGCGGGGCTAGAGCGGGACACGCTTCACAGATTAATTGCGTGGGGAGCCATTCGCGGCCCAATCACAATTATTGACTGTGGCTGTGCGTTTAACGCGACACGGACACTCGAATATATTCATTTAGAGCAAGTATTTTTTCAACAGCCGATGGATCATATTCATGTCTCTCGGCCGTTTACGGCGTATCAGCTCCAAACGTGTATCAACCATCTATTAAAGCGACAAGAGCTGTGGCACAACACCCCCATCATCGTTTTATCCGCTTTGCATCTGCTCTACGATGACAATCTAAAACTGGGCGAATCAATGCGTCTGTTGCTGGCCTTGCTCGACAAGTACGAACGGCTCAGCCTGCAATCCCCCATCATTTTAGATGTGGCCCCACCCCCGGCCGATATGCCGGAACGGCACTGTTTGCTAGACAAAGTTTTAGACATTGCTGACCAATTAATTATGCCAGACGTGCCTACTGACTCGCAGTCGGCCGAGCAGTTAAAACTCTTTTAAAAAATCCCATGGGACGTTCTCAACTCACCACCACCGACAAAATAAACCGGCTAACCAACCA
>JAHDGV010000518.1 GCA_020631655.1 Chloroflexota bacterium | reverse complement strand
CACGCATACCGGCCAACTGAGTGATCGGGCCGAATCCACCTTTGGTAGATCCAGACAAAGCCATCATGGCGATTGGCCCGCGCAAGTCCATAGACTCACGAACGGCCGTTTCGACATCTTCTTTAGCTTTATTCCACTGCTCAATTGTACGTTGGTATTGCTCGTCTTCAGTTAATAGACCACGACGATATTGGCGATCGATTTGATCAACGCGACCCTGAGCCGCATCCAAAATACCTACGCGTGCTTCTGGAACAGACAAGTCGTAAAGATTCATCGTCGTACCAGAATAGGTTGCGTAACGGAAACCGATGTCTTTAATGCGGTCGGCCGTTTTAACGGTCGCTTTGTCGCCCAAACGGCGGTGGATACGGTCAAGCAATTTGTTAACCGGCCCTTTTGCCAATGGTTCGTTCACAAAGCGGAATTCGCGAGGTAACGCACGGTTAAAGATAACACGTCCGGCCGACGTTTCGATAACTTGCCGTTTACCACGGTTGTCTTCGAACCGTTTGCCAGTCTCATCAAAGAATGTGGTTACCTGTACTTTAATTTTTGCATGGATATGGACCATACCTAAGCCGAACGCGTGTTCAACTTCGTCCATATTTGAAAAGACGCGACCTTCACCCTTCAATCCTTCGAACATTTGAGTGAGGTAGTACACACCCAAAACCATGTCTTTTGAAGGACCAACAATTGTGGCACCATCAGATGGTTTAAGAAGGTTGGTGGTTGAGAGCATTAGCTCCATCGCCTCTTTTACAGCACGTTCTGACAAAGGTACGTGTACAGCCATCTGGTCGCCGTCGAAGTCAGCGTTAAACGCCGAACAGACTAGCGGATGAAGCTGGATCGCTTTACCTTCGACTAAACGTGGCAAGAATGCTTGGATACCCAAACGGTGCAACGTCGGTGCGCGGTTTAGAAGAATCGGCCGTCCTTGAATACATTCTTCAAGAACTTCCCAAACTTCAGGTGGCTGACGTTCGATTACCCGCTTAGCACCTTTTACATTGCTAGCATATCCGTAGTTGATCAATTTGCTGATCACAAATGGACGGAATAGCTCGAGCGCCATGATTTTTGGCAAACCACATTCGCCCATGCGCAATTTTGGACCTACAACGATGACCGAACGGCCGGAGTAGTCAACACGTTTACCCAGCAAGTTCCGGCGGAAACGCCCTTTCTTACCTTTCAACATGTCAGACAGTGATTTCAACTCACGGCGGCCGCGGCGGCTAAGCGCCTTGCCTCGGTGACTGTTGTCGATCAAGCTGTCAACCGCTTCTTGCAGCATACGTTTTTCGTTGCGGATGATTACGTCTGGAGCACCAAGCTCTAGAAGACGTTTGAGACGGTTGTTACGGTTGATTACACGACGATAAAGGTCGTTCAAGTCAGATGTGGCAAAACGGCCACCGTCTAACTGAACCATCGGCCGTAGATCGGGTGGAATCACAGGGAGTGCTTCCAAAATCATCCATTCAGGGCGGTTGCCACTTTTACGGATCGATTCAACAACCATCAAACGGCGGGTTGCACGTTTGGCAGCTTGTTTTGAACGGCTGGTCCTCACCTCTTTCCACAATTCGCGTGAAAGAGTTTCGAGGTCCATATCTTTTAAGATTTCGTAGAACGCTTCAGCACCCATGCCTGCATTAAAGACATTGCCGAATTTGCTCTTCATGTCGCGGTATTCGGTTTCGGTCAAGAACTGACCTTTTACCAATCCCTCGAGCTGTTCTTTGGTCGTTTGCGCACGTTGACGCAATCTTTCCAAATTCTCGCCCATTTGGTCGCGCATGGTGATTGATACATTGGCCGCCTCTTCGCGCAGTTGCTCGATCTCTCGCTCAAGATCAGCACCGTGTGCTTGGCGATCCGTATCATTTTCAGCTTGGATTTTGCCCAAACGTTCGGTCGTAATTTGTTGAACCCGAGCGATGTGCTCCATACCGATGGTGTCACCGGCCGAGGCCACAACCTCATCGTTCAAAGCAACATCTTCTTCAGCTTCTTTGCCGTTCAGATTTTCAAGACGGGTTTCAACCGCTTTTGCTTCTTGCACCGCTTCATCGGTAGATGCTGACAAACGTTCGTCAAACGTCTCTTTCAAACTGCTCATTTCAGTTTCAAGATCGGTTAAACGACGATTTAGCTCACCATTCTCTTGGTCGATGCGCAGTTGCAACTCTTCGTCTGCACGCATTTCTGCTTCGTCAAGCTCTTCCTGCAAACGGGTCAGCGCACGTTGGCGCGCATCGTCATCCACAGAAATCAAAACGTATTGTGCAAAGTAGAGCACTCGGTCAAGATTACGGCGCGAGATATTTAGCAGAAGGCCCAAATAACTTGGAACACGACGGGTGTACCAAACATGGGCAACAGGTGCGGCAAGTTCGATGTGACCCAACCGCTCACGACGAACGGAAGAACGGGTGACTTCTACACCACATTTGTCACAAACAATGCCGCGATAACGGATGTTTTTGTATTTACCACAATAACATTGCCAGTCTTTGGTCGGTCCAAAGATCGCTTCACAGAAAAGACCATCTTTTTCTGGACGCAAACGGCGGTAGTTAATTGTTTCTGGCTTTGTTACCTCGCCATATGACCAACTGCGGATGTGGTCGGGCGATGCGAGGCTGATTCGGAGAGAACGGAATTCAGTATTTTCCACTTGGGGGAACCTCCATAAAGAGCGAGTCTGATTATCAATAGCTATCGAATATTTGAAAGAAAACGTGAGGGGGAAAGAGGGTTAAGATCCCAGAGACACAAATAAGGCAGATTCAAAAGAACCTACCTTGGCGGGACATCCATTTAAAATTTTTAAGTTGTGACCTTTGATTTTGAACTACCCTTTTCTCTTTCGAAGATTGAGGAGTGTATCTCTGTCTTTCCTAACTTTGCGCCTTATGCGCAAAAAAGCGTTAGGTCGTTTCTGACCAACGCTTTATTCTTTCCGGCCTACTTGTTTTCCTTCCACGTGCTCATAATTATATGAGTTCGTTTGGCTCCGTCAACAGATTGGCAAGGAAAAAAGCATAATTATTATCAACTTCTATGTCAAGGGGGAAATTTTTATGTCAATTTGAACAATCCCCCCCTTCAAACGGTTGCTACAGGATTAGCGCACCACAATCGGCATAAAACCGGCCACTGTAAAGGCGTCCCGCTCTATTTGATCAAATTGGGCCGTAATCGGAGCCGGTTGATCAACAAAAACACCGTGATACGAGCTTAAGCCAAAGTGCGTAAAATCTTCATTAGTGGCGCTACTCCCAATCTGTAACCGCTCACCCGTTCCTGCATCAACGTAGCCGACAACCCGGCCGCC
>JAHDGV010000517.1 GCA_020631655.1 Chloroflexota bacterium | reverse complement strand
CAACTGGACCAAAAACCCATTCTCTTGACCAACCAAAACGTTTAAAGTTTATGGTCTTAGGATGACTTTTTGACCTGTGAGCCGTTTCAGCATGTGAATCTATGCACCACATTTAGTTGCTGAACGGTTTGGGGAGAAGCCAAATATGCACACGCTTAAACACAAACCACTTCTGTTTCTAACAGTTGTTTTCGTATCTATTTTATTTGTGATCGGATTCACCGCCTCGCCTGGATACTCTGATCCTGATCCAAACTTACAACTACAACAGCCACTGCCAACCCTCTCACCAGAGGATATTCGTGGCCCTTTGATTGTGGGTGGACAAGATGCAGATCCAGGGGAATACCCTTGGCAAGTTCGGGTGATGCCCGGCGGGTCGTTGTGCGGTGGGTCGCTGATTGATGAGGAGTGGGTGCTGACGGCCGCTCATTGTGTGCCCAACTTGGCCCCTGAAGACGTGAGTGTGATTTTAGGAGACCATCTGCTATTTGCGGGCGACAGTAGTGAACAAACTATAAGCGTGTCCGAAATTCATATGCATCCTGATTATTCAGAGGCAACCAGCGACAGCGATATCGCTTTACTGAAACTGAGTAGCCCCGCCACCATCATTGCAGACCAAGTTGAAACGATCAGCCTGCACCAAGCAACCAGCATCGCTAATGGTGAAATCGGGACGGTTACCGGCTGGGGAAGCACTTCGGAAGGGGGCAACGTATCAAACACGTTGCAAGAAGTAAATGTCCCGATTGTCTCTAACGCAACCTGCAACGAATCGTATGGCTCGATTACGACAAACATGATTTGTGCCGGATACGCTGAAGGTGGCAAAGATTCATGCCAAGGGGATAGCGGCGGCCCGCTGATGGTCTCAGATGGGATTGGTGGATTAGAACTTGTGGGTGTCGTTAGTTTTGGGTCTGGTTGTGCACGGCCGAACTTTTATGGTGTTTACACCCGTGTATCCAGTTTTTTGAGTTGGATCGACTCAACCACTAGTGGAACTGACCCGAATCCAACCGAAGAGCCAACCCCTGTCCCTTCTGCTACCCCAACTCCATCACCAACCGAAGAAACCACAACTGAAAACCTGCTTAATGATGGCGACTTCTCAGATGATGCTTCAAACGAGTGGGAAGAATCTTCAACCGGCTCTTTTGAATTAATCGGATCATTCGAAGGCGAAACTTCAGTCTCACCCGCATCTCCCCCCAACATGGCGTGGCTAGGCGGTGCGAATGATGAAACAAGCCAGCTGACAAGAGAAATCAGTTTGTCACAATCAAGACAGGCCGACCCAACCTATACACTTGAATTCTATTATCAAATTCAATCAAGCGATTCCTGTGGCTTTGACACAACTGATGTCAGCATTAACGGACTGGTCGTTACACAATTTGATTTGTGTTCAGACAATCAATCGGCCGATTGGGAGCTATTCAGCCAAGAGTTAAGCGCCATTGTTTCTGATTCAGTTTCTGTATCATTTATAACAACAACCGATGAGTCGATTGCATCGTCGTTTTACTTAGACGATGTCTCTTTTTTGGCGACAACAACGGTTATACAAGAGCCGGGATCAGTAGAAATCTATCTCCCAATCGTTCAGAATGATTAATTGGCTATACTTCAGCCTATGCGCCATTCAAAGTCGGCCGACAGCGAGACACCTTGCGCCCTCTGTCTGTGTCAGAAACCAACTACATTTCACCACCTCATTCCGCGCAAATGCCACACCAACAAGTGGTTCAAGAAAAATTTTGACAAAGAAGATATGCGCACCAGAGGGATTAATGTCTGCCGGCCGTGCCATTCCTTTATCCACAAACAGTTTTCTGAAAAAGAGTTAGGGCGGGAGCTCAACACCCTCGAAAAGCTACTAGCAAACGAAACCATTGGCACCTATGTAAACTGGGCTAAAAAACAGCGCTGACCCCAATTAGAAGCCCAAGCCTTTCACTCAATAAAAGTCCAACAAGTTGGCTCACATATGACTCGGGATGTGACAATCGGCACTCCGTCATATGACCGTTTCAAATTTAACCTTTGGTTATTCACAAACTTTAACCAGAGGAAATCTCATGAAACGTTTTTTAGTCACATTATCATTTGTTTTTGGATTCATTGCTTTAGCGCTCGCCTATGGCTCAACCTTACTCTTGGGTGATTGGGGGCTATTCTTACCCGGGTATGCGAACGACATCGAAGCTTTTACGGAAAATCGTCGAGTCGAGACCGAGGTGCCCGGCATGGCAGTCGGCATCTTAAACAAAGATGGGTTGCAATGGGACGGCTACTACGGCACCTACAACGGAACAGACGCTGTCACAGAAGATACTATTTTTATGGTCGCATCTGTCTCTAAAACGGTAGTGGGTACGGCCGCCATGCAACTTTGGGAACAAGGGGCATTTGATCTAGACGATGACATCAACGACTACCTCAGCTTTGAAGTACAAAATCCGCACAATCCGGCCGAGCCGATCACCTTTCGCCAGCTCATGACCCATCGTTCAACCATCGTGGACCGAGATCCGCTGTACGACAACATGTACACGCTTCAAACGGGGGGAGATTCACCGTGGGAACTCAGCACCTTTTTAAAAGCGTATCTGACACCAGGCGGTGAGTTTTATTCAACCGACAATTTCTTGAACGCTATGCCAAACGAAAAGTTTGAATATTCAAATTATGGCAACGCTCTACTCGCCGTTTTAGTAGAAGAAATCTCAGGGGAACAGTTTTCTGACTATGCCCAAACACATATTTTCACCCCGCTTGGTATGACCAACAGCTACTTTTTGCTCGACGAGATTCCGGCCGATGTTGAAATCGCCAATCCGTTTTATGATGGCATAGCCCAACCCCACTACAACTTTCCCGACTACCCGGCCGGAAGTTTGCGCACCAACGTGAGAGATCTGAGCAAATTTGCCGCGTTTTACTTAGACCCGGCCGGAAATGAAGCCGGTATCCTCGCACCAGATACGGTTGAGCTAATGTTTGGCGAATATGGGGAATCGGCCGACTTAGGTGAAGGGCAAATGGGTCTTGTCTGGGTTCATTTTGATAGCTTGTTGCTGAATGCCAAAGGACATACCGGTGGAGATTACGGTGCATCGGCTTACCTCATGCTCTACCCCGAAGAAGGATACGCCACCATTTACATGGCCAACGGGAATTCATCATCCATGTTTATCACCCGCACTATTTTGAAACGACTCAAAACCGAGGGGGCAAAACTCCAGTAAAAACACCCCCCTTTCACCCCCTTAAGCCCGATTAAATCGGGCTTTTTGTTTTCACCGGGGGATGATTTAGATTAATAATTTAAGTTGATATTAGTGCTCCAAC
>JAHDGV010000062.1:7180-20828 GCA_020631655.1 Chloroflexota bacterium | reverse complement strand
GCCCAGTAGTGACCACCGGCCCAGTAGTGACCACCGTCCCAATACAAGTCTGCTTCTTCAGGGAGCGGGTCACCGTTTTGATCAAGCAAGATGTACCCATCACGTGCCTCATCATAGCCGGCAGGACCAAAATAGGTCTCATCCATATCCATGCCAAGGTTTGCAACCCCTTCGGCCGTGCTGTAAACGGCTTCATCCGCGCTGATCTTGCCAACGCCTTGACGGAAAATCGGCTCTGCGAGTGCATTATCAGCCGTCACAAGCAGTTGCGATGATTCCATCAATCTGAATTTCACTTCATCCGGCGTTAGGTTCGGATTTTCTTCGAGCATGAGGGCGATAACGCCTGATGTGATCGCCGCGGCCGCTGATGTGCCCGATCCACGATAAAGGTTATACCCTTGGTGTAAACCCGGATTTTCGATGGCGTACTGGCTGAAGTCATGCATGAAGATGTCGATGTGAGCACCTGGCGCGATAACGTCTGGTTTCACAAAGCCACTTTCAGTTGGACCCGAAGAGCTAAATGGTGGAATGTAATCGTCCGAGCCATCGGCCGGGGTGTAGTTGTCTGTGAATGCGCCTACGGTGATAACGTATGGATCGTTTGCAGGTGAAGCGATTGTTAGCGCGTCAGGGCCAACGTTTCCGGCCGCAACAACAACGACGATGCCTGCATCCCATAGTGCTTGTACAGCTTGGTTAAGTGGGTTTTCCCAATAGTTTCCGTCTACTGGCCCTTGCAGAGACATGTTCACAACGCGAATGTTGTGCTCATCTTTGTTTTCAAGGATCCAATTCAACCCTTCGATCACGTCGATCTGGGAACCACCGCCATCAGCGCCTAAAACTTTGACGTCATACAGGCGAGCCAGTGGGGCCATTCCACCAAGGTTTTGATTGCCGATCATGCCTGCCATGGCGGTACCATGTCCGTTTTCATCACCCGCATGCAAAGAGGCACGCTCTTCCTCTCGGGTTTCACCAACAAAGCTAACGTGTTTGGTGATACGTTTACCGATCACACCGGGATAAATTCCAGAGTCAACAACGGCAACACCAATCCCTGCCCCTGTCAAACCATTTTGGTGGCTTTTCTCTGCTCCGGCCGCAGCTACGTGGCCGGTAAAGTCATCTTTCAGGTCTTCGATTGGGAGCTCAACCATGCGGACATCTCTAAAGTGGAGCTTGTTGTCCTTTTTGGTGATGTCTTCGTCTACACTGGCAGTGAAGCCAAAACGAAGTTCTGTAACCCCTTTCGGCACACGGTCGATCCAGACAAATGGTTCATATGCTTGTCCATAGATATTGGTTTCGAAGTCGAACTCATCTGAGCCAACGTAATCAACAAAGAAAATGGAGTCTGCGTCTAAATTGCTTGCTTTTGCTTCCCCATCAATCAAATAGGTTTTGCCAGATTCAACTTGAATCGTTTGGAAGACGGTAACAGTTTCGTCTTTCTTTGCTTTTAGCTCGATGTGGTTTTTCTTCTGCTTAACATCTTTTTTGTCGCCTTCAATGGCCCAATCTTTACTTTTTGGGTCGAATTGGGCTTCGTAGCGATTCATGGTAGGCAATTGATCGACATCCATGATGCCGGTGCTTGTCAATTTAGCATCAGCCCAAACACCGTATTTACAGGCCTTGTCATCATCTTCATCTGCAAATTCTGTGATCAACGTCAGGATATTTGCGTCGGTTAAATTGACTTTTACACGGGCTACAGAGTCGACATCAGTCATCTGACGGCTGGTGTAAACAATCTCTTCATCAAGCATCACGATGAATGTTAAACCTGCACACTCTTCGTCATCTTCATCAAGCAAGTTGCTGTCTAGGCCAACAACAGCTTCGAATTGATCATAGGTGCCATCCAGCTCGTAAGAAATCTCAGTTTCTTTTTCGACAGAAATTACTTTTTCGTACGCAACACCGTCTAAAACAGGATTGTCACCGTCTTTTGACGGCTTGTTGAAATCGACCTTATTCCCTTTTGGAACTTTAAAGTTTTTGTCATTGTCAGATAGAAAACTCCACTTCGGCCCGTTTCCATTACCGTTATCATCGTCATCATCTTTATCTTTTTTAGATGAAACAACGTTTTGATCGATGCTGACATTGGTAACGCCATCAACCGTTTTGATGGTTGCTACTTTGCTTTGATCGATTTTTACCCCAAATGACCGAATGATTGTTAAATCAGAGGTGATGGTTCCACCAAGATCTTCAATCGCATCTGCGACATCTGCTTTGCTCTCTTTTTCGTATTGAACGATCAGGGAGATTTGCTTTCCAGACTCAACCGGGGAGGTTGGTATACCAACACCGGCCGTCAGTGTCCTTGGTGCTGGCTGGAAGGCTGCAACTGAAAACATCAGGAGCCCTACTAGTATGATAAATCCACTTTTCTTGTACTTTAATAAACGCATAAGTTTGTCCCGCCCACAGAATCCGAAACGATTCGGGCCAGGAAACATAGTGGCATTTTGCTAGGACTTTTTCAATAGGACCCTTATCTTAAAAAGAGAAATAAAAATGACAGAATGTTTGTAAGCTTGATCTGCAGTTAGGCGATTAAAAAGGAGCGGTTCCTAAGAAAAACGATCAAAATCGGCTCCTAGCTAACCTAAGGCTGAGTATCCTTAGATTGATTGGTCTTCTAGTTGGCCTTAGTTCCAGCTCAACCCGCTTCTGTGGGACCAGTAGTCAGCGGCCGATTCTGCAAATTCGGCAAAAATCTCGAGGGGATCAGCCTGCCATTCAACAGAAAGCGCTTCGATATTGGAAGCCAAGTGGCCCATTTGCGCGGCTCCGCTCAGGGTAATATCGACAAACGGCTGTGCGATCACTGCGGCTAAGGCGATCGCATCGACGCCTACCCCGTGTTGTTTGGCGGCCGATTGTAGCTTCAGCATTTTCGACATAAATTTCGGATCGTTGTTGCTGGGGGTTAACCGGCCGTTGGCCACAGCTTCTTTGATGATGACGCCTAAACCGGCATTGCTGGCCGCTTGTAGCGCAGCCCCGGCCGACTGTTCGAGCAGATTCCATGTTGCCTGCACAGAGTCAAACAGACGCGAGCCATTGATGTTAATGGCAATCGCTTTTTGAATCACATCGGCCTGCTGAGGGCCACTTACCGATAAGCCAATCAGCATTCCATCATTTCGGAGCTCGGCTAAACGTTCAAGCACCGGCTGATTATCTAGCACGCCACTTTCTAGCGTAGCAGAATGGATTTGATACAGATCTAGATGGCCGGGTAGGGCGTCTTGGCTTTCAACAAGTTGCCGATCAAGCACGGCCAATGAATGCTCTTTGACTTCATGTTTTTCACCGTCATCTACCTGCACGCGCCAATCGGCCGTGTAGGTGTAGCCCCATTTTGACCCTACGTTGATCTCTGGTTCATGGATTTGGTTGCTCAGCATCCAATCGCCTAAAAACTGCTCACCTTTGCCATACGAACGGGCGGTATCAAAATAGCGAATCCCCTTTTGCCAAGCGAAGTCTAAAACGGTGTTGGCATGGTTTTGCATCGCCTCAACCGATTTGTCTTCACCCAAGTGCGCATCATGCCCTAAGTTGATGTAGCCCGGCCGACCCAGAGCCGCCATGCCAAGACCGATTTTTGTGACAAAAATTTCGTTATCGCCAAATTCGTATAAATCCATGGGGTGATTATACCTGTGGTATAAGGCTTTTAGCTATTGGCCGTTGGCTTTTAGCTCACCGTACAGAAAGCAGTTATTATCCCCGCCCTATGACAAACCCGGCCGACCCGCTAGACACCCAACCGCAAACCCGTTCAACTCGCTCGCTCATCGCATCGGTGCTAGCCATGCGCATCGTAATGGATACCGGTAATAAGATCTTTTTCCCCTACTTGTCAGTCATTTCGGCCGGGCTTGGCACCACTACGGTAGAACTGGCTAAACTGCTCAGCTGGCGCAACATGACCGCCCTTGTGGCTCCGTTTTTAGGGGCCACGGCTGATAAGCGCGGCTATCGGCCGGTGATTGCCGCTTGCCTCGCCTTTTCAGGCGTTGGCTTATTAACCATCTTTTTTAGCCAAAGCAATACCGGCTTTTTGATCGGCATCCTGCTGGCAGCTTTGGGTGGGGCCGGGGCCGGACCAAATATTGCCGCTTATCTTAGCCATCGGTTGCGGTGGGATAAACGCTCGCAGGGGCTTGGTATTGTTGAATATGCGTGGGGGCTGGCTAGCATCATCGGGGTGTCGCTCAGCGGCTATCTGATCGGGCTGACGAGTTGGCGCATGCCGTTTCTGATTATCGGATTAGCTGCATTTGTGTTTGCCGTTATCTTTTTGCGTTTTCCACCGACCGGCCGGATCCAATCTGCGGCCGAGCAATCAGAGCCGCTGTGGGCCAACCTGCGGGGATTGTTTGATCTCGGTGCAAACTGGCGCTCAGCTTGGGCTACGCTGGCCGGAGACACCTTCACCCGCTTTGCCGGATTTTTGCTGTTCATCAACTTTGGCACATGGCTGGCCGATGACTTTAACCTCGATGCGGTTGGCATCGCTGGAGCGGTTTTCTGGCTCGGGTTTGCCGACATCAGCGGCAGTGTCAGCGTCAGCCTTTTGGGTGACCGTGTGGGCAAACGGCGCAGTGTGATTGGCGGGCCGATTTTAGCCTCACTCTTTTTTATCCTGCTCCCGTTTTGGTCCGGCGGACTAATTATTGTTGTTGTGGGGATATTTTTGGCTCGCTCTTGTTTTGAGTTTTCGATTGTGTCGTATCTGGTCTTGGCCAGCGAGCAGTCCCCCCAGCATCGGGGTAAAATGTTGACTTTGCGGAGCGCGTTGTCGCTGGTTTCGACCTTTGCGTCTACTCGGCTAGGTCCACAGCTGTACGAGGCGTTTGGTGTGCCGGGGTTTGCATGGCCGGCCGCGGTTTCGCTGGCGCTGTCGGCCGTCGTTGCGATATTTTTTATTAGCGATCAAATTGTGACTGAGTAACAAACCTCGGAGGTTTATCTATTGACCTTCGTAGCTAATTCGAAACTCTTAAACCTCCGAGGTTTTTATATACGGTACCTTTAAATAATAAAATGAATGCATTAGATCAAATCCAAACTGAACGCATTGTGGAGCTAATTGAACAAATGGTTGCCATTGAATCTGTGACCGGAAACGAACAGCCAATGACCGACTGGGTGACCGGCTTTTTGCAAAAGCTTGACCCAGACGAGATCCACCATCTACCGGTTGAAGAATCAGGCGACTCTGTCGTGGCGGTGTTTAACAAAGACGGAGTTGGGCCTGCGATGCTTCTCAATTTTCATTTAGACACCTTCCCCGAATTTGCGGGTTGGCAGACACCGGCTTTCGAAGTTCAGCGGCAGGCTGATCGTTTGATTGGCTTAGGCACGCACGATATGAAAGGGGGAGCAGCCTGTTTGCTGGCGGCCGTTGAGGCACTTATAAAATCCGGCTCCCCACTGACCGGCAAATTAGTAGTCGCCGCTACCTCAGATGAGGAAGACTGGTCGCGTGGGGCGCATGCCTTGGTTGATAGCGGCCTGATTAAAGAGTGTGAATTTTGTCTGATTCCAGAGCCATCATCCCCCCAAACCCTGACCGTTGGTGCACGCGGCCGTCACGTATTCCGCTTGCTGTTTAAAGGGCGCACGGTTCATTCAGCCTATGGGGGTGGGATTAATGCGGTGGTTGACGCGGCCAAAGTCGCGGCGGAGTTAGACAATGCCACTCCGGCCGAGCTTGGGTACAACGCTGAATTTGATCTGCACGGAACCCAGTGTGTGATTGGCTTAAAAGGGGGGAGCACGCAAGTGCTGATGCCGGAGAGAGCTGAGCTGTTTGTCGATCGATTTTTACTGCCGGGGCAGACGCTGGCTTGGGCTGAGCAGGGTTTGCGCGATGCGGTTGAACGGGCCGGTATTTCGGGGAGCTATGAGTTGTTTGTAGATGAACGGCCGACTCCCGCTCCTCCCGCTTATGTGGTACCTACTCATTCAAAATTCGTAACCAGCGTACGGCAGATTTTGGCCGAAGAAACCGGGGTGACGGCCGATGACATCAAATTAGATTTGGCGCGCAGTGTGGCTGATACCAATCACATTGCGGTTCATGGCGGGGTTCCGACTATGATTTGCGGCCCGCTTGGCGGCAATACGTGCGAGGCGAATGAGTATGTGTTAATCGACTCACTTCTGCCTGTTGCCAAAACTTATGCGAGGGCTGTGATTGAGCTCATCGGCCGACCTGCCGTGTGAGAAGCAAATTGGAGAAAGCTGAAAGCCGATAGTTAAAAGCTAGAAACAGTTGTGCAAATTGAAATATCTGGTAAATTATCGCCTCCAACTTATCAAGCGATAAGTTTGGTTTCCATTCGCTCAGTGCAGATCTGTTAAAAATTTTGTGAAGAAGATAGGAGAACCCCCATGGCTCGAATTAAGGATATTGATGAAATTCTGGAAGTTGAAAAGACTCCCATTGAAGAGAGGAATTTGCCAGAGAGTACCTACCACGCCATCAAACAGACGGCTGAAAAGCACCCCAACATCAGCGCAATCAAATTTTTTCTGCAAGCGACAGACTATAAAAATTCGACCAATGTAACCTACAAAGAATTTCTGGGGAAAGTCAACCAAACCGCAAACTTATTCCATAGTTTAGGCATCGGCGCAGAAGACTGCGTGAGCTTTATCATGCCAAACTTGCCGGAGACATATTACACGCTATTTGGCGGGGAAGCGGCCGGGATTTCAGGCCCAATCAACCCTTTGCTTGAGCCACATGTTTTAGCGGAAATCATGAACGCCTCTAAAACAAAAGTGTTGGTGACGATTGCTCCGTTCCCTCGTACTGACCTTTGGCAAAAAGTAAGCCAAATCGCGAATGATGTCCCCACCCTCAAAACAATTGTGCAGGTCGATATCGCTGATCATTTGAGCGGGTTCCGCCGGCTGATTGTGAACTTTATGCGCCGTGGGCAAAATGATACCAGCGGCATCAATGCAAAGGTTATCAATTTCAATAAAGAACTGGCCAAACAGCCATCAGATCGGATGGTGAGCGGCCGGGAAATTAAAGGAACCGACATCGCCTCTTATTTCCACACCGGTGGTACAACCGGAACGCCTAAATTGGCCATGCACACTCACGCTAACGAAGTCTTCGACGGCTTCTCGGCCGGGTATGGGTTAGAGGCGGAACCAGGTTCTGTGACATTGCTCGGCTTGCCGCTATTCCACAATTACGGAGCGATTGCGATCGGTGTCAACAGCTTCTCGCTGGGTGCCACCGTTGTCATCGGAACACCATCTGGTTTCCGTGGCGATGGCTTCATGGAAAACATGTGGAAGATTATCGAGCACTACAAAGTTGATTTCTTTGGAGCGGTTCCAACCCTCTTTACAACCTTGCTCAATCACCCAGTTGATGCGGATGTGAGCTCAGTTAAATTTGTAACCTCAGGTGCGGCTCCACTTTCTGTAGAGCTGGCTAAACAGTTTGGAGATCACACCGGCTTCCGTATTTTGGAAGGGTATGGTCTGACAGAAGGGACCAGTGCCAACACGGTTAACCCACCCAACGGTGAGTCAAGAATCGGCTCAGTTGGTATCCGCATGCCGTATCAAGATGTGCGCATTGCGAACATGGAAGGTGGCGAGTTTAAAGGCTTCGCGAATCCAGAGGAAGGTGGCATTGTTGTGATGGCAGGTCCACAAGTTTTCCCTGGATACAAGGAAGACTTCCAAAATGAAGGGGTATTCTTCGAAGCTGAAGGGAAAAAATGGCTCAACACGGGTGACATGGGTCGCCTCGACGAAAATGGTTATATCTGGCTCACCGGCCGGAAGAAAGAGCTGATCATCCGCGGTGGTCACAACATCGATCCAAAACAGATCGAAGAACCATTGCACGAGCATCCGGCCGTGGCACTTTGTGCTTCAATTGGTCGTCCAGATGCCCGCGTAGGCGAAATGCCGGTAGCATACGTTCAGCTAAAAGAAGGGATGACGGCAACTGAAGAAGAACTTCTTGAGTTTGCGTCCAACAACATCGGTGAGCGTGCGGCGGTGCCAAAACGCATCTACATCATCGATGAAATTCCGTTGACGGCTGTAGGTAAAATCTTCAAGCCAACCCTAACTTTTGAACAAGTGAACGAAGTGTTCGAGAGTGCGGTTAGCGCCGTTGACGGTGTTGCCTCTGCTAAATGTGCGGCCGAAGGTGACAAACGCCTTGGTACAGTTGCACATGTAACCGTTACCTGTGAAGCTGGCGCAGACAAAGCGGCCGTTGAGAAAGCGGTTAACGAAACACTGGGTACGTACACAATCCATAAGGTTGTGAAAGTAATCTAGCGTTCTGTAGAAACTTGAAATTAAAAAGCCCGGCCGAGGATTTTTCTCCGGCCGGGCTTTTTTGTTTTATTGGATGGGATCCTTTTTATACAGGTTCTGGCACGGGTGGTTTCGCCGCCATTCTATTTGTGCTTGCCAAGGTCGCTGGCAAGGTCACTCTGAAGAAAGTGCCAACATGCTTTTCACTCTCAACTTCAATCGAGCCATTCATAAGTTTGCAGAAGCGATGGGTGATCGCCAGCCCCAGACCGGTGCCGTTATGCTGTTTTGTTGACGAGTTATCCTCTTGCATAAACGGGTCAAACAGATTGGGTATAAAACGGGCATCTATCCCTATGCCTGTGTCAGAAACTTCGATGTAAAACAGCCCTTGTTCAGGATCATCATACGCATGCAGGGTGATAATGCCGTCCTTGGTGAATTTGGCAGAGTTGCTGAGCAAATTCAGCAAAATTTGTCTTAATCTGGCTCGATCGGTCCAGATATCCGGCTTGGTGATTTCGATTACAAGCTCCAACTGATTATTTTGTTTTTCAATAAGCGGAAGAGTGGTGCCTGCGACTCGTTCTAGTAGCTCAGGTAGGTTGGCTTTTGTCAGCCGTAATTCCATCCGATTGGCCTCAATACGTGAGATGTCGAGCAGATTATTAATCAAATCGAGCAGATGTTTGCCTGCATTTGATATCCGGTCAACATCGGATCCGATTTCGGCCGGATTGATCCCATCCTCATCTTCAAGCTGTTCATCAATCAACTCACTGTATCCGATGATCGCATTAAGGGGTGTGCGCAGTTCATGACTCATATTTGCCAAAAATTCGCTCTTGGCCTGATTGGCTCGTTCTGCGCGATCTCTCTCTTTTAGCAATTGGGCCGTGCGTTCATCAACCATATTTTCTAGGCGAGATTGATAAATCATCAACTGCTGTTTGTTGGTTTCAAGATCGGCCGCTTTTATTCTTAGGTCATCTGTGGTCGCGTAAATTTTCTGGATAGTTACTCTGAGCAACATGTAAGTTCCCCACAGCCCAACCAAAATAAGCATGGCGTCTTCAAGTACCGGAGCCAGTACGTTTAAAGTGATTAAACCGAACAGCTGACTAAAGTAAAGCGCAACTGCAAGAGCTGATCCTGACAGGGTGATGATAAGGGGTAAATATCGGGTATTAAAAACCGATGCGAGAACCATCACCACATAAATAATATGGAAGATGGGGTCATACAAGCCTGTTCCCATGTTAAAGGTGGCAACAGTTATCACAATCAGTACTGTCACTGAAAGGAGAATGACAGTTTTCTGAACCCGTGCATTGAAGATCCAGTAGATCGATTGAATCACAATCAGTTCCACTGATCCGGTCAAAGCGATAGTTAACCATCTTTTTTGATTGCTGATGCCATCAGATTGGATGTCAAAAATGGCATAAAATAGGAATAACCCCAGTAGGATTCCATTGCCGAAAAAAAGCACCCAAAATGATCTGTAGAGCATGACCAACGTAGCGATTTGCCCCTCTGACTGATTTGGAGAGATGCTCTGCAGGCGACTTCGGATATCGAAGAGTTGAGAAAAAGCTGACTGCACTGGAATATTTGAGGACATGACAAATTTTGGGCCGGGATGCATACGGACTTGAGATAGAATACCATGACAAAGTGAGAACTTTATCTAGGACTTTGGTCTAATTCCCCTTATCAATTTCTGCAGAAACCACCGTGTAAATAGTTATGCTTAAAAAGATTCCCATCATTCTTGACTGCGACCCCGGCCATGACGATGCCATCGCCTTGATTTTAGCTCTGGCCAGCCCAGAGATTGAATTATTGGGTGTAAGCACCAGTGCGGGTAATCAGACCCCAGACAAAACGTTGAACAATGCGCTGCGCTTGCTCACACTGCTCGGCCGTACTGATATTCCTGTGGCCGGAGGTGCAAAAAAGCCGCTGTGTCGCGAGCTGATTATCGCTGACAATGTTCATGGAGAAACCGGCTTAGATGGCCCTGAGTTGCCCGATCCTGCATTTGAACCATTGCCGATGACGGGTGTTGAGATGATGGCCCACATGCTGTCTCAGGCTAAAGAACCGGTCACACTGGTGCCTACCGGACCACAAACAAACATTGCGCTTTTGTTGGCCAGCTATCCAGAGTTACACCCTAAGATTAAGCAGATTGTGTTGATGGGGGGCTCGGCCGGGCCGGGGAATTGGACACCGGCGGCTGAATTTAACATTTATGTTGATCCAGAAGCGGCCGATATCGTTTTTAAATCAGGCATCCCGATTGTGATGTGCGGGTTAGATGTGACCCATCAGGCCCAGATTATGCAGGCAGACATCGACCGCATTCGCGCAATTGGGAACCCGATTGCGGCCGTTGTTGCCGACTTGCTCGACTTTTTCTTGATCTATCACAAAGATCCAAAATGGGGATTTGAAGGGGCTCCACTGCATGATCCATGCACGATTGCGTGGCTGGTGAAACCGGAGCTGTTTACGACACAAACCTGTTGGGTGGGTATCGAAACATCTGGCCCCAAAACGCTGGGGATGACCGTAGCAGATCGGTTTGCTTTAACCGACAATACCCCCAACACAGAATTGGTGCTGGGGGTTGATCGGCTGGGATTTGTAGATTTACTAGTAGAAAGGCTGGCGTTTTATGGATAAGCGCCCGTAGCTAATTGGCTACTCACGCGTGTTCCAAACGGTTTGAGAATAGGTCCCTGACTGATCCATCATTGTGCGCATCGTTTCAAAAAACGGCTCTAGCTCAGCAACCGATTCACCTGCATCTATTTCAAACGAATACGTTTCATCTTCGGTGATGATGGTGTATCGCTCACCAGCTTCACCGGCCGCGCAAAAATCACACACCAACTCTGATTCAAACTGATCGGTCACAAGCAAATCGATCCAGTCTAGAAGAGGGAACCACTCCTGATCGCTAATTGTTAAATACAGCCGGTTGCTGTTTGCACTGTCACCACCTGCCTCTCGATACCGTTTGATCTGATGAGTCAGAATCAGCTCCTGTTCCGTTCCATCGTCCGTGATCGTCATCACCAAAAGCAAATCATCTGTGCGTGGGGCCAGCACCCGGACCGAGGCTAGATCAGTGATCACGCCCGATGCCTGAATCCAGCCGATTTTCGTCTCAACCTGCTGATCAGATCCACCTTTGCCCGTGTTGGGGCCGATCGGGCTGGTATCATCTTCTTCGCTTCCGGTTGCTTCGAGCCCACCTGTGGCTTCATCCGCCATTTCGCTCGCGTCAGATTCTTCCATGGCTGCGTCATCTTCTTCCACAGCCTCTGGCTCAACCACCTCTTTTTCGACCTCTACTTCCTCAACTCTTTCGACCTCAACTTCTTTGACTACTTCAACTTCAACTTCTTTGATGACCTCAACCTCTTCGATAATCGTTTCCGTTTCAGTGACGACGCGCGTAACTTCAACTTCGACTACTTGTGGCTGACAGGCTGTAATCAACAAGAGCAACAGCCCAAGGGTGACAAGGCTCAACCGAAAAAACAACTTCTTCCATTCCATTAGGTTTCTCTCTTCTCTATTCGGCCGAAATTTGGCTTAAATTTGCTAATTCTTCTTCAACGATGTTGACAATCAATTCGTCCAGTGCTTCAACAGTGTAATCTTCCGGATTCACGTTAACATCAGTTTTGTCTCCGGTGCTACCCGGCCCTTCTTCACCATAGGTCAAGAAAATAAACCGGCCGCCGGTGTACTGCGACAATTGCCGGAAGATAAACTCACCTTGTGGATCCAATCCACTTGAAGCGATCGAGAAGAGCTTGATCCCCTTTTCGGCCGCCCATGTCATATTGTCGGCGTAAGTGTAGCCGTAGTTGTAATCTAGATGGGGGGGCGCATCTGCGATTAAAAAGATGAGGCTAACGGTGTTTTCAACCCGCCACGAATTGTTCAGGGCCGTATTCATCCCCAACACCAAATCTTCTGGATAATCGCCGCCGCCGCGCGCTTCGACCTGTTCTAACTGATTGGTGAACGCTTGAACATCATCGATGAATTCAAAAGATTCAATCGCTCCCGGTTCTTCTTGGTCGCGATAGACCGATAGACCGTAGCGGACATCAGCTTGGGCCGGTAACGCATCAATCTGTTGTGAGATGGCGATCATATTGTCGGTGAGTTGCTCAATTTCATCCGCCATACTGCCGGTCCCATCGATCAAAAACAGCACGTCTAGCTGAGTTTGGGCACCACTTGAATAAGATTGGGAGCGCAATTCCCACTCACGTTGGTTGCCTCCAAAAGTGACTGTAATTGCATCACCTGTTTCAGCCAATACGACATCGATTTCACCATTGCTGTTGGGTAAATCAAGGGTGTTGGGGAAGATCATCAGTTCACCGTTGCTGGTGGTGTGTCGGCTAGCAACAACTTGAGTGCCCACTTGTAGATCAACTTGCTCACCCACAACGGGTAGACCATTGGCATCGGTTACTTGCACAACGTGTCGTTCAACGACATCTACGAAGATGTATTCAGCTTCATCAAACTGACGCAGATACAAAAGATAGTCGTCCCAAAATTCGTTGTCGTCGATCTCACCGGCCGTCAATTGGCTACCCTCAGCAACTTCTGCTCGGTCAGCAGCCGCTTCGGCTTCAACCTCAACTACTTTCTCTACTTCAACTTCTTCCACAACCCGAACTTCTTCGTCTGCAGTTGATAAAGCAACTTCGGCCGAGGCGCGGGTTGGCTCTGCTTTTGAACCACTGCTTGGCTCGATTGGGGAGACACCGTCACCCTCGCTACGGTCGGCCGAAAAGTCACCGGCCGCTTCTTCATCCATCATCTCCTCTACAGCTTCCTCTTCCATGGCTTCTTCCACAGCCTCCTCTTCTACCTCGGCCGCTGGCGCTTCTTCAGCCGCTTCTTCTACAGCCTGCTCCGCTCCACCACACGCTGAAAGAATTAAAAGGAAAAGGGCGAAAATGATTAATAACAATGTTGGCGTTGATTTTTTATTCATAAGATTCCATCTGAATAGGTTTTAAAATTATAGCCCGACTCTTTCATTGCCTTAAGTTTTTGGTATTTTGGCATTTATGGGTCGGGTAAAACTTTCACCCCTCTCCCAAATTTGGGAGAGGGGCTGGGGGTGAGGGTTATCTGCTACTCGATCATGCGGGCCGCATCGATCACAAGCTGGGTAAATTCTTGAACATCTGCATCATCTGGCAAATACTCAGCGATCCGGCGAGCATCGATTACGATATCGTCTAAGGCCGCATCGTGTGCCCAG
>JAHDGV010000062.1:2761-7080 GCA_020631655.1 Chloroflexota bacterium | reverse complement strand
CCGATTTCACCGGCGTCAACCGCATCGTTCCGGAAATCGCTGTCTGCAATATCACGATTTTCGTATCCGATTAGGCGATAGGTTTCAACAACGGCCGGGTTGAACTCAACCTGGATTTTTGCATCCTTAGCGATGGTCAAAATTGTTGACATCAGTTGATCATCAAACACACGCTCTGCTTCTTCGAGTGAATCGATGTAAGCGTAAGAGCCATCGCCTTGATCGGCCAACTGCTCCATGTTTACATCGTTGTAGTTGCCCATGCCGTACCCAAAGGTGCTTAACTGAATCCCTTCACGAGCATGGCGCAAAATCAAGTCGGCCGTGGTTGATCCGATGTTGGCTACACCATCTGATGCCACAATAATCCGATTGATTTGACCTTCTTCCGCATAACGGTCTGCCAAACGATAGGCTTCTGCAATGCCGCCTTCCATGTTGGTGCCACCACCGGTTGATAGACGATCAATTGCATTTAGAACCCTCATCCGGCTATCCATTTCAGTTGGTTCCAGAATGACGCGAACATTGCTTCCGTAGGTTATGATCCCGATGCGGTCGGTGTCTCGCAAGTTGTAGGTCAGCATTCGCAAAGATTCTTTTACCAAGCCGATGCGATTGCCGCTGTTCATCGATCCAGACACGTCTACCACAAAAATAAACATGCCGTCCGGCCGTTGCTCTTCTGGTACATCGTACCCCTGAATCCCAACTCGCAACAAATGATAAGCATCACTCTCACCGTAAGGGGCCGGGGCCGCTTCTAAGTTAATCCCAAACGCACTGTCTTGTGGGATGGGGTATTGATGATCAAAATAGTTTACAAATTCTTCAACTCGGACTGCCTCTGAGGGTGGTAGTAAGCCATCATTAATGTAGCGACGCATGACGGTGTAGGAGCCGGTATCAACGTCGATGGCAAATGTAGACAAGTTGTCATCACGCGTGTCGATAAATGGATTGGTCCCCACATCTTCAAACGTCATGTCTGTTGGGCTTCCGGTGTCCGGTTCAACGTAGAACTCTTCTGCGCTATCTTCCATAGCTTCCTCGACCATTTCCTCAACCATCTCAGCTTCGACAACGACTTCTTTTACAACTTCAACTTCACGCTCTACTTCAACAACCACTTCGACTGTTTCTGACACAAGTCGGGTGACTTCAACTTCAACTACCTGAGGTTGGCCCGCGCCACAGCTGGCAAGTAACAGAGCCAAAATAGTCATAACGCCCAAATATCCAAAAGATTTTACTTTGCTAAACGGTTTACCTTCGCTAAACATGATCAATTCTCCAATTAACTTGTTTTGTATTTGATTTTCTTCTCTTTGACTGACCTGCAGGGTTGAGTCTGATGGTGGTAAAACGACGGGGTTTCGCAAAAGGTTCCATCTAATTTTTGCTGGGTTGTGTCTGATGTAAATCGGGGCGAGACAATTTGTGGAAATAGACTTCATGCCTTTTGGCTTGCCATCAAATTGCCATAGCCCCTTCAACCTTCCGTAGGGGCTATGGCATTCGCATAAAAAACCTTGGGATTGAGACTAATTCTCAGCGAATGTCTCGCCCCCTGAGGGGTTTTCTGCGTTGCGCAAGATGATCATTCTTAAAGCCTTTCTTTTGAATGAATCGCTTGATTCGGTTTTGTTGTAAAATGGGCCCGTATGACAACCACCACTCAGGAAAACAAGCCATCGGCCGGAGCTAGCGAAAGCTTTGGCTGGTATAAAAATCTCCCCAAGGCACTGGCGCAGCATCAGCTGATTTTGTTTGTAGCCTCCACCATTTCGATTGTGCTGGACCAAGCCACAAAATGGTGGGTTGAAGCCAACATCCCTCTTTACGATCGCATCGTTCCCATTGCCGGTTACGGCCATATTTTGGACTTTTTGCATGTCAAAAATCCGGGTGCCGCTTTCGGTGCTGGCCAGCAGTTCGGCTGGCTGTTTGCAACGATTGCGTTCATCGTTTCGGCCGGGATTATCTTTTACAACACCGTGATCATCGGCAAGCATTTTGCTTTTCGGCTGTCATTGGGCTTGATCATGGGCGGGGCTTTAGGCAACGTGATTGATCGCTTCCGCATCGGTGAAGTCACCGACTTCATCCATTTTGATTTCCGGCCGCTGGTTAGCGAAGCGATGGCAGAAGCGATCCCGCTACTAAATTTCGCCATCTTTAACTTAGCCGACCTCAGCATTTTTAGCGGTGTGCTTATCATGTTTTGGCTCATGTGGAAAGACACCCTGCCCGAAGATCCGTGGTTAGATGATATCGAGACTGACTCAGACACTGCGCAAGCCACACTAGCAAAATCACCAGAAGTAGAGCTAGAGCCAGCCACACGCTTATCGGTAAAACCTCAGTCGGTTCCGGCACAGCGTTCTGCACCACCAAGATCATACGCCAGTGTGGGATCCGTCCCATCTGGGTTGACCCGAGCACCCATCGATTCTGCGTCAACCGGCCGCCAATCTGGGCTGGATTGGAGAGGGCTAAACCAAGACGAAACATCGGAAGAGAACGCCCGCTATGGACTGATCGCTGGTCTCGTTATCGGCCTTTCACTGGTGGCTGTTGTGGTCGTGCTAATCTCTCGCCGCAGAGCTAGAAACAACTCAAAAAATTAATGGAACAAATGCAGGGAAAAATACTTAATTTTACGATTCCGGCCGACTTTGCTGGGGAGCGACTAGACCGTGTGTTACGAGAATTGCATCCAACCTTGTCCCGCGCGCAGTGGCAACGGCTGGTGCGCGAAGGGCATGTTACCCGCTTGGGTGCGGTGGTCAAAGCCAACTACAAAGTGGTGGGGGATGAAGAAATTCGTGCGCTAATCCCACCCCCAGAACCAACCGATCTCGTTCCAGAAAACATCGAACTTGATCTGGTTTATGAAGATGACGATCTGATTGCGGTCAACAAGCCGGCCTATCTGGTTATGCATCCGGCTATTGGTCATCCAACCGGAACCTTGGCCAATGCGGTTGTTTACCACTGGCCCGATGTGCTTTCGGTGGGGGGCGAACGTCGGCCGGGGATGGTGCATCGGCTCGATAAAGAAACTTCCGGGATTGTGCTGGTAGCTAAAAACGATTATGCGCTCAACTATTTGGTGTCGCAGTTTAAAGCCCGCACCACGAAAAAGGTGTATATGGCACTGGTTGATGGTCGGATTCGGCCGGACCGGGCGTTGATTGATGCTCCATTAGGGCGTGATCCCAAAGATCGCAAACGAATGACGGTAATTGAACCGGGCCGTTCGGCGACCTCTCAGCCATCTCAAACCCGCTACGAACTGACCGAGCAATTTGAGCGCCATTCGCTGTTAACCTGCTATCCGATCACCGGCCGCACCCATCAAATTCGGGTTCATCTGGCTTATACCGGTTTTCCGATTGTGGGGGATCATATTTACGGCCGACGCAATAAATCGCTCGAGATTAAGCGACACTTCTTGCATGCGAAGCAAATCACATTTAAGCGGCCGTCTGACGAAAAAGAACTGACGCTGAAGGCTCCACTGGCCCCAGAACTAGAGGCGGTTTTAGAAGATCTGCGCAAGGCACAAAAAGTTTAGATGGATGTGCTTGAGAGCTTAAAGCAATTTGAAGAAGAGGTCGCCTATCGCACACTACCCCCGGCCGGAACCCCATCGTTTCAACATCAAATGGGGACACGGCCGGTTTTGATTTCTGCTCCACACGCGACCTGCCATACCCGCAACGGTACAAAAAAAATGGAAGAGGAGTTTACTTACGGGGTGGCTCGTTATTTGGCGCAGGCTACCGGTGCTCATTCTTTTTTAAACAGATGGGAGATTGCAGAAGACCCAAATTGGGATCAAACATCGGCCTACAAACAAACGTTAGGTGAGATTGCACATAAGCACGATATTCAGCTGGTGATTGATCTGCACGGAATGACCAATCGACACCAGATTGGGGTAGCTGTTGGCACGATGAACGGCCGGGCGTGCCCTGATCATGAACCGATTTTGGAGCAGGCGTTTGTGCAGGCAGGCTTTCAATCGATCAAGCCCAATCAGCTAAATGATCTGGCATCGATTCAAGGGGCAAACTGGCAACGGCTAGTAATGAATCATCCACGGTTTACTGGAGGGATTAAGAGCCACACAGTGACCCGCTTTGTGGTGGATGAGTTGAATCTACCGGCCGTGCAAATCGAGCTTACGTCATCATCCCGGATTCCGTATCGCGGGCCGCATGATGGGTGGCCGTTTCACTATTTTGGCGAGGCCGAGGCGATTCGGACGACGATGCAGGTGTTGACTGATTTTATTAATCGGTTGGATTTCT
>JAHDGV010000062.1:1327-2661 GCA_020631655.1 Chloroflexota bacterium | reverse complement strand
ATTTTCTACGAATGCCCAGTTTCCGGCCGACCTGCTTCGGCATTTCAAGCTGATTGTGCTCAGCCAGCATCGTGGCTAAATCGGTCTGCACCCTTTCAGGAAACGGCTCGCTTTTGCGGCTTTCATACCCCACATGCATCCCCAAACATTCATTGGTGGCCGCCAAAAACCCCTTTTCAGCGTGATACATCATATGGATGTAGTGAACCCGTTTGTGATCAAAATCAAGGAGCTTAGTTTCAACTCGAATCGGATCCCCCTCAAACAGCTCGGCCAGATAATCAACGTTCATCCCCAGCGTAAAAACAGAATAGCCGGTTTCTTGATGGGTTAGGCCGATATTGAGCCCCTCATAAAATTCGTCGGTGGCAAGGTCAAAGGCCAACACATAGAAGGCAACGTTCATGTGGCCGTTGTGGTCGATCCACTCTGGCTGGACGGTTTGAGAAAAAGTTGGGAGTTGAAAAGTCATTTTTAGATTTTGGATTGACGTATGATTGAAAAAGGTATCTGCGCTACACTTGATCACATGAAATGGCCAAACGAAAAACAGTGCGCGTTGTCGCTAACATTTGATTTTGATGCGGAGTCGCTTTGGTTGGCGAACAATCCGCGCCATCATGAGCTACCCGGTGTTTTGGCACTGGGCAAATACGGAGCCAAGGTTGGGGTTCCCCGAATTCTAGATTTGTTGCGGCATGAAGAGATTTACGCCACCTTTTTTGTGCCCGGCTGGACGGCCGAGCGGTATCCCCATTTGGTGGAGCAAATTTTAAGGCATGGGCACGAAATAGGCCATCACGGATACACGCACGATGCGCCTGATCCCATCGACCCAGATATGGTTGAACGTGAG
This sequence comes from Chloroflexota bacterium, assembly GCA_020631655.1. Lineage (GTDB taxonomy): Bacteria > Chloroflexota > Anaerolineae > Promineifilales > Promineifilaceae > WTJY01. The sequence continues at coordinate 1,805 of JAHDGV010000062.1, read as the reverse complement.
ATCGACATGGGGCTGGCAGCGTTGCAGAAAGTGGCCGGTGTCCGGCCGGTTGGCTATCGTGCGCCGGACGGAGTTTCTTCTGAATTGTCGTTGCGCCTGCTGGCGGATCGGGGCTTTTTGTACAACAGCTCGTTTAAAGATGACTACAAACCGTATCGGCATAAGCTCAAGGACGGCCGACCCGGCCCAGTTGAGATTCCAGAACAGCCGGAGCTTGATGATTGGGCCTTTGGCGGCTTAAGTATGCGCGAGGCGAAACCCCTTTATACCAAAGATGCGGTGCTGTCGATTTGGCAAGACACGTTTCACGAACTGCACGCGTGGGGTGGGGCTTGCACCATTGTGATGCATCCGCAGGTTACCGGCCGGCCGATGCGCCTAGCCACACTGCGTGAGTTCATCCACTTTACCCGCAGGTTCCCCAATGTGTGGACCACGACCTGCCGCAAAGTGGCTGAGGCGTTTGTCGCACAAGAGC
>JAHDGV010000062.1:0-1227 GCA_020631655.1 Chloroflexota bacterium | reverse complement strand
AAATCGTAAATTACTTGAGTGAGTTGATCAGATCGACGTACTGTTGCATCGCATCTTCTTGACCCGTGCCAGACAGTTTGGCCCACGCATCGAACTTGGCCCGGCCGACCATGTCAAACATTCCTGGCCGTTTGCCGCTGGCATCGCCTGAGGTTCCCTGTTTGTATAAAGAGTAGATTTTTAGGAGCGTGTCGTTGTCCGGCCGTGATGATAAGTTTTTGCTTTCGGCTACCGCTGTTTCAAAAAGTGATTGTAAATCTGACATGTTTTCCTCTGCACAGGCGATTTAATGATGGTCAATTGAATAGTGTGATTTTATGTGGCGCGGAGGAAACAGGCAATCTATCGTTCACTCGATTACGGTATTTGAAAAATTAAATTGGGAATAACGAAGTTGGTTCTTGACCACCTCACAACCCTCATCCGCCCGGCCCAACTTCGTTGGGCTTGAGCTGAGCGATGCTCAGCCGGGCACCTTCTCCCAACTTGGGAGAAGGATTGTGGCCAGCCGTTTGGCAAAGATCCGCTCGGAATGGCGGATCAAACTCCCTCTCCCAATTTGGGAGAGGGCTGGGGTGAGGGTTAAAACAGAAAGGCAATAAAAAAGGCTTCCGGCCGATTTTAATCATGCCAGAAGCCTTTTGTCTTTTGTTCTGATGTAGGAGTTCTAATTAGCCAGCTTGCCATTCTTTTGGCTGTTTTTCGTAATCATCTTCATCTTCTTTGAACTGTTTCCAGATGGCTGAGAATCCGATCACAATCAAGATGACGGGCCAGAATTGACCAACGGAGCCGATCATTTCTAGCAAAACGCCATCGGTCAAAACGGCTACACCGATCAGTGCCATGATGCTACCGGGGATAACGGGCCACAAGTGGTAATCGTTAAAGAACACTTTGGCTAAAACTGGGATTAGGAACCATCCGGCCGCAAATCCGAGCATAAAGAGTGAGCCTTCACCGTCTCCGCTTAAATTGGCGGCAAGTGCTGATTCGGTCAAAACGATGCCTGTACCGATCCCAGATAAGATTCCGCCGGGGATCAAAAGTCCTGAACTGCGGCTAACTATCGACCACAAAATGAAGCCTAAGCCAAGGAGCAAGACAAAGAACCGGCCGTCAAAGTCGATATATTGTGTTACCAAGAAAACGATGCCTAAAGCGATCAAACCGATACCTGAAACTACTGATTTATTGTTTTTGTTCATCTTTACCTCAAAGCACCTT
>JAHDGV010000516.1 GCA_020631655.1 Chloroflexota bacterium | reverse complement strand
CAAAACTCAGGTTAAATAAGCTGGCCGGGCTCAGCCATCAACTAAAATCCGGTTTGTCCGGATAGTCTATGTATTCTTCCCCGTGCTCTTTCAAGAAATCGGCCAGCGGATCCTTTGCATCTTTATCTACCAAAGATTTGCGTGTTTGCCCGCCACTGGTTGGGTCTTCAACCAGCCCCATATCAAACAGCTCTTCCATTAAACGGGCCGCACGCGGGTAGCCCACACGCAGTCGACGCTGGAGCATAGAGGTTGAAATAGAGTCATGTTTTTTGGTCAGAGCAATTGCTCGTTCGAGCAGATCGTCTTTTTCTTGCAGGAACTCATTCCGTTCAATCAACCCATCCCATGGCGCGATGCTACGCTTTTTAGGCCAGTTGTTTTGCCAAAAATCAACAATCTTTTCAACTTCGCTGTCTTCAACTAAGCAACCTTGAATACGCTTTGGACTACTGGCATCAGCTCCTAAAAAGAGCATGTCACCTTTACCCAGCAGGCTTTCGGCCCCCATCGTGTCGATAATGACGCGAGAGTCGGTGCCTGAGGCAACCGCGAAAGAGGTGCGGGCCGGGAAGTTGGCTTTGATCAGGCCGGTCAAAACATCGGTTGACGGCCGTTGGGTAGCTACGATCAGATGAATGCCTGTAGCACGTGCCATCTGCGCCAAACGGCATAACGCACGTTCAAGCTCAGCGCCATATTGCACCATTAGGTCGGCCAGCTCATCGATAAACGCCACGATGTAGGGCATCTTTTTAACTTCAGGATGATCTTCTTTGATTTTTTGATTGTAGGAGGTGATGTTACGCGCACCAATGGCGGCCAATTTTTCATACCGATTGTCCATCTCGGCCGTCAGCCAGCGTAACACCCCGATTGACCGTTCCCCTTCAACTTCAACTTTACCGAGCAGGTGGGGAAGTCCGTTAAACCGAATTAGCTCAACTTTTTTAGGGTCGATCATCACCATCTCAAGATCGTCTGGCGTGTTGTTCATGACCAAGCAAGAGATTAGTGCGTTCATAAACACACTTTTACCAGACCCGGTTTGACCAGCTACCAGCATGTGAGGCAGTTTGGTTACATCTATGGCGATGGGTGTTCCCGACACATCTAGCCCAAGCCCGGCCGCCATGCTCCCTCGAACGCCTCTGAATTCGTGTGAGTTGATGACGTTCCCGAGCCGAACAACGCTGGTATTGTCATTTGGTACTTCCACACCCACAATCCCTTGACCGGGGACGGGGGCCTGAATCCTGATGCGGGGTGCGGCCATCGCAAGGGCCAAGTCCTGTCGAATCGAGGCGATTTTGTTGACTCGGACACGAACATATTCTTCGCTTCCATCCTCATGAACTATTGTTTTGCCCGGAGTGATTCCAAATTGGGTCACGGCCGGACCGATCAGAACATCGTCTAGCACGGTAGCAGGGATATGGAAGTCTTCGAGGGATTTTGTGATGATCGCTTTTTTCCGGTCGATTTCCTTCTGCGACATCTTTTTAGGCGGTGCCATCGAAAGCAGGTCGAGGGGGGGCAGGCTTTTCGGCCGTCGTTTGCGAGGGGGAGCTTTTTTCTTGGGGGCCGGTTTTTGTTGGGATGAGTTGAGGCGCAGTGGCATTTGTCGCTTCATATCATCCATCTTTTTACGATCGATTGTGGTGCGTGGTTTCTTGGTTTTGGTGGCCCGTTTGGTGCCAACTGTTGCGTCTTCGTCGTCGTATTCGTCCTCTTGCAGTTCTTCTGACCAGGTCTCCATTGTTGCTGAAAACTCAACCAGCCATTGGCGAATATCTTCGAGGGTGATTTGCAGAATCATGAAAATGCCGACGATAAACACAAGGGCATAAACGACCCACGCGGCCGGCCGGCCGAGCAGGAAGATAATCGGCTGTGCCAACCCTCGGCCGACAACGCCGCCTCCTTGACCCGTTGTTGACAGCGATAATCCGCCCGCCAAGGCCAAATGGGCCAAAGGCATCAGCGAAACCAATAGCAGTGACCAGCCAAATGTTTGTCGATTTGTCGTCTCCGGCCGCCACTCAAAATCAAGCCGCATGGTAGCTATGTAGATGCCCAACGCGAAGGTGAGGATCGCTACGAAAATCGCCATCTGCCCAAACAGCAAGCGTAAAAATGATGTCCAAACATCTAGCGCGGTAGTGTTGGCTAACCCCAATAAAGCGATACCGCTTATAAAGGAAACGATAGCAAGCAGGATACCGCCCATCTCGCGGCCGTACGGTTTGAGGTAGTCGATGATCACTTCATCGAAAGTAGTTTCAGTTATCTGCGCACGTTTTTTCTTAGCTGTAGACGATTTGCGCGAACTGCTTGTGCTTCTCTTTTGGGTTGATTTTGGTTTGCTGGTGCTCTTGGTGGAGCGACTCGTTCGCTTTGCCATAAGAACAATTGTACCATAAATTCAGCCGTTTTTGGCAGTTTTGTTGTAGCAGTGCATCAAGGGGTAGGCATTGGCCCCTTTTTCCTATCAGGGGGCCGTAGCTGTCAGAACCGCCCGTACGGGGGCTGGATGCCCTTCTACCGTCTTGGCCGGGTCGGCCGGATCGAGATAGTTTTCGAGCGAATGGAACGTCATCCAATCGGTCGGCCGTTGTTCTTGCGTGGTAGTGGGGGTCACGTCGACTAAGGACACATCTTTAAACTGACACTTTCGCAACCAACTTTCTAGTGTTAGGGTCGATGGCAAAAACCAAACGTTTCGCATTTGCGCATAGCGACCTTCTGGCACAAGCACATCTCCCAATTTCCCATCAACCACAATCGTTTCAAGAACCAGCTCGCCACCCGGCCGCAATAAATCCCGCAAATGAAGCAGATGATCGATGGGTGATTTGCGATGATAAAAAACACCCATCGAAAAAACGGTGTCAAACGCACGTAAATTGGTTGGTAGTTGCTCAATCCCCAAAGGCAGCACCCAATTGTTTTGTTCTGTAAGGTAGCGTTGCATCGCAAAAAATTGCATCACAAACACCAGATAGGGATCTATGCCGATAACCTGTTTGGCGCCAGCCCCCAACATGCGCCAGCCGAAGTAACCGTTGCCGCAACCGACATCAAGCACACGCCGCTTGGCTAATGGTTGGATGTGGTCTTTCACTCGATCCCATTTCCAGTCTGAACGCCACTCAGTATCGATGTGATGGCCAAACAATTGAAATGGCCCTTTGCGCCACGGATGCAGGATCTTGAGTTGACTGATTAGCTGGGCGTGCTGTTCGGCCGTCAGATCAGGCTCTTGGCCGATGGTGACGCTATCAAGCAGATCGACCGTTCTGGGTTCAACTTGGGGCAAGTTCAATACGGCCGTGCGCCATTGGTCTAATTTGCCGTGAGCGTCTGGGTTTAAAGC
>JAHDGV010000515.1:1352-3379 GCA_020631655.1 Chloroflexota bacterium | reverse complement strand
GAATTAATAAGACTTTTTGAACTATATTCTTGCTAAGTTCGAATAGTAATACTCAAACGAGTTGATAAACTGGCACTGCACCGAGGTACCCCCTCGGTGTGGTGTTTTTTATTTTCGTTTGAAAGTTGGTAATCGTTTGGACATCGACCTCACATCTTCAACTACTACAAAAGCCAATGCGCCACGCAACACTCAACCCGTTTGGCCGATGATTCGCACATGGTTGCGTCAGTTGCCCATCCTGCTACTGACCATCATCTTGTTGCTTCCAATCGGCGTTTTAACCCTTGAGCTAATTACAATTGATGTTCCGCTGTGGCAGCGTTTGTGGAGCACGATCTTGCCCCGAACGCTCTGGAATACCTTCCGCTTGGCCGCAGGTGTTTCGATTGGCACGCTGATTATCGGTGTGGCCAGCGCTTGGTTGGTGACAGCATACGAATTCCCCGGCCGACGCTGGTTCGATCATCTGCTGATGCTGCCCCTCGCCATTCCGGGGTTCATCATGGGATTTGTCTACGTCTCCATGTTTGAATTTGCCGGCCCCGTTCAAACTTTTCTGCGCACCCAATTTGGCTGGTCGCGGGATGATTATTGGTTCCCCAACATCGCCTCGCCGAGCGGTCTTATTCTCGTCCTCACCCTAGTCCTTTACCCCTACGTTTATGTTTTGGCCCGTTCTGCATTTCGAGAACAGGCGGCCAACACGCTCGAAGCAGCCAACGTGCTTGGGTACGATGGGTTGCAAGCCTTCCGGCGGGTGGCGTTGCCATTGGCTCGGCCGCAAATCGCTGTGGGTGTTTTGCTTGTCACCATGGAATCTCTGACCGATTATGGGACAGTCAGCTACTTCGGCTACCCCACTTTAAGCGAGCGGATCATCGTTCTGTGGAACACATCTTTTGATAGTGCCTCTGCTACCGAACTGGCGGGCATTATGGTGGTGATCGCCCTTGGGCTTTTGATCGGTGAAAGACTGCTCCGTAAACAGGCACGGTTTTATCAGCAGGGTAGCTACGGCCGAAGGATGAACCGCATCCAGCTAAGAGGGGGAAAAGCGTGGCTGGCTAGCTTAGCCTGCTTCGGCCTCTTGGGATCTGCCTTTTTACTACCTGTCACCCAACTATCGATCTGGACATTTAAACGAATTCAAGAGCCAACCATCACCGTTTTGAGCGAACCGTTCCTTGAATACACCGGCCACACCCTCAGGCTAGGATTAATAGGTGCGGCGATCACCGTTTTAATCGCATTGGCGGTCGCGTACACCAATCGGCGCGACTCAATCCAAACTGTAAATCGCCCCCGTTGGCTATCACGGCTCGTCACCATCGGGTATGCGATGCCGGGGGCCGTCATCGCCATCGGTGTTTTAACCGTTGTGAATCCAATTGACGGGGCGGTAACTGACTTTGCTGTTTCATTGGGTTGGGATGGTTTTGGGTACATGCTGACCGGCACCATTATTGCCCTGGTTTACGGCTACAGTGTCCGGTTTATGGTGTTGGGGTATGAAAGTATTTCGGCCAGTGTGGACAAGGTAAAACCGACGATGGAAGCGGCCGCGCGCACAATGGGAGCTGGTAGCGGCCGTATTTTCCGTAAAATCCATATCCCGCTTGTGCGGACCGGCATTGGGGCGGGTGCTATCCTTGTGTTTGTCGACACGATGAAAGAGCTTCCGATTACGCTCCTTCTCCGGCCGTTTGGGATGGACACCTTGGCCGTCCGTGCCCACCTGCTCAGCGTAGAAGGGTTTCATGAGTCGGCCGCAATTCCGGCCCTAATGATTTTGATTTCAGGCCTAATCCCTGTATTTTTATTGATGCGCATTGGCGAAAACACAGAGCAAGCGACATGACACAGATTCGTCTAGAACAAGTAAGTAAAAATTATGGGCAGACTCGGGCCGTCATCAATGCTGACCTCACGTTTCCGCAAAGCGAAATTACTGTTTTGTTGGGGCGAAGCGGCTGTGGCAAAACGACAACGTTGCGGCTGGTTGCTGGGCTAGAGCGACCCGATTC
>JAHDGV010000515.1:0-1252 GCA_020631655.1 Chloroflexota bacterium | reverse complement strand
GAGGTCGTCCAAGCCCGCACGTGGTCACACACCAAAACAGACATTGGGGATAAGGTCAGCCTTTCTGTTGATCTGCCTGTGGTTGCCTTTGCAGACCAATAATTCAAACCCATTTTAGACGCCCCAGCGGGGCGTCTCTACCAGCATTCAACCAACCGGTAGAGACGAGCCGGTGGCGCGTCTTTTGATTGTTGTAAGTACCCGTGTACTACTCCCCCCAAATCAGTTATCATTTCGAACTATGTCAAAACGACTCACAGAAAAGTTCCCCATCAATCAGCCGGTTGAAATCTGGTTTGAACGGATTGATTTGTGGATTCCGGGTGTGATTGTGCGCCACCAGCATCCCGCGGTGTGGGTCAAATCCATCGACGGCCGTGAATGGTTTGTCACCAACGGCCAACGCATCCGCATTTTGGAACAAGAACCTACTACTGAAGCGTAATTGCACCTCGCCAGCCTGGGTGCCCACAAGGGACACCCCTACTTTTGATCCAAACACAACCAAAATGAATGACGACATAGCGCATCAGCTTTTTGATCTCAATCAAAAATTTTATGATCAGGTAGCCCCCGCATTTAATCGCACGCGCCAAGTGCAAATGCACGGCTTCCACAAAGCGCTCCCCCATTTTCCAGCAGGTAAGTTGGATGTGTTGGATGCGGGCTGTGGGAACGGCCGGTTTTCTGAATTTATGTCGCAGGCTGGCAGGCTTAAAAGCTATTTGGGGATTGATTTTAGCGCGGGGTTGCTGGAGCAAGCGGCCGAGCAGTATTCAAGCCTGCCTGAACCGGTTGCATTTAAACAGGTTGATCTACGAGAGGCTGACTTTTTGGATGGCTACCCTACCTTTGATTTGATCACCCATCACGCCGTAATGCACCACATCCCACAAAAAAGGCGGCGACAAGCGATCCTGAATGAATTAGCCTCTCACCTAAAACCCGGCGGAATGCTGATGCTGTCTACATGGCAGTTTGCGACCAATGAGCGACAAAAACGTAAAATAGTCGACTGGAGTACCATCGGCCTGAGCAAGGCGGATGTTGAACCAGATGATTATTTATTAACCTGGAACCGAGGTGGGCTGGGTTATCGTTACTGTTGCATGGTTGATCAACAGCAAACGGCCGAACTTGCGGCCGGAGCAGGGCTCACCATCGTTCAGCAATACCTAGAGGATGGCAAGGAACGTGATCTGTCCCTTTACTCGCTAATGGTAAAAAAGGGGGATTAGCTCCCAAAAGTTAG
>JAHDGV010000061.1 GCA_020631655.1 Chloroflexota bacterium | reverse complement strand
TGATCGATTTCTACACCCAAAATAGTTGCGGTTCCGGCGCGCGGCGGCAGAATAATGTCAACGGGAATCTCCCATCCTACTTTTTCTGTCCATCTGCGATAAACAATGGCGGAGCCGCCATCGGGGTTTGTATCCACGGTAAATCCGTGAATCTGATTGTTTTTATCGGCAACCAATACTGGCGGCCGGCTGTCTTTGTGGTACTGAGGAATTTGGGCCGGATACGACCAATCTAGCGCTTCCGCCTCTTGAGCAGAAGTTAGATCTGGCTGGCCAAAAAGGAAAAAGCTGGCGCACAAAACCATCCCCAAAAGCAGGAAGCAGAGTTTGACAGTTTTTCTGGTAAATAAAATCATTTTAGCCATTTGCACCGTTAAAACTGATTCCGAATGAAGTTGATGGCGTAATATCCGCCCACTAGGGCTAAGATCAATCCGGTGAGGATAAATGCCAGCAGTGCGCTACTCATTGATTGGTTAGATGACGCAAAGAGTGAAAATGCATTTTGTGTATCTTCAACTTTTTGTTCTTCTGTCAGCGTTCTTGGCTCAGGAAGCAGTTCTTCTTCCTCTGCTTCAACAACTTCGGCCGACTCTTCTACTGCGGTTTCGGCGTCTGCATCGGCAGTGCTTGGCGCTGTAGTCTGCGCAACTGCACCTTCTGGGGGAAGCAACTCAACATCTTTTGAAACAAAGAACAATCCCTGTTCAGGGCGCCCTTCTTCAACAATGTAACCAGAGAACAGCACACTTTGATTGTTGTCAGCATTAATGCCAAACGCCATTTGTGTATTTTGTTCAGAGAATGAGACGGTGGGCAACATGGTTGATCCATCAACTTCCCAGCTTTCGCTGGTGATGTCGTAGAACCAGCTGTACGTAGACAGCTCTTCATCCCCATCCTCGGTTTCCAAGTACATTTGGCTCAAATGGAGCCCGTTTCGAGAATCATGCGCAGTTGACAGATTCCCTACCGGGAAGCCAAAGCCTGAAATCTGAACAGGGTCAGAAATATTTTCCCCATTCTGCCTAAAGGTTTGTCCCCACAAGTTGGGTTGAGATTCATTCCACTCTTGCCAAATCAAGTGAACAACGTTGTTCCGCTCATCTTTTTCTATCTCGAAAGAGAGGATATTGTTCGATTGCAGGAGTTGGTTCTGAATCAAATACGGAACGGTTGTTTCAACTTCACCCGCTGACAAACTGGCTAAGTCTGCAAAGATGTAATAGAGCTCATTGCGGGCTGATTCGGCCGCACCCACCTGGTTAATAAACGCAACGTGGATTTCATTTTCGGCCGTCGAGACCACTTTTGGTTCCAGCAAAATGTCCCAAGCCCCCTCGATGCTTAGCAACGAAACCGGCTCGGTCCATGTGTCTCCTTGATCTTCAGAAACGACCAGGTACAACCCTTGCCCTTCGTTGTAGGGAACAACATAGGTCACAATCAGCTTGCCACCAGCCCCTACGGTCAATTCTGGATAAGATGGATTTGGAAACGGGGCTGGAATCGAAATCGGATCAGACCAATCTTGCCAGTTAACCGCACTTTGAGAAGCTACTTTGCTAAACAAAAGTTGCTGGTTAATGCTGTCTTCCCAGACCACCATCAAGTTTCGGCTCTGCGGAAAATATGCGGCCGATGGATTTTCATTCCCGCCGTCGGTCGTCAGAATCGCGACAGGCGTTGACCAGTTTGGCCCCAATCCATTTGAGTAGTAAACCCCATCACCACGTTCTTGAACTGTCGGTTTGTCAGAGTACCCTTGACCATTTTGAACCCAAAATGCGTGCAGTTCCCCTTCTGGGTCAGCCACAATTTCAGGTGTAAAAATCATTTTGTCATCAACCACAATTTGGGTGCTTTCGGTCCACTCTGATGGCAACCGTTCAGGAAACACTAGATCGTCTAGCAGAATGGCGGTAGACCAAATATCGTCTGTTGCTCCAGAGCCACACACCAAGCTAACAAGCTCACCATTAACAATTTCAAACTGATGGGCACATGAAGCGGTAATCTGCCGGAAGTTTACAGGATCCACAAACCCAAGCAGTTCCTCTTGATTTAAAGGTTTGCTCCACGAATCCTCTTCAAAGTAACGAACCTCTGATTTATTTGGTGCGAAGGTATGCAAAATCAAGCGAGAGCTGTCATTTTCGATGTTGTAGTTATCAACGCACACGTCAGTTTGCTCAACCAAAGTGGTTGGGAATGTCCACGACTCGCCAGAGTCAGCAGATCGGCGTGTGAAGAGCGAACACTTATCGTCTCCGTGGCCAGAAACCCAAAAAACGTGGATTTCGCCACCAAGAACAACACCTTTGATATTTTGCGGCCCATCTACATTGGGTGAGTCAACCTGTTTACGGCTGTCAATAATCTGAGCCGTTGCCCAAGATCCAGAAGAATCGGGAATGCTGGAAGCTGGCTGAAACGTTGACAAGAAAACCTGCTCGGTAAAAGCATCGTTCCAGACGAAAAGAAGATCTTGACCGTTTTCAAAGAACTGCATGTCGGCCGAATCTAGCGTAGCTTGCCCAAAAAACGAGGAGGAGTAAATCTGAATCGGGTTACTCCAAGTTTCTCCCCCATTTGTTGAAAATCGATGATAGATCCCAGCGTCAGCCCCGCGCCCTTTTTTGACATAGGCCAAATGAATTTCATTGTCGTTGGTTGTGTAAGCAACCGCTTCGGCCGCGAGCGTATCGAGTCTTGCAGGCACAGTCCACGCCAGTCGCTCCCAAATTAGCCCCTCGCGGTAACGACTGTATTCTAAAATTTCGTTTTCGTTGATCCAAAAAGCATGCAATGCTTGCTGATTGTCGGCCGTAATTGCCGGATCATACAGCGGTGTTGGAGCATCCGGGGGCAGCTCTGGTGTGTACGCTCGGGTAGCAAACGGGAAATCTCCGCGTACAGGCCGGTCCCACTCACTGTTGCGGTTTTCAGAAAAATAGTACCCATCGGCCGAGTTTTTCCAGAAAGCAAGCACAGAGCTGTCAGAATTGGGGACAAGAATTGGGTTGGATGTAGATCCCGATTTTGAAAGATTTACCGCTTGATCCCACCCCTCAATTGTTTGAGCGCTGGCAAATTGAACACTCATCAGCAGACCCAGAAGAATTAGGACAGGCGATCTTAATTTTTTTGTCAATAGCTTATTTTTTTGAGACAAGTCGACCTCAATAGGTATGTTGGTTATGGAAGAAGATGGAAAAATTAGACAGGTTGGTGGTGGCAGGCTTTTTTGGTGGGTTGGGTTTTACATCCTAATCAGTGCAAATTCAATTGATCTTTAGAAATGCTCCAGTTAAATTAAGCTAACAATGGCAGATGAGCATAGATTATGTCTAATACTCATCTGCCATTTTTTATTTTCGAACAGATTGAACTAGTTTGAGAGTGGAACGCCACTGTCGGTCGAAGACCAGTTTAAGTGAGAAATTCCAACTTCCCAAGCTGAACGGAGCGTTGACCAGTCAGACATCAACATCTTGAGATAAGTGAAGATTGGTCCAGGTCGGAACGCCCATTCACGGAAGGCGCGTTTCTGCCAATAAAGCAGTTGCTCGGCCGTGAGTTCAGGGTAATCCAAAACAGTTCCCTTATCCATATCCACTTGTTCCCATTTGGTCCCGGCTCTAAACCAGCCGTTTTTGACCACTTCGAAGAAGAATGGGGTTCCTGGATAAGGAGCCGCCACATGGAAGAGTGCAATGTCGAGCGGAAGTTTCTTAGAGAATTTGATCGTATCTTGGATCGTTTCCTCAGTTTCACCAGGTAGCCCGATGATGAAGTAACCCCAGTTTTTGATCCCTGCGTTACGGGCCCATTGTAGCGCGCGAGCCGCTTTGTCTGGGTAAGCACCTTTGCGTGCTTTACGCAAAATCTGCTCGTTTCCACTTTCGATTCCCCAAGAAATCAGCCAGTTTCCAGCTTTACCCATCAACTGCAACATTTCTTCGTCAACGTAGTCAACGCGGCTGTTACAGGTCCATTTGATGTTGATTTTTTCTTCAATCATCAAATTGCAAAGTTCAATTACCTGATCACGGTTAACGGTGAATAGGTCCGCATACATGTGAATGTTGTGGATACCTTGCCGCTTGAGCTCCCAAAGCTCTTCCATAATCAATTTTGGTGAGCGTAGACGGGTGCTGAACTGGTAGCTAACGTGTTTGATGCAGTAGGTACAACCGGCCGGGCAACCACGGCTTGTTACGATAAACGTAAACGGCCCTTTGATCAACGGCATACGGTAGCTTTGCAACGGCAACAGCTCGTGCATTGGAATTGGCATGTCGTCCAAATCAGGGATAAACGGCCGGGTCAGATTGAGAACAACCTCATCTTTGTTCCGCCAAGCGATCCCTTTGATCCGATGCATATCCAGCGTGCCATCTTCTTGAAGGGCCGGTGTATATTGCGGATCATGTTTTTCGAACAGATTTAGAATTTCTGGCGAACGCAATTCAATCCGATCTTCCAAGTTGTCGAGCAAGTCACGGATCGTTAGGTCAGGTTCACCCACAATCACATAGTCCAATGCTGGATATGGACGCAACGTTTCTTTTGGAATCGGGGTTACATGGGTTCCAAACGCGATAGTTTTTGCACCGCGTGCTTTAGCCAAGAAACAACCGTACATGTCGTTTTCTAGCGTCGGAGCGGTAACCTGAGTCATGTAATATTTTGGCTTGTATTCGTCGAGAATCTCGGCGAATTCCGGCCAACTCATCCGCTCTGCGTTGGCATCAACCACTTTTACGGTAAATGCTGGGTGCAACATAGCCGCCATCTGAGCCAATGAAACTTGTGGCCAAACCATGTTTTCGCGAGTCTTACGGCCAACTCTGTGTTGTGTACGAATCCACAGTTCGCCGTCTGGCGTTGGTGGATTGACCAACATGATATCAACCATCTTCTCGTTACGTTTTTCTTCCTCCAGCAACCCTTCTTTGATAATGTCATCAGCGTTAGGGAAGTTTGCCATTCGTAGCTTTGGAACTCTACGTGTTCCTAAATTAGCCTTAATTGGATCGAATGGTTTTTCATCTTTCTTTGCGGTCATAATTAAGTCCCGTATATTTCAAATCAAACTGGCTTCTCAAATTCCGCCAGTGCATATGCCTATAGTAAATTGTTAGCTCAGCCAGAAACCAGCTCTCTAACGTTAATTTTCAAGAAAATCTGATATTAATCGACAGTCAAATCATCTTGGATGTGGCTTTCACGTTGGCTTAACTCAGACAAAACGTTTAGCAAAATCCAATAAACAATGAACTGAACGCCCATTAGGATCGCCATGGCGCTTGCGGTTAGGTAAAGCCACAGGCGGCTTACATCCCATGCACCTGATGAAGTTAGAGTCGTAGCGACAACTGCCATTACGAGCCCTGCAATCAAGGTGATTGGTCCGAGCCATCCAAAATATTTTTCCAAAGGCGCACTCAGCATTGGGCGGCCGAATAATCCTTGACGGATGGGGCGTTTGTGGAAGAGAGAGGTTAGGTAATTGAATGTGGCTCCTAGAGAGAAGAGGCTAACACCTGCTACCAGGGCAACCATCGCCCCCATCACTGCGGTTACACCGCGAGCGCTCAGCTCAGTAATCCCGTTCATACGGAATCCAGCTAGTGTGCCGAAGATCGCAAGCGCGATCACAACGCCCAGCATACCAACCAAGCCCAAGATACGAACTGGGTTGTAGGTGAGTGCGGTCCAAATCATCGATTCGAGGAACAAGCGGCCGTCATGAACAACGCTTAGTTTAGAAGCACCCAACCGTTCGCTGTAAGGGATTGGGAGCTCTTTCATGCGAATCCCTTCGTGGATTGCGCGTGTGCTCATAACAGGAGTTAGGTTCAATCCGTCTGGAAGAGGATAAATTTGCTCCAAGATTTTCTTTTTAAATACCCGCATTCCGCTGGCCGAGTCTGTAACTTTTTGTTTAGAGATAAAGCTCAACAACCCAGCGAAGAAAATGTTGCCAACCCGGCGGGTTTTTGGCATCTGAGTTTCTGCTCCGGCCATGCGTGAACCGATGACTAGATCGCTACCGTTCATAGCGGCGGTACATAAGGTTGGGAAATACTCTGGTGGATAGGTTCCATCTGCATCTAAAAAGCCAACTAGCTCCCCTTTTGCACTGCTAAAACCGGTTTTTAACGCAGCTCCATACCCTTTATTGGTTTTGTGCTTTATCAACGTGACCCCATTGATAGAGTCGGCGATTTTCGCAGTTTTGTCAGACGAGCCGTCGTCAACCACTAATAGTTCAAGTCCATCAACCCCTACTTTTTCAAGTTCAGGTTTGACTGCTAAAACTCGGGTAGCGATGGTTTCGATACCGTCTTCTTCGTTATATGCTGGAATTACAATTGATAAAGTTGTCATTTCTGGTTTCCTCCGGTTTGGAATCTTACGTTCTCACGCTGGCTTAAAATCAAAGCCAAACTAAACCGAATACTAATTTGAGTAATAGATTGTTTTATCTGGTACAGGATGGGAGTTCCCATCTATCTTCTTAATTTCTTTGGCAGGCACACCCGCCACAACAGTAAAAGGTGGCACATCTTTTGTAACCACGGCACCTGCAGCCACAACAGATCCTTTTCCAATTTTCACACCATCCGTAATGATTGCGCTCGCTCCAATCCAGACATCATCTTCGATGATAATCCCCTCGGCCGTGATCCCCTGTTCAACAAATGACACTGTTGGGTCATCGAAGATATGGTTAACGGCAATAATCTGTGAAAAAGGCGAAGTAAAAACCCGGTCACCGATCTCTACCCCACCCTGACCGCGAATAACTGAGTATTCGCCAATCAAGCTGTCTTCACCGATTGTAATTTTTGAGTTTGGCATACCCCGAAAGTTGTACACGTGTAGCACAGCCCCATGCATCACGATCGAATTTGCTCCGATGGTGATCCCATGATCAGTTGCGTGAAGGTAGGTGTTTTGGTCTAAGTAAACACCATTCCCTAGCCGAATGTTGCTCGCAAAGCGGAGCCTGACGTTATTTTCAATGGCGGCAATGCCATCCATTTTTAATATTGCTTTGTAAACAATGCCCCTCACCCCAACGCCAACCACTGTTGGAATCCATCCGAACAATATAAAGAAAGTCTGCTCTAAAATGTACCGGCCCAAACCATCGGCTTGGCGGCTCATGTAAAGCAAAATTTGGCTTATTGCTGAATTTTCTTTCATTTAATGGCGTGGCTTTTCAAATTTCTAAACAAGATTTCTCCCCCCAAAATAGCGGTACATACCCATTAGTGTGGGCAACTACCTCTAGATTGACTAGGGAAAATAATCCCATTTGTCACCAAATTGCTGTGTGCATCAACGATTTTTAGACGAGATCGGAAATGACATTCAGAACATATGGCTTGAGATTTTAAAATTGTTTGAAGTTTAGAAAAGATGTGGTGAAGCTATCAGCTTCGTTGTTCATTGAGTCTTCAGTGCTGTTTGATAGCTGAGGAAGTGATTGGAGGTTAATCTGGGTGTGCCGAACCAAATCGTCATCAAAGTAAAATAGCAACCTTACAACCCTACTTTCATATTAGATAGGAGACTAGTAAGGTGTGATTTTTTTAGCATTTCATTGTTAATTTTGCATTTCTCCAGAGAAAACCCAATCCAGCGCCTCGGGTAATCCTTCAAATTTCAAAATGTTTTTGTAGTTGTCAGCCTCTGGCAGTTGGGCCTGATCTCGGCCGCGGCCGGTCATTAACATAAAACAATTTCCAACACCCGCTCGTATCCCTGCTTCCAGATCTGTCAGCGCATCTCCGATCATGATCGATCGAGAGAGATCGATGTTTAGATCTTCGGCCGCTTGCAGCAGCATCCCAGGATTTGGTTTGCGGCAGTTACACTTTGCATCCGGTGCGTGTGGGCAAATATATGCCCCGTCGATCCGGCCGCCATAATTACGGGCCACTTCGATCACACGGTTGTTAATGGCTGTTGCTTTTTCAAGCGGCAAAAGCCCTCGCCCTACCGGTGATTGATTTGTCACAACTACAAACAGATAATCAGTATCTGCCCGCTCTGCCAGCGATTGCATCGATGATTCGAAAATTTCGACATCGTCCCAAGACAAAATGTAGTTGGCACGGTTTTCAATAACGACACCATCGCGATCTAGAAATATGGCGGGTTTTTTCATAAGTGATGAGAACTAGGTGGGTGAAGATGTGGCCGTTTACACGTGTGCTCGCTGAATTATGGTTAAGTCAAGCATAATCAGGTTTGTGTCTCAATACCCATTAAGTTTAAATTTAAGAGATTATTAGTACTATCTGGCCACCTACAGCCGTTTTAGAGCCATTTTGGGTATTTACAATACTAATCACTACGCTGAAACACTATCAAATGTATCTAATTTGGGCGTGATTTAAGCCAAATCGAAAGGTTCCCATAAAATTGTTACACCCATTTGATCCAAAATACCGCCAAAGGACGATAACTTGAGCGAAAAAGCTACCGAAACCGATTATTTTGAAATTTTCTCGACATCGGCCGTCTGCCTAATTGCGTGCTTAACCTCGATTTGGCCCAACCCTTTTTTGACGGTCACGCTCGGTCTTATCTTGATCAGCATGATTCTGTTCAAAGGAAGCTTTGCTGGCATACGATATTCTGTCGTGATGTGGGGAGCCATTTTGCTAGTTACGGCCGCAATTGGGACATGGGGGGCGTATCAAAGTTCAAATGCCTATCCGAAGCTGTTTAACATCATTTTGGCCCTGTTAGTGGCACTCTATTTCAACAGAGTAGCTGGGCAAAACAACTGGGCGTTATGGGGGCTTGGAGCAGGCTCTCTGTTTTTCGCATTTGTTTTTGGTTTTACAAAATTGGGTTTGTTGGACCCCGGCGTATTGATGACGCCCAACAGGCTGGCCGGTCTTTCAGCCATCCTTGTTCCGTTTCTCATCCTCGCGTTTATCAAATCATCCAACCTGCTCTTTAAAATATGCATCGGGTTTTCAGGACTTGTCGTTGCAGTTTCGTTGCTTCTGTCTGGCTCAAGAGGAGCCATTGGTGCGATCATCTTGAGCCTGATTATTTGGTATCTTGTCACCCAGCGAGAAGGGTCTAATCGCCAGCTATTTTTTGTTGGTGGGCAAGCCCTTTTCTACATAACATTAGCCATAGGGGGAGTGGGCATCTACCTTGCTGGCGGGTTACAAAATTCACCTCTAGCTCAAATACCGGGCGCGGATACCCGTATCGAGCTTTATGCCAATTCATTGCATCTGATCCGGGATTTTTGGGTTGTTGGAGGCGGACTGAATTCATTTGGAGGGTTATATTCTCAATACATCGTTTCAGTTCCGTTTTTACTGTTCACCTACGGTCATAATCTCTACTTAGACCTTTTGCTGGAGCTTGGCATTTTAGGTCTACTTTCAGTGCTAGCAATTCTGATTGGGTCTATTCTGGTTGGGTTCAAATACCTAAAAGCAAACGTTGAAAATCGGCATTTTATTGGCGCGGCAATTGCGTCGGTCACGATTTTGTTGTTTCACGGCTTTATCGACGATGCAGTTTTTGGGGACTCTGGCTCTCCCCTGCTTTTTATTTCGGCCGGCATTCTCTTCAAGCTCTGCCAGCCGAAACGAGCGGGTGAGTTACTTCCCATCCATGCGTTAACCAGCTTTGCCCTAGTGGTATCGATAGTGCTTTTCAATCCAGTCGACTCTGCCCAGTCAAACCTGATTTCAATCGATATGGCAAAAATTCAGCTTGAAAGCTGGCCTACAAACGAGTGGAGCAAAGGGGAGCATGCGGCCGGTCTCAATCAGCTCAGACCCAGCTATCAGCAGATCCTTTCAAATCAACCGGATCATTCTCCAACTAGCTATCACGTTGGTTTAATCGAGATGGAATCGAGAGAGTTTGAACAAGCTGTCCAAAGCCTGACGGCCGCCTACACTCAAAACCCAGATCATCCCGGCATCCAAAAAAATCTGGGGATGGCAACGTTATGGACCGGAGACATCGAAGGTGCGATTGATCTTCTAAAAGATATTCCGGGGATCAATGGGGAGATCGATGCTTATATTTGGTGGTGGGCTGAACAGGGTGAGCAAGAATTATCGAACCGGGCCAGTGATCTCAAAAATAACCCCGGCTGGGGCAATTAAAGACTCAGACTTCGTTTCTCAAAATTTTCGACTTTTGGGGCTAAATTTGGTGGGAAATCCCGGCTGTTTCTTTCATTTGGGATATATATCTCAACAAAAATAGGAATTTTTTACTAAACTTTTGGGCGCGGTCGGCCAAAAACCGTGAGAAATCATGTAAGGTTATAAGATCAATCGGGCACGTTGATATTTTTAGCCTATCAGATGGCCTGGTGCGAAATTCAAATCGCTCAAATTGCTGGATACTCTATTCAGTAGGAAAAAGACGGAAGATAACACCCAATTCTTTTGGGTCCACCAACACACCTACAATCTATGAATAGATTGTGCATTTTGACGCATTAAGTTTATGTCTCCAAAAAAATACACATCAAATGAAGATGCTTCTGCAGGAAGCCAAAAAGCCAACTCGAATCTCAAACTCAAGTTAAGGCAATTGCTTTCAAAAGTTGAAAATCAAGGCGAGCAAATTGAAGCCATGCTTTCAGACAACAACACACTGAAAGCTGAATTACGATTGCTCATTAAGGATTTCAAAACCGTTGACCCTGTTAGCCAATCGCAAGAGTCGGAAAAAGTCACCACTGAAGTGGATGAGGTAGCGCAAGCACAACCGATTCAACCGGCCGCGGAGCCAGCACTTGAGGCGGAAGAAGTTGCCCCCGCCCCTCTACCAACACCGGCCGATGTAATTTTTGAGGAAGCGGAACAAGGTGAAGAAGCGTCTGTTGAGCCTGCAAGGCATATCACCAAAACCTTCAAGCCATTGCCGTTTAATCTCAAATATTCGGCAAGCAAACAGTTTGAATCTTTTGACCTAACCCCAGAAGACACGAAAGCGGTACTGAACGAATTCAATGACACCGACTTTGCTGCAACTGAATCCCTTCTCATCCACAAAATTTTTGAAGAGACGGCCAAAAAGCAGGCCGAATCCCCTGCGCTGGTTTATCAAAATCAATTCTTGACATTTGAAGAACTCAATCAGCAGGCCAACCAGATGGCCAGGTATCTGCGCGCTAGAGGGATTCATCAGGGAGAAACCATCGGGATCTCGCTACCCCATTCAATCGATCTTGTGGTTGCGATGCTGGCGATCTTAAAAAGTGGGTGCACCTACATCCTCATCGATCCAAAAGAGACGAATAAACGACTTAAATTTATAACGTTTAATGCGGATATCCAGGCGGTCATCTCGCTGAGCGAGCAAAACGCAAAATACAAAGCGTTGGGGAACGCCAAGCTAAAAATCATCAATCTTGATCAAGAGAAAGGTGAAATGTCTGAAATGGAATCGAGTAATCTTGATGTCCTTTCATCCCCCATCACACCGATCAATATTCTCTACTCATCTAGCCCGATCAAACCTGTAGGGGTGCCGTTTTATTCAAAAACGGTGCTGAATGAGCTAAATTGGCTATGGAACAACTATCCCTATGCCCGCCGAGAAATTGCTTGCCAAATCGCATCCCCTAACCGGGTTGAGTTTATGACCGAAATTTGGGCCCCGTTGCTAAAAGGAATCACAAATATTTTGGTGCCAGAAGAAGTGGTGCTTGATCCTGAAAGATTTGTTGATTTTCTAGCAGAAGTGCATGTATCACGCATTCAGCTCCCCCCTTCGATTTTGGGGATGATGATGAACACTGTCTCTGGGATTGGTGAAAAATTAAACCAGATCGAAACATGGTTCTTGCGCGGAGAAATTTTGCACGAGGAGCTGATTTCACAGTTTAAGCAAGAGGTTCCGGGCAAGAAAATCATCAATCTTTACAACATTACTGAAAGTGGTGGGATTGTTGCCAGCTTTGAGTCAAATATCAAAACTGACTCTAAAGGGATCTGCATCGGCCTGCCGATTGATAATGTAAAAATTTACCTGCTTGATGAAGAAGGCCGTCGAGTAAATCCGGGCCAAGCTGGGCAGATCGCTGTCAGCAGTTTTGGGACAGAAACCGGTTACTTGAAAAATCCGATTTTAACCAAGGGTTACTACGCCGAAGATACCCTGACGAAGGGACTTGAAGGGACAAGAACGCTGTTTTTGACTGGCGATTACGGCCGTCTAACGGCCGAAGGCTACCTCGAGTATTTGGGGCGCAAAGACGACCAGATTAAATATTACGGCAACAAAATTGACCTAAACGATATTTCAAAAGTATTGATGAAGCAGAAAGAGGTCAACGAAGCGGTTATATCCCCGATGTACAACGACGTTGGACAGCTGGTGCTCACCACTTATTTGCTTGTCAACGACCAAACCTATTCGGTTCAAAATTGGCGCAAATATCTGCTCAAACAAATGCCTGAATACATGGTTCCGGTGCAGATTTATCAGCTCAAAGCGACCGAGCGAAAGTCAAAATCGAACATGAACGAGGAGACGATGCAACTGTTTGCGGCCGACATCAAAGAGGCTCAGCTCAGTCGAAATCAGACCGCCTCTCGTGATGAGGTTGAGCAAGGATTGGTTGAGATTTGGCAAAGGTTGCTCAATCGGGAAGATGTCAGCGTCAATGACGACTTCTTTGAGATTGGCGGCAACTACATTCAAACCTACCGGCTAAAAAACAGTATTCAAACCAAATTTGATATTTCGCTTAATTCAGACATTGTCTATCGCAAGCCAACGATTACGGAACTAGCCTCTTTGTTACGGGAATCGATCCGATTCAAAGAAAAAGAGGCGGCCGTTTCGAACGATGATTTTGTTGAATCGTTTACTCAAAAGATCAAAGTTTTAAGCAAAGAAGCGATCATGGACAAAAACAAAGTCCTTGAAATTCAGCTGGGGCTACCTGACCGGCCGAAATTCTTCTGTGTTCACGGAGAAGACGGGGACATCGCTTATCTGCGCTACTGGATCCAGCATCTTGGGGAACAACCCTTCTACTCGTTCCAGCCAAGTAGCATGACCGACGGCAAAAAAGAAGATTTTAAATCGATTGAAGAGATTGCAACTGACTACATTAAAGAAATGCAGAAGCTTCAACCCCGTGGCCCATATTTCTTGGGCGGTTACTCAGTTGGCGGATTGATCGCTTACGAAATGGCCCAACAGCTTAATCGCCTAGGCGAAACTATTTCTGCGCTGATTTTGGTAGACACACTCAATCCGGCCCTGAACCAGTCGGGGCAATCACTCCGAAATCGCTTCGAGAATTTAGCATCAGCCCCGGCCGCCTATTTCAATCGCTCACTCTTTAAGAAGCTGACCGAGCAAAATTTCGGCAAAGGGCTGTATGGTGGTGGTGAGGATGATGTAACATCAACTTTGATCTCACCCAATTTCCGCAAAGTGGTCTATGAAGACAAATTGAACAATTTGATCCGGAAGTACAGAATCAAACCGTACACCGGCTCAATTTTGTTGATCACATCTTCAGAAAGTGCGGCCGCTATGAACCACGCCACCATCGACCGTGGCTGGAAAGGATATGCTCTCTCCCTGAAAATTCACGAAATTCAAGGGGATCGTGCCTCCTTACTCAAAGATCCAAACTCTAAAAAAGTAGTGCAGGCTCTGATCGCTTACGTCAAATCAGTTTCAAAACGAACAATGAGTAAAAAAGTGGCCCAAACCGCTTGAGTTACACCGGCTCTTGATTCATAATGCAGATGTTGGTTGCCGGTCCTAATCGACGAACCAACATCTGTTTTCCTCACTCAAAACCGAACCCTATGCACCTCTCACCATTCTCTTTTTAGTTAGGTAAATCTTTTCTAGACAACCTTATTTATACCCACATGCATCAACATAATCTGCCCAGATTCTGCATGCAAATTCTCCTCATCTTAATACGTTGTGGTGGACCTATTCACAAGTAAATTGAATAACTCAGATGGTTTGGGTTATCATTCCCCATCTCCCCACAGTTCAACATTTATTCAGACCTATCCACATTAAATCATTTATAAAAAATTATGACTGTTTTTGATCCAACTGAACATCCTCATCGTCGGTTTAACCCGCTAACCCAAGAATGGGTAATTGTCTCTGCACAGCGATTAAAACGACCTTGGCTTGGTAAAGTTGAAACTCCGGCCCGAGTTGACTTGCCCAAACATGATCCAAAATGTTATTTGTGCCCCGGTAATGAGCGCTCAAACGGGACGCAAAACCCAAATTATGAAGACACTTATGTTTTCAAAAACGACTTTCCAGTTTTGCTATCTGGTCCACCAGCACCGGCCGAAGCAGATAATGATCTATTTGTCTCATCTGGGCTGGATGGGGTTTGCCGTGTGGCCTGTTTTTCTGGTCGGCACGATCTGACCTTGGCAGAGATGGACCCTGAGGGGATTGAAAAAGTGATCGACATGTGGATCGATCAAATCAATGAGTTAAGTCAAACCTACAAATGGGTCCAAGTTTTTGAAAACAAAGGGGCGATGATGGGCTGTTCAAATCCCCATCCGCACTGCCAAATTTGGGGACAAAACAACTTGCCAACTCAGGCACTTCGTGAGGATCAATCACAGCGTGCCTACATGGAAAAACATGGTTCCCCCTTGCTGGTCGATTATGCCAACAAAGAATCAGCCAACGGAGACCGGACCATCTTCGAAAATTATGACTGGATTGTAGTGGTCCCTTATTGGGCATCTTGGCCTTACGAGCTCATGTTGCTCCCCAAACGGCACATTAGCCATTTAAACGAGATTTCTGGGGCCGAGAAGAAAAATTTGGCCACAATCATGAGTCAGCTTTTGATCTGCTACGACAATCTGTTTGAAACGTCGTTCCCCTATTCGGCCGGTTTTCATGGGATGCCGTTTTCGGGTGGCAATCAGTCACACTGGCAACTGCACGCTCACTTTTATCCCCCGCTACTCCGCTCAGCCACTGTCAAAAAATTCATGGTTGGATACGAAATGCTGGGTGAAATTCAGCGCGACCTAACGGCCGAACAAGCCGCCGATAAGCTTCGTTCCCTCCCTACGGTCCATTACCTACAAAAATAGACACAAAAAAAGAGGGTAGAAAGAAATCTACTTTCTACCCTCCCTTTAACCTACCCAAACTGTAGTTTACAAATTGTCGAAGATCCCGTGGAGCTCCTCACCACGGAAGCGAGCCTCTTGATTGGTTGGTGGCAATCCTTCTGAATAGAAGAATTCGGGCAAATCATCATCCGCCGCACCAAAGCCTGCCAAATCGTTAAACTCTTTCTCCATTTTTAGCACTTCAACACCAAGCTCTTCAAAGAACTCGTCATCTAATTCTTCTCCGGTGGCGTCACGTAGGGCGTTCTTCAAGAAATCTAGATTTTTGTGGGTCACAGACCGGCCGAAGATGCACAGCCCAAGCGAGTCGGTTTGAGCCATCACTTTTTGTGCGTCTAAGCTGGCTTCCATTAGTGGTGCGGCATCTTTATCGCGTGAGTTAAAGCGGGCCACGTTTCCGGCCGTGTGATCTGCACCTTGGGCCGATGTTTGCATGCTAATGCCGGTTACTTCGATCACGCGTGGGTCATACGCACTAATCGCCTGCTTTTTGATAACAGGAATACGCTCAACACCAAAGTGTTTGCCCACACGATACGTGCCAGATGCATAGAGCTTACCTTTTTCAGTTCCAGTCATCATTTCAGCCATCGCCTGAGTCATAAACTCAACATCGCCAAATTCAGCCTCACCCGCCTCCATACAAACGGCCAGCATCGCACCCGCTTCAATTGTGTCGATGCCAAGATCGTTGGCAAGATAATTTAATGCCGCCAAAGCATCTGGATCTTTAATGCCGCAGTTGGTTCCCAACAATCCTAACGTTTCATATTCGATGGGTGACGCAACTTCGTTTCCGTCTGCATCAACATACACGTTTGAACACTGAATAACGCATCCGGGCATACATGCATGGGTGTGGTTTCCACCACGCGAATTGTTCAAATCGGTGATGTATTCGCCACCCATGGTGAAGGTCTCTTTTTCAGGATCAACCTGCTGGCCAAGGCTGAAGTTATTGGTTGGAATCCCACCAATCATGTTGGTGTAATCGCCCATCCCCATGGTACCTACTTTTTGGAAAAATCCGGTAATCACAGGATCTGCCAATAACATTTTGGAGTAGTCGCGTACGTCTTTTACTACAGATTTCCGGTCGTGGAAGCTTGGCATTTTGACCGTATCTACCACAATGGCTTTAACTTTCTTGCTACCCATTACAGCACCCACGCCGCCACGAGCGGCCAAGCGTGACGGCCGGCCGTCACTGTCGGTGATTGAAACTCCGGCCATGAGCCCTTGATACTCACCCACGGGGCCACATAGGGCGATGGCTATTTTCTTGCCGTAGGTTTCGCGCAGTTTGTCGGCCGAGGCAAATGTCCCCATTTTTAAGTAATCATCGGCCGGATCAAAGCTAACGGTGCCATCTTTAGCAAAGTGAATCACCACCCAATCTTCTGATTGACCGTGCAGAGTCACCCCAGAAATTTCTTGCTGACCTAGGCCATAGCTGAATGTACCGCCAGCGTTGGCCTCTTTCACACCACCGGTGAGCGGGCTTTTGCACCCCACGCTTGTCCGGTTGGCGTTCGAGAAACTTGATCCAGCAAATGGGCCGGCCGAAAAAATGAGCGGATTATCGGGTCCAAGAGGATCAACCGTTGCCGCATTTTGTTCTAGCAACGTTTTAGCGATCAAATGTCGGCCGACTTTAATCAGATCGATTCCCTCTTGTTCTTCAAATTCGATCGTTTTTTCAGTTAAATTTATGTTGTAGTACTTACGCATGGACAAGTCTCCTGGAAAATAGCGTGTGGTCGTGTAGAAAGAAATCAAATGACGGATGAGTGCCAACCGTACTTATAGATACCGACCTATTCTATCAAAAAGTTATAAAATTCACGATGCAAAAAACATTAGCAACAGCTACCCAACTCTGTTCGTTATGCTAAACTACCCCATCCACCGATATTAATCATTTTGGAGAATGAATAAATGACAGTTACCCACGGTTTTGAGCTCATTCGGGACGAATTCATAGAGGAAGTAGACAGCCAAGCAAAACTATACCGGCACGTAAAAAGCGGTGCCGAATTCTTATCGCTCAGCAACAGCGATGAAAACAAAGTATTTGGAGTTACATTCAAAACTCCCCCCAAAACGTCTAACGGAATCGCACACATTATGGAGCATTCTGTGCTGTGTGGATCAGAAAAATATCCACTTAAAGAGCCGTTTGTCGAGCTGATTAAAGGATCACTCAAAACGTTTCTTAACGCGTTTACGTATCCAGACAAAACCTGTTATCCGGTTGCCAGCACCAACACGCAAGACTTCTATAATCTGATCGATGTTTATCTCGATGCCGTTTTTCATCCGCTTATCGAGGAGCATCATTTGGAGCAAGAGGGTTGGCATTTAGAACTCGATAGTTTGGAAGATGACCTCAAATTTAAAGGGGTGGTCTATAACGAAATGAAAGGGGCTTATTCATCTCCAGAAGGGGTTTTATACCGGTATGCGTCCGAAACACTGTTTGATGAATCTCATCCCTACGGTGTTGATTCGGGCGGAGACCCGGCCGCCATTTTGGACCTAACCTACGAAGAGTTCAAAAACTTCCACGAGACCTACTACCATCCTTCAAACAGCCGCATCTACATGTATGGGGATGACGATCTAGAAACCCGTCTGAAACTGCTAGACAAGGTGCTCCAAGATTTCGACCAAATTGAAGTTGATTCAGAAATCCCACTTTACCCATTGCGGGATGAGTCTTCGCGTCACGTCTATCCCTACTCAATCGAAGAATCACAGGCAGGCGAAGCCAAAAACTATGTGAGCTTGAACTGGCTCTTGCCAGAAGTAACTGATCAAGAAACTTTGATGGGGCTTTCTGTGTTGTCTTACGCCATGTCAGCCTCGTCAGGTGCGCCGCTACAAAGGCGGCTGATCGAGTCAGGCTTAGGCGAAGACACTCTTGGGGGAGGCATCGGGACCAGCATGCGCCAACCGATTTTCCGCAGTGGTCTAAAGGGTGTCACCAGCGAAAACATCGACAAAGTTGAAGAACTTGTCCTAGATATTCTTGGATCATTGGCGACAGATGGGTTTGACCCAGATGAAATCTCTGCGGCCGTCAACACAATCGAATTCCGTATGCGGGAAAACAACACCGGCGGATTCCCACGCGGGCTGGCTTACATGCTCGGCAGTCTGAGCGAATGGCTACACGATGGTGATCCGATTCAAGCGTTGCGCTATGAAGAAGCCTTGGCCAGCGTGAAAGAAAAAATTGCGGCCGGTGGCTACCTTGAATCCCTGATCAAACAATATTTGATCGATAATAACCATCGCACCACACTGGTTTTGGAACCGGATACCGGCTTAAAAGACCAGCTTGAGCAAGCGGAAGAAGATCGTTTGGCGGCCGCCAAGGCTGATATGAGTCAGGCTGATCTTGAAGCGATTATCGAAAACACCAAAACGCTTAAAGCCCTACAAGAGGCTCCTAACCAGCCGGAGGATTTAGCAAAACTCCCCTCTTTGGCTCTGTCAGATCTAGAAAAAGAGATCAGCACCGTCCCCATCGAAATCAACGACCATGGCTCAGCCATCATGCTGAACCACAACCTGTTCACCAATCGGATAATCTACACCCGAGTGGGGATGAACTTACGCGTTGTTCCTCAGGATCTGCTCCCCTACGTGCCTCTGTTCAGCTACGCGCTGACCGATCTTGGGCTTGAAGGGGAAGATTACATCAAGCTGTCCCAGCGGATTGGGATGAATACGGGTGGCGTGGGTGCCAGCCGGATGATTTCGAGCAAGCGGGAGAGCGACGAATCGATTGCGTGGCTCTGGCTCCGCGGGAAAGCGACGCTGGACAAGAGCGATGAACTGCTCGATTTGATGCGGGACATTTTGCTTACGGTCAACTTGGACAATCAAGAACGCTTTAAGCAGATTCTGCTAGAAGAAAAAGCGGGCGAAGAGGCTGGGCTGGTGCCGAGCGGCCATTCTGTCGCCCTCGGCCGATTGAAAGCCGCCTTCTCAGAAGCCAGCTACATTTCTGAATCGATGGGCGGCGTCAGCTACCTGTTCTTCTTGCGTCAACTGGTTGATGAGGTTGAAAATGACTGGGGTGGTGTACTCAACAAACTCAAAGCGATCCACAAGTTGGTTGTGAATCGCAACATCATGCTAACAGACACGACTTTAGATGATGAAAGCTACGCTGGGTTTGAACCGAAGTTGAAAGCATTTTTAGATGCGATGCCAGCGGCCGAGCCTGAGTTCCAAGTCTGGGAACGGCAATCGCTCCCGGCCCACGAAGGATTGACGATTCCGGCCCAAGTTAATTATGTGGCGATGGGAACCAACGTTCACGAAGCTGGATTTGAATATCATGGTTCTTGGAACGTCGGCTTAAACATCACTCGCACCAGCTATTTGTGGGATCGGGTTCGGATGCAGGGTGGCGCGTACGGTGCGTTTATCCCCTACAGCGTCCACTCAGGCACAATGGCGTTCTGCTCGTATCGTGATCCAAATTTGGTCAATACGCTAGATGTGTACAAACAAGCGGCCGATTTCTTCCGCAATTTAGACCTGCCGCAGAGCGAAATCGACAAAGCCATTATCGGCGTGATTGGTAGCTTCGATTCGTACCAGCTCCCGGACGCCAAAGGGCATACTGCGTTGATGCGTTACCTGTATGGCACCACCAACGATTATCGCCAGCGAATCCGTGATGAAGTTTTGGGGACAACGCTGGCTGATCTGCACGCATTTGGTGATGTGCTTGATGCGATTGGGCAAAACGGCCGTATAGTGGTTGTTGGCTCGAGCGACAACATCGACAGCGCCAACGCTGAAAACGGGCTGGCACTTGAAAAGTTAGCCCTCATGTAGCTTCTTGCTATCAGCTTTTGGCCGATGGCTGAAGGCTGATAGTTAAATATGCTTGTAACACAAAATATCACCGAAATACGACAGGCACGTTGGGCAGACCCTGCATCTACTTGGGGTCTGGTTCCAACGATGGGAGCTTTACATGCTGGGCACATCTCGCTAGCAGAGCGTGCCGTGGCTGAAAACGACAAAAGTTGTGCTACGATTTTTGTTAATCCCACCCAATTTGCCCCCACAGACGACTTAGACAAGTATCCGCGCACACTTGAGCGTGATTTAGAGATGCTGGAGCAGGCCGGAATTAATATGGTATTTACCCCGACTCCGGCCGTGATGTACCCTGACGGCTTCGGCACACGAGTTTTGGTCGATGGGGTGACTGATCGGCTTGAGGGAGAACATCGGCCGGGCCATTTTGATGGGGTCACTCAGGTAGTCAGTAAGCTGTTCAACATCGTGCAGCCAACCCGGGCCTACTTCGGGCAGAAGGATGCTCAACAAACGGTTGTCCTGAAAAAATTGGTCCGCGATCTTAACTTCAACCTCGATCTAATCGTCTGCCCCACCGTTCGTGAACCGGATGGATTGGCGATGAGTTCGCGCAATCGGTATCTCTCGGCCGAAGAGCGACAACACGCCACGGTGCTTTACCAATCCCTAAGCCAAGCGGCCGAGATGATTGAAAATGGTGAGCGAGACGCTGAAAACATTCGACAGATGATCGCCGACAAAGTTAAGAGCACGCCCCATGCGGAGTTAATCTACTCATCGGTAGCCAGCAACCTGGATTTGTCGGAGCTTGAAACGATCAGTGGGAACATTTTGATCTCTTTGGCCGTTTTAGTAGGTGACACACGCTTGATCGATAATTTTATGATCGATGGTATTGAACCCATGTAGGGG
>JAHDGV010000514.1:1620-3390 GCA_020631655.1 Chloroflexota bacterium | reverse complement strand
AAATCATTGATTGCTTCTGAGAAAATGTAAACAGGATCATGAAAAAATTAATCAACAACCCAGCAGATGTTTTAGAAGATGCTCTGCACGGCTTTGAAGTTGCTCACAGCAACTTGGTAAAAGTTTATCGCGACCCAAACTACATTATTTGTCGCGAATCACCGGTAAAAGGAAAAGTTGGACTTGTATCCGGCGGTGGCGCAGGTCATGAGCCGCTCCACGGCGGGTTTGTCGGCCGGGGTATGCTGGATGCGGCTTGCCCGGGAGCGATTTTTACCGCCCCAACCGGCGACCAAATTTATGAAGCGACCAAAGCGGTTGAGGGTGGGGCGGGCGTGCTCCACATCGTCAAAAACTATACCGGCGACATCTTAAATTTTGAGATGGGGGCTGAGCTCTGCCGAGATGAAGGGATAGAAGTTGAAACGGTTGTCGTTAACGATGATGTAGCCGTCAAAGACAGCCTGTACACGGCCGGCCGTCGTGGAACCGGGCTAACGGTGATGGTTGAAAAGATCGCTGGTGCGGCTGCCCGTGAAGGCAAGTCTTTGCAAGAGGTGGCGCGCGTTGCCAGAAAAGTAAACGAATACGGCCGGTCAATGGGGATGGCACTCACATCGAGCACGGTGCCCCATGTTGGGACCCCCAACTTTGAACTGGCAGATGATGAAATTGAACTCGGGATAGGCATTCATGGGGAACCCGGCCGGAAGCGGCTTCCGCTGACCAATGCAACCGGCATCAGCAAACTGTTGCTCGACCCAATCCTTGAAGATTTACCGTTTAAATCGGGCGACTCTGTGCTGGCCTTTGTCAACGGGATGGGTGGCACACCCATCATCGAACTGTACCTGATGTTTGGTGAACTGATGAAATATCTGGACACAAAAAATATCACCGTTGAGCGGAGCTTGGTTGGCAACTATGTGACCTCGCTCGATATGGCCGGCTGTTCATTTACCCTGCTTAAGTTGGACAAAGAGTTAAAGGGGTATTGGGATGCCCCGGTCAAAACATCTTCCCTGAATTGGTAGCAAACTGGGTGATCAGAGTTCAAAGATTCCCAAAGAAGAGAGATAAGAGATGACAACAATTACAATGACAACAACAATTACTAAAAATCAGCTGGTGGCTTGGATACAAGCCAATGCGCAAGCAATTAACGACCACGTCGATGAGTTGAACCGGATGGATGCGGCGATTGGTGACGGAGATTTTGGTGCAAGCATTCAGCGCGGCGTCAATGCGGCCACGGAGCTTTTGCCAGAATTAGATGATGCTGACATCGGCACGATGTTTACCAAAATCGGCATGAAAATGATGTCTAAAATGGGTGGCACCAGCGGTCCGTTAACCGGCACCCTTTACACCAAGATGGGTAGCAAATCAAAAGGCAAGCTGGAGCTAACCCCTAGCGAGTTCGCAGAGATGTTTATTACCGGCGTTGAGGGTGTGATGAAGCTGGGCAAAGCGAAGGTCGGAGATAAAACGATGATCGATGCGTATTATCCGGCCGCCCAGAAGATGGTTGAAGTGTCTGGAAAGGGTGGCACGGTTTTAGAAACCATCGAAGCGGGTGTAAACGCGGCTAAAACTGGATACGAAAATACGGCCGAAATCACCGCATCAAAAGGGCGCTCAAGCTATTTGGGTGAGCGTAGTTTAGGGGCGATTGATCCCGGTGCATATGCTGGATATATGCTTTTGAACGCTTTGTATAACGTCGTGAAATAACCATTTTCATGGAGTGGGATTGGGTTTGAGAGGGGG
>JAHDGV010000514.1:0-1520 GCA_020631655.1 Chloroflexota bacterium | reverse complement strand
AGTTTTTACTGAGAACCTCGGTTAGGCCGGTTGGGTGAATGCGTTAAACTAAAAAGGTTGGTACATTAGCATCCCAATCATCATTGCTATTGTTCATACAACTTAGATGAAAAAATTAATTAACGACCCCAATCAGTTTGTGGATGAATCGGTAGAAGGGTTTGCCTTAGCCAATCCCCATCTGGACGTTCATGAAACCCCGCGTTTTATCACCCGCAGAGAAATCGAAAATAATAAAGTTGCTCTAGTTTCTGGTGGAGGGAGCGGCCATGAACCGTTACACGCCGGATACGTGGGGCACGGCATGTTGGATGGGGCTTGCCCTGGCGAAGTGTTTAGCGCACCCACCCCCGATCAAATTTATGAGTGTGCCAAAGTGGTCCACAAAGGGGAAGGGGTGCTGTTTTTTGTTAAAAAC
This sequence comes from Chloroflexota bacterium, assembly GCA_020631655.1. Classification (GTDB taxonomy): domain Bacteria; phylum Chloroflexota; class Anaerolineae; order Promineifilales; family Promineifilaceae; genus WTJY01. The sequence continues at coordinate 1,102 of JAHDGV010000514.1, read as the reverse complement.
TACACGGGAGATGTTTTAAGTTTTGAAACGGCCGTGGAGCTTTTGCACGCAGAGGGGATCCCTGTAGTCAATGTGCTGATCGATGACGATGTGTCGCAGGAGCTCAATAGTCACAGTGTCGTCGGCCGACGCGGTATGGGAACCACCATCGTTGTAGAAAAAATATTGGGGGCGGCCGCCCAAAAAGGGCAATCGCTGGATCAACTGGTTGATCTGGCACACCGTGTCGTGTGCAACGGCTGGTCTGTGGGATTGGCTCTCACATCCTGTACCGTGCCGCACAAAGGGTCACCAACCTTTGATTTGGGGGATGATCAGGTTGAAATCGGCATAGGCATTCATGGGGAGCGGGGGCAAACCGATCTGGCCTACAAACCGGCCGATGAGCTGGTTGAACTGCTGGCAGACAAAATTTTTAACGGTGGGGATTACTCGCGGCACGTTCGGGAATGGAACCGCAATGTGGGGGCATGGGTTGAGGTTGAGCTCAAAAACAAAAGTCTGAAACAAGGGGATCGGGTAATCGCGATTGTCAATGGGATGGGGGGAACACCGTTATCAGAGCTGTATGTTGTCTATCGAAAATTGGCCCAACTGTGCGCAGAAAAAGGGATTACGATTGAACGAAATTTAGTTGGTTCTTTTATCACATCGCTCGATATGCAGGGCTGTTCGATCACGATGGTTCGCATCAATGATTCCCTTTTAGAGCTGTGGGATGCTCCGGTTAGCACGGCCGTATTGCGCTGGGGGATGTGATCATGATCGTGTCAAAACAACAAATCATTGATTGGTTTATGATCACCTATCAGCTCATGAAAGAGAACGAAGAGCTTTTAACCGAGCTCGATTCAGCCATTGGGGATGCGGATCATGGGAAAAATATGGTGCGCGGCTTCGGCCGGGTGAAGGAGCGAATGAGCACCGTCTCTGGCATGGATATCGGGACGATCTTGAAAACCGTTTCGATGACCCTGATGTCAACATCGGGAGGGGCATGTGGTCAACTGTATGCTAACTACTTTTTGCGCGGCGGGGCGGCCGTAGCGGCCAAAGAGGAGCTAGATGAGCATGATCTGCTTGAGCTGTTGAGTGCCGGAAT
>JAHDGV010000513.1 GCA_020631655.1 Chloroflexota bacterium | reverse complement strand
ATGGCATCAATAAACACAACACACACAACAGAAAACCCGATACTCAGCAGACTCTCTCTGGCTGAGCGTTTTCGCTTTGACATGGTCTATGCAGTCCTGCTGGTCTTTATCGTGGGCTTTGGCCTGCTGATGGTATACAGCGCAACGTTTGACCTTGGCATCCAGCGTGTTGAGTCAGACGCACTCTACTTTTTTAAGCGGCAGTTTGGCGCGGCGATTTTAGGCGCAGGCATGATTCTGGTGCTGTTGCAGTTTGACTACGTGTATCTGACCCGTGTGTCGGTACCGATGCTGTTTTTGACCATCTTTTTGCTATTGGCCGTATTGATTGCGGGTGCCACGATTAATGGTGCAACGCGCTGGCTGACGGCCGGTGGATCGTATCAGCCATCTGAGCTAGCCAAGCTAGCGCTAACCGTTTACATCAGCCACTGGGTAGCGACCAAGGGTGACAGGATTCGTGATTTAACCTACGGATTGGTTCCCTTCTCAATCATTGTGGCGGTTGTGTGCGGACTGGTTGTGGTGCAACCGGCCGTATCGAGCACGATCTTAATCGGCTCTATCGCTGTATCAGTATTCTTCGTTGCAGGAGCTGATTGGAAACAGTTTGTGATTATCGCTCTGTTTGCCGCACTGGTTATCCCGCTCATCATTTTAGTTAACGACCATGCCCGCTTGCGTGTTACTACGTTCCAAGAGGCGTTTTTAGATCCAACCACGGCCGTGTATCAGGTTCAGCAGGGGCTAATCGCTCTGGGGCTAGGCGGCATGTTCGGGGTTGGCATCGGTCAAGGAGCCCAAAAATTTACCCATCTACCCTTTGCCCACACAGACGGAATCTTCGCCATCATTGGTGAAGAACTCGGATTTGTTGGGACGTTTGGGGTGATTATTTTATTCGCTCTGCTCGTATGGCGGGGCATTGTGATCGCCAATAACTCCCGCACGATGTTTGGGACTTATTTGGCTTATGGGGTCACGTTCTGGTTTGGGTATCAGGCGCTGATTCACATGGCGGTAATCACCACGGTGATTCCGGTTACAGGTATGCCGTTGCCGTTTATGAGCTACGGCGGTTCGTCGATGTTGATTAACATGGTTGCGGCCGGTATGGTGCTCAGCATCTCGCGTGATAGCCAGATGGGTGGTCGGCCGGTCCGTCGCCGTTCGCAAAAAACGGTGAATTCGGAAGCGAGCCGTGGTGTGCCCAAACGGAAAAAATCGCAACCAAAAATGCGGGCATCCACCCAATCTAGCGGCCGAAGCCGCCAACGGTCTAATCGGCAAGAAGAGCGTGCCTCACGGCTTGATCGATTGCGTGATGTGTAGCTAATCAGCTTGATCAGCACGTTCGCTTCGCTCACTTTCAGCTAATCAGCTATGACGACCAAGCCGAACCAGTTACAGTTTTGACCAACTGGCTGAAATGCTGAATTGCTGAAATGCTGATAAAGCTGAAATGAAAGTTCTGATCTGTGCAGGCGGCACGGGAGGCGGGATTTATCCCGCTTTGACCGCGGCCGAAAAACTAAAAGAGAACGGGATTAAACCGGCCGACCTTTTATGGGTCGGCGTTCGTGGTGAAATGGAAGAGACGCTTGTCCCACGGGCCGGAATCCGGCTAGAAAAGATTGTGGGCGGCGCCATAGCCGGGGTTTCTCGGCTACAGCAGCTTAAAAACGGCATGAAGCTTTTATGGTCTGTCTGGCTCAGCTTTCGGCTGATGGGACAGTTCCGGCCGGACGTTGTGTTTTTGACCGGCGGGTACATGGCGGTGCCGGTAGGTGTTGCTGCCCGCATACGTCGCATCCCGGCCGTGATGTATTTGCCAGACTTAGAACCAGGCAGTGCGCTCAAAACGATCTCACGGTTTGTCGACACCGTGACCGCTACGTTCTCCGCATCTAGCCAGTATTTTCCTGAAGGGAAACGGCTGATCGAAACCGGCTACCCGATTCGACCGGCACTGGCAGAAGCGGCCGAGCGGCCGAAACCGGAAGCATTAGCACACTTTGGCTTTACAGATGACAAACCGGTGCTGTTTGTTTTTGGCGGCAGTCGTGGCGCTCAAAGCATCAACAACGCGATGATGGCTTTGTTGCCAGAGATTTTAGATCGGATTCAAGTTATTCATGTCAGCGGCACTTTAACGTGGCCAGAAGTCGAAACGTTTGCGCACACGTTGCCGGAACATTTAAAACAAAATTATCGGCCGTTCCCCTATCTGCATGAAGAGATGGGGGTGGCATTTAGATCGGCCGATTTGGTCGTGGCCCGCGCCGGGGCCAGCATGATGGGTGAATGCCCGTTGTTTGGCACACCGGCGATTTTGGTCCCGTATCCGTATGCGTGGCGCTATCAAAAAGTGAATGCAGACTTTTTGGTAGAACGTGGCGCAGGGATTCGGCTAGACGATGAAAAGTTAAAAAGCGATCTGTCTGGAATCATCCAACAACTGATGTTGGAAGAGCCAGAACGCTTGGAAGAAATGAAAAAGGCGGCTCAGTCGCTCCATCGGCCGGGTGCGGCCGAACGATTGGCTGAGACGATTATGGAAGTTGGAGGAAAAAGATAAACATTATGATCAGTATTGAACTCATGTTTTATCTAGCTGTGGGATTATTCGGGGGAATTGGAGCGATCCGCGGCTGGCAAAAAGAAGTTATTGCGATGGCCGGTTTAATCGGCTCAATCGCTTTTTTGCACCGATTTGGCCCAATCGTGATCCGGATCGGTAGCCCGGTAGTTAATTTCCTGTCTGGAACTGAGACGCCCGGTTTGCGCCAAACATTTTGGGTACAGTTTTTATTTCATCTGACCATCGCTTTTTTCAGCTATCAGATCATCGGATCATTGACCGATCGGACCGGCCGGCGGGTTGATTTACGCAACGGATTCCAAAATGGATTTACCGGTTTTGTGATCGGCCTGATCAATGGCTATTTGCTATTTGGCACCCTGTGGGCGTTTTTAGAGTATCAAATTTCTGGCGAAGAGTATGTGCGTCTGAGCGCAGACGCGAATTTCTTTGCTCCATATGTGGACCGTGCGGCCGGTGTTGCCGCCATTTTCCCAGAGGTGATCAGCTACCTGCCGCTGGCGATTTTTAATCCCGGGGTTTGGTTACTCATCTTTTTCTTGTCGTTTTTTGTGGTGATTATCGCGCTGGTATAAATTTTGGTAAGGGTCGAAGGGGGCGGGTAGTAAATCCGCCCTTCGGAGACAAGTAGGCTCCGCCCCCTTCAACCCCTACGTTCAATTGTGAAAAATTTGATTCCCCAACATATTCATCTTATCGGCATTGGCGGTGCAGGCATTAGCGCAATTGCGCGGGTGCTGTTGCGCCGTGGCTTTACGGTGTCTGGCTCTGATCAGCAGGCCAATGGGATGACGGCCGC
>JAHDGV010000512.1 GCA_020631655.1 Chloroflexota bacterium | reverse complement strand
CGCTAAAAAAGTCAAAACTCCAGATGCCACCTTCACGGCCGACACCAGAGTTTTTCGTACCGCCAAACGGCTGATCTAAGTCACGTACATAAAAACAGTTGACCCAGACTAACCCGGCCGAAACACCGTGCGTAACACGCTCTGCCCGCGCCTCGTCTTGCGTGAAAATAATCGCCGCTAACCCATATTCAGTACTGTTGGCTTTCGAGATCGCTTCAGCCTCATCCTTGAAGGTGTCAAAGACCAGAACAGGGCCGAACACCTCATCGGTCCACATTTGGGAACTGTTATCTACATCTTTAAATAAGGTTGGTTCGTAAAAAAGCCCACCTTTTTCGTGCGGTTTGCCGCCGTACACCAGCGTAGCTCCATCAGCCACAGCCTGCTGAACCATCCCATCTACTTTGGCAAAATGTTCCGGGTGGATGAGTGGTCCCACGTCCGTTTCAAAATCCATCGGCGTGTCTACTTTCAAGGTGGCGGCCCGTTCAACCATGCGCTCCAGCATTTCATCTGCAATTGATTCTTGCACCAAAATGCGAGTGCCTGCCAAACAAACCTGACCGCAGTTGTCATACTGCTCGACCATGTTGTCGAGGGCCAACTCTTTGTCAGCATCATCAAACACGATGAGGGGTGATTTGCCCCCCAGCTCAAAGCTGCAGGGTGTTAAATTTTTAGCCGCGTTGGCCCCGATAATGCGGGCCGTTTCAGGTGATCCGGTGAACGAGATGCGAGCAACGTCTGGGTTTTTGACCAGCGCGTCCCCAACCACTTCGCCGTACCCTTGAACAACGTTGAACACGCCGGGTGGCAATCCAGCTTCATGGGCAAAATCGGCCAAAAGCGAAGACGTCAGCGGGGTCCATTCGGCCGGTTTGAGCACCACCGTGTTCCCGGCCGCTAATGCAGGACCCACTTTCCATGTCCCCAACATAAACGGCGCATTGAATGGGGCGATGACGACCGCCACGCCAGATGGGTTATACACAACCTGATGTTTTGCATTATGGCGGGCCGTTTCCCACTCAACCGCATGTTCCGGCAGGCGATCAACGGCGTATTTAGCGAACCATTCGATATTGTGGCCGCCTCGTTTCATCACCCGCAACAGGCTCGCTTCATACAGCGACCCGTTATCGTTCGTTTCAACTTTTGCCAGCGCATCCACATTTTCTTCAATGATGTGGCCCAAGCGCTCCAAATAGGGGAGACGGCCTTCTGGGCCAAGCGCGGCCCAAGCAGGGAACGCCGCTTTTGCGGCCGCAATCGCCATATCCGCCTCTTTCTGCCCACCAACTGAGACAAGTCCCAATTCCCGGCCGTCTATCGGGCTGTGGTCCATCATCTTCTCTTCAGAAGATACGCGCTCTCCGTTGATATAGTGATCGGGAGAAATTTTAAATTCGTCTATCTGTATCATTTTTTAGTTTTCAGTTTTCAGTTCGCTTCGCTTTCAGTAATCAGTTAATAGTTTGCGAATTTCGCTCAACTTTCAGTCACAGACAAAACTGATAACTGATTACTGTTTACTGAAAACTACTTCCACTCTACTTTGACTGGTAAATGTTTTATCCCGGTAATGAAGTTCGACCGCAGCCGATCAATCGGTCCGTTTGATTGGATGGTTTTAATGCGGGGAATCAGCTCTTCAAACAAGATACGAATCTCCCAACGGGCTAAATGTTCACCCAAACATTTGTGAGGTGACTTCAACCCAAAAGCGAGATGCTCATTTGGAGTGCGGGTAATGTCGAATTTGAAGGGGTCAGGGAACTGACGCTCATCATAATCGCCCGAGATGTACCAAAGCACAGCCCGATCACCCGCTTTCAGCGTTTTGCCACCCATCTCATAATCTTGGGTCAACGTTCTGCGGAAGTGCATCGTCACACTTCCCCAGCGGAGCATTTCTTCGGTTGCAGATTCAACCAGCTCCGGCCGTTCGCGCAGCAGCTCCAGCTGATCAGGATTATCGAGCAGCGCCTGCATCCCGGCCGCCATCGTGTAGCGTGTTGTGTCATTTCCGGCCGCGACGAGAAGCGTAAAAAAGTTTTTGAAATCGAGATCAGACAACCGGTCCCCGTCACGCGTTGGTTTCAAGAGATCAGTTGTCACATCATGGGCCGGACATTTGGTCTTTTCTTCCGCCATCTTACCCGCATACTCAAACAGTTTTAGGCTGACTGGGCTTCTAAACGGCAACAAACGATACTCATCCGTATCAACCTGATCAACCACAAACTCGGTAAATTCCGGGTCACTATTGCCGATCAGCGCATCACCGGCCGCTACGAGCCACGGCCCATCTTCATCCGGGATACCGAGCAGTGAGCCCAACATCCGCATCGGCAATTGACGAGCGATATCTATGGTAAAGTCGAGCTTGTCTCGACCCATCGCCTCTTCAATGACGGTAACCGCCATCTTGCGCAGCTCAGGCTCGTAATTTTTCATCTCTTTCCGATGGAACGGGTTGCTCACCATGCGTCGATAGTTGGTGTGCACCGGTGGATCAAGCTCCATCATCGTCGTTCGAGCGATCAGCTCATCTTCCGCCATGTCTTCAATCCGAATCCCTTTGGCGCTTGAGAAGATTCCCGGCTGACGACTAGCTTCAACGATGTCCGCGTAGCGAGTCAGTGACCAGAAACCCGGCCCATCAGGCTCGTCGCTTCGCTCACATGTCCAATGCACAGGATCTTCATCCCGCAGTGTTTTGAACACGTCGTGCGGCACGCCGGAAGTGTAGACATCAGGGTCGATAATGGAGTCAAGGTTTAGTGTGGACATAGTATGAAGTGTGAAGTATGAAGTGATAAGTGGGCCAGCTCACCCACTTCCTACTTATCACTTTATACTTCCTACTTTCTACAGAAACGGCATGTAGTAGTCGTATTCCCACTGAGTAATTTCTTCCGCTTTGCTTTCCCAATCTGGAACCGCTTCAACGTATTTGTCCCACTCAAAACGCTTCACTTGGGTGAACTGTTCAACCGATTCTGCGCCAAAGGCCTCAACAAAAGCGGTATCCGCTTCAAGCGCATCGGCCGCTTCTGGGATTGTGTTCGGGCAGTGGCGATCGGTTGATTGGCTTTCAAGGCAGTCAAGCTCTTCGTACTTGGGTAGTTCATATTGGTTTATCACGCCCAAACGTGCTGCCTGCATCACGGCCGCGGCCGCAAAGTACGGGCTACACGCCCCATCCGCCATCCGGTGCTCGATCCGGGTGCCTTTGCCACGGCTGTGCGGAATTCGGGTCGTCACCCCGCGATGATCGTATCCCCAGTTGGCCCAGTATCCGGCCAATTGTGCTGGCTGAAGCCGCTTCAGCGCGTTCACCGTTGGTGCGCAATAAAGCGTCATCGCTTCGTGATGATTAACAAGTCCAGAAATACACTGTTTGGCG
>JAHDGV010000511.1 GCA_020631655.1 Chloroflexota bacterium | reverse complement strand
AAGGATAAAGGGGAAATCGCAGAGCCTGCACTGTTTTACCCTTTATCCTTGACAATTTATCCTTTAAAAAACTATGCCACTACTCACTACCACACTCGGCTCATTCCCCAAGCCCGATTATGTCCCCACTCCTGACTGGTTTCGGGGTGGGATGGAATCTCCCACGGCCGCCTATTCCGCTTATCTGCAAAATTTACCCGAAGACATTGATGAAATTCATGACCGAGCCACCCGAGAAGTTGTGCAGCTACAGGTTGAACTTGGTATCGACATTCCGGCAGATGGTGAAATGCGACGCGAAGATTACATCAACTACCAGTGCCGTAATTTTGATGGGTTTGACTTTACCAATCTGACCCATCAAGTTTTACGCAACGGGGCTTGGGAGGCCCATGTAGCCACGGTGCGAGGCCCCATCCGCTCAAAAGCGCCCAAACTGCCGGCCGACTACAAAGTAGCGCAGGCGGCAACCACCCATCCGGTCAAAATCACCCTACCCGGCCCGCTGACCATCGCGGGCAGTACGGCCGATGATTTTTACCATGACAAAGCGGCCTTGGGTTGGGATTTTGCAGTGGCTCTAAATCAAGAAATCTTGGCATTGGCTGAGGCCGGATGCACGTGGATTCAAGTCGACGAGCCGGTTTTTGCACGCAACCCCAATTTGGCCCATGAATTCGGTTTTCGCAACTTAGAACGGTGTTTCAAAGATGTGCCTGCGCACGTCAACAAAGTGGTTCACATGTGCTGTGGCTACCCGATGCATCTTGACGATGATGACTACGAGAAGGCTGATCGAAACGTCTACTTTGATTTGGCGCAAGCCATTGATAATTCGGTCATCGATGCGATCTCGCTCGAGGATGCCCATGCACACAATGATTTGAGTCTGCTCGAGAAATTTAGCAAAACCAAAGTGATTTGGGGATCGGTCGCCATCGCCAAGTCTGAAATTGAGTCGGTAGAAACCATTCGGGAAAGGCTCAAACAGGCTCTTGATCATATCGATGCTGATCGTTTGATTGTGGCTCCCGACTGCGGCTTGGGCTTTTTGACGCAGGAGATGGTCAAAGCCAAGCTGGGCAACATGTCAGAGGCGGCTCACAGCTTGTAAACCAAAAAAAATGGGAACTCGTTTGAGTTCCCATTTTGGTCACTGCACTTAAATTGCTGTTATGGCAACATGCCGGTCTCTTGTCCAATCTCGATCATCAATTGATTAAACTTTTCTGGCTGTTCAAACAATGGAGAGTGAGCCGATTGCTCAAACCAGATTAATTCTTTTTGCGGAGCCTGAATCGTATCAAAATATTCCGCACTCAAGTCAGGTGAGATCAAGCGGTCGTAACGGCCGTTGATGAAATAGATTGGTGTCTCAAAGCTCTGGTGCCGCTCACGGGCATCATAAGCCTGCTGTTCGTCCCACAACGCTTCGGATGAGAAGCGGTTGCCTTGGAAAAACGAGCGTAAATCGGTCCAGCCAAATTCTGATGCTGACAACGCGGTCCGTAACAAAGCTAAATCCGATTGGTGTTCATACAAACCACCACCCAAAACGTTTACCCAGCGCCGTTGTGTATAAAATTCCTCAATCGTGTACTCAGGCGTTCCGATTTCTTCTAATTGGGTGATGGCGTTCTCATTTCCGGCCGCACGAGCTTCAGCCAACGCCCATTCGTACCCGATTTCATCGCTTTCAATCTGCCCTGTTGTTTGGCTGATGGCGATGTAAGCGGCCAATTTTTGTGGATTTGCGGCCGCGTACTCAATTCCTACGATAGTGCCCCAAGAGTGAGCGGCCAACAAAACTTGCTCTTGATCAAACTCAGCCAACAATTGATCAATCAAGTCGTCCAAATCGGCCGTAATTTGTGCAATCGTCATATCGGCCGGGTCCAAGCTCTCGTCGTAGCTTTTTGATGTTCCACGCTGATCCCAATAGGCAACAACAAAGTCATTTTCCAAATCGCTGTTAAACGTTCTTAAAAACGGTGTGGCCGTTGCTCCTGGTCCGCCGTGTACAAAAACCAAAATTGGTGCTGTACGATCACGGCCGCGCAAATAAACCGTTTGCTCAACTCCACCCAACTCAAAGCGTCGTTCTTCAGCAATTGAACCCTGCAAAACATTTCCGTCAGAATCTTCAAATTCAGGCGTTGATGTTTTGGCTGTAAACGCGAGAAGGACAACACAAACAACTGCCAGATTCACCATGCCAATTCCAATTCGCCCAATTCTGCTAAACCGTTTGTTTTGTGTTTTCATTCTCATTTCAAAGTCTCCTAAACTAGAAAGTTAATATTGGAGGAAGTTTATGAGAATAAGGGCATCCCGAAATCGGTAGGCTGAATGGTTCTTAATTGAAATATGGTCGAAAGTTCAATCAACCGGGTGGTTGATAGCAGGCTCCACCCCAGTGCAGTCTAGGCCAAAATTTGCCAAGCAATCACGGCCTGAGCCCCAAATCCAACTAAAAAGGCCACGGTGCGCACCCACGGGATGCCAAACAAATAAACCACCGCATGAGCCAATCTTGCCCAAAAATAGACCATCGCAGCGGTGGCAATTGCTGAGTTGGATATCCCGGCCGCGTGTGCCACCAAAACAAGGGCGGCAAAAACAACCAGATTTTCAACTGCGTTGCTGTGGGCCCTCATTAGCTTTTCTGCCCATCCAGCCTGATTAAAGTTCGCTAGCGGATATCCCGCAACATCGCCTAAAGCATTTTTCAACATCCGGTCAAGCACATAGGGGACCCACAGGATTCCGGTTAAAGCGGCCGTTAGGGCCAGATAATACAGTTCAGTTTTCATACTTTTCCTCCTATAAATCCAAACGCCTTACGAGCGCTATTTCAACAGATTATAGGAGGAAATTACAACCGTGCATCCAAATAAAGTCCATGCTGTCACGCAGGCCGTGATTATCAGCTACCTCGAGCAGGTTCACTTGGCTTGAATATTTTTCTGCGTACTCTCGGCTCCGATCGATGGGGATCGCCTTGTCTTCGGTCCCATGAATCAGCAACATCTCGCACGGTGGCGCAGGCGCTTGTGTGTAACGCAATCCGTCTCGATGATGGGCGATGTGCAGTGGAATCTCTTTTTGATACCCGTAGTGAAATACTGGTGCGCTGACCAACTCTTCCCACTCAGCCAGCTCCTCATCACTGATGTAAGCATCGTAAAACAGCTCAGGAGCCAACAAAAGCAGTTTAGATACGCCACCGTACCGAGCGGCATAGTTAAACGCTACATTCGCCCCCTGCGAGATACCGATGAGCGACACATCCTGCAAATCTCGCATCAGGATAAATTGGCGCAAACGGTCAATCATGCCAGAGATGGTGTGAAATTGAAAATCTGTTGGGGTTGGGTTGAAGTCAATCGCATAAAAATCGGCCGACTCTATTTCTGCAAACTTCGCATCTAAAAACGTTGCTTTC
>JAHDGV010000510.1 GCA_020631655.1 Chloroflexota bacterium | reverse complement strand
GAACGGAACGAAGACCTAACGTTAGAAATCGTGTCGGTTACAAACGGGGATTTGGGCGAAAACATCACAATGCTGGTGAAGATTTTGGAAGATGATTTGATTCCAAGTTTCTTGATCAGTGACGTGACAACGAGTGAAGCGATTGCAGGTTTGTCTATCGTGGAGTTTGTGATCGAAATGAGCCATCTTTCTGAGATTGACATGTTTGTTGATTTTGAAACGGCCGATGGAAGCGCCGTGGCTAACGAGGATTACCTGCCGGTTTCCGGCCGTTTGCGCATCCGGGCCGGTAGCTTAAAAGGTGTGGTTGGGGTCCCGATTTTAGGTGACACCTTTGTCGAAGAAGACGAGACATTTGTCTTGAATTTCTTCAATCGAAGCGAAGGAGATCTTGATGCACCGGGCGGGGTTTTGGCCGTAACCGGGGTTATCAAAAATGTAGACGTGATGAGAATCTACGCTCCGATCGCCGCAAGGGAATAAGTGCCGCTTTACAAAACTGCATAGCTGATTTTTGAGCCGCTTGATCTTTAATTTGGATGATCAAGCGGCTTTTTGTTTAGCTATTGATTTTGGGATTTCGGCCGATTTCAGAGGGAGTGCGTTGAAATTTGGTTAAATTTATCCAACAAAAACGACTTTCAACCGACGTTATTAAGAAAAGTCGTTAGAGAGCCGACTTACCATTAAGGCCGGAGGATCGGTTTAAACCAATGTGGATTGATCTAAAAATCTCCCATTTGCGAAAATCAATTTCTTTAAGTAGCCAGATACATTTAAAGGACAAGAGGAAAAGTCTTTACCCGTATCGCATAGAAAATAATTTTGAGATGGCGTTAGCCAAAGCTCTTAATAGCATATTGCTATCAAGGTTAATTTGAAGACCCCTTCAATGTCTACATGATAGAAATGCGCACCAAGGACTGATGGTTAAATATCTCTCGGGCCGCAAAATTGCTCTCCTGCAATTTAACCCTCAGTTGGGAAGGAACTGCGATTTGGTTACGACAGGTATTCAAATCACATTCCTAAGGAAAAAGAATGTTTCAATCACGAAAAACAAAATCAACACCTGTGCAATATTTAAAATTTTTTGTACTGTTTGTATTTATGGCAGTGTGGGGTTTGGTTGTTGTATCGAACCAAACAACGGCCGTCATTTATTCAGAGGGGCAAACGATTCCAACCCCCGTTCCACCACCATTTGCAAAACTTTCAATTGATAATGTCTCGCAAACGGAAGGTGATTCATCGACCTCGCAAATGGTATTCACCATTGAGCGGAGCCACAATTTATCGGACATTAAAGTCACGGTGAGTACGGAAAATAAGACAGCATTTCATCCAGATGACTATGCCTCCAAGAGTGAAGTCATATCGTTTGAAACAGGCGGTGACTTTACAAAAACCTTTGCCGTAAATATTAAAGGCGATGAAAAAGTTGAAGGGAACGAGACGTTCAACGTGGTGCTAACCAACCCAACAGATGCCATCATTGAATCCGGTGAAGGTGTTGGAACCATTGAAAATGATGATTCTGCCATTGTTACCCTAAGCGTTGTTGATGTTGATAAAAATGAGGGTGATAGCGGTCTAACAGCTGTTACTTTGAAGGCTGTTCTCGATTCTGAAGTATCTCGTGGATTTGATTTGGCCTACAAGACGATCGATGGCACGGCCGAAGCTGGTTTAGATTACGAACAGCTAGAAGACAAACTTGAATTTGACGGGGATGCCGGTGAATCGCAGGAAATCGTTGTCCAGATAAAAGGTGACACCCTTGTTGAAGGGAACGAGACGTTCAGCGTTGCGCTGGGATCGTTTACAAATACTGATAAACAAGCATTTTTATCAACAGCAGGCTCGCCTCAAGAAATTGAAATTATCGACGACGAAGTAGCTACGCTCACACTAAGCGGTGAGGCCTCCAAAGAAGAGGGCGATTCAGGAACGGTTTCGTACACATTCCCAGTTGTTTTAAGCGAAGCAATCCCGGGTGGGTTTAGCGTTGAGTATTTCACATCTGATGAAACCGCTACCACGGCCGACAACGACTATGTTGATAACGATGGCACTTTGGACTTTGATGGGGATGCTGGTGAAGAACAAGTAATCACAGTTGTTGTGAACGGTGATACCCAGGCTGAATCGAATGAGTTCTTCAGCGTGTCTTTAGGAGACATCACAGGGCTAAGCGGTGCTGGAGGTCTAAAGATTGAAGGTAATCCACAGTTGGGAACAATCTTGAATGACGATGGTGGTGTCTTCTTTATTGATGTGGCCTCATCTGGATCAACGGTAAGCGAGTTTGAAGCGACAGCAAAAATTCCGGTTACTTTTAGTGGTGATGCGTTAGAAGTTGAGACAACCTTAGATTATGAAGTAACGGCCGGCACTGCAACTGACGGAGCAGACTTCACGGCCGTTTCTGGCACGTTAACCTTTGAACCGGGCGATTCCACATTGTTCATCGAAGTCCCGATTGTGAACGACGATATCGAAGAATCAAGCGAGACGTTTGTGGTGACGATCTCAAATCCAAGCGGGTTTGCGATTGGGAATCCGGCAACGGCCGAAATCACGATTATCGACGATGAGGGGGCGGTAAATGTCAACCTTTCTCAGGCGATTATTGATGGTGACGAATCAGACGCTTCGATCCCAGTCCAGATTGAGCTGGATCGGGCCGTTGGCTTTGACGTATCGGTCAAGGTTAAAACAAGCAATGGATCAGCTACGGCCGGTCAAGACTACACTGCAGTTGATGAGACGGTAACAATCGATGCGGGTGACACAACTGCAACTGTGAATATCCCCATCTTGCCAGACACAATTTATGAGCGGAACGAGGATTTGATGGTGACGATTAGCGATCCTCAAAACGGCGAGCTAGGTGGAACAACTGAAGCCCTCGTCAAAATCATCGAGGATGAACCTATCCCTACCGTTTCAATCTCAGATGCGACGCAGAGTGAAGCGGTGAATGGGCTGATCGAAATGAAATTTGAGCTCGAATTAAGCAGTTTTGCGGCCGTCGATATCTTCATCGATTTTGAAACGGTTGATGGTACGGCTATAGCGGGTGAAGACTACATCGCAAACACCGGCCGACTGCGCATCCGAGCCGGGAGTCGCAAAGGAACCATCGGTGTATTTATTTATAGCGACGGAAAATCGGAAGAGGCTGAGACATTTACCCTGAGACTGACCAATAGTAGTGAAGGGACGTTAGACGGCACTTCTGACACAGTTGATGTGACGGGAACCATCGAAGATACTCAATCTGGCATCCTGTTCCTACCGTCTATCTTTAGATAATTCGCCTCACAAACAAGTAGATTACAGAGGGTTCACGATGAATCATGAACCCTCTTTTTATTTTTGCTTGATGCCGTTTAGTCCGACATGATTTTGGCTAAATTTTCTTTGAAAGGGGGGTAAACAA
>JAHDGV010000060.1:17026-21297 GCA_020631655.1 Chloroflexota bacterium | reverse complement strand
CCGTTGGCCGGATTGGTGTTGATCTCGAGCACTTTCGCCAGCGATGCCTCATCTTTGATGATGCGGGGCAGACCGAAGATCGACCACGGGGGATCGTCTGGGTGGAGGGCCATCTGCACATCGGCCGCCTCAGCCGCGTCACAAACACCATCCAAAAAGTATTTCAGGTTGTTCCACAGATCTTCTTCTGTGGTTGTTTTATAGGCTTCTTTCAGATCGTCAGGGCTTTCGTCGAGCGGAAAATAGGCTGGGAGTTCCGCTTCCCACGGGTCGAGCGAATTGTCGAGCTGGGTGTGATCGTAGAGCAGGGCGTTTGAGCCATCTGGCAGATCAAAAGCCAAGTCTGTGCGGAACCAGTCAAACAGGGGCATAAAGTTGTAGCAGATGACTTTGACACCAACGGCCCCTAATCGGCCGATATTTTGGCGATACACCTCAATCAATTCATCACGATTTGATCTGCCCAGCTTGATGTCTTCATGCACGGGCAAGCTTTCCACCACGTTCAACGTCATCCCATGTGATTCGATGCGGGCCACAATGTCGGCCAATCGATCTTCCGGCCATAAAACTCCGGCCGGGACATCGAACAAAGCGGTGACAATTCCCTTCATCCCCGGAATTTGGCTAATCTGTTGGAGTGTTATTTGGTCGTTTTCTCCGTACCATCTAAATGAAAGTTCCATTTTTTCGTCCTATTTTCGCGATGCCTACCACTCGTAGGGGGCAGGCATTCACATCGAACCTAATAAATCATTGCGAACATAACTGTGAATGTCTTACCCCGGTCGCATGTTATTGCATTCGGGGTGAGACATTCGCTGTAAATTGTTTTCACGCCCAAAAATCGCCATGCGAACGCCTAACCCCTACGCCACTTTCAACTCGCTATTAAAGCAAGTCCTTGTTGTTAGCCCGCCACTGCTTGTATTCCGCTTCCGTTTCTTCATTTGGTGGATACACGCCTAAAATCGGCGCACCGGCCGCCACTTTTTGCTGGAAGAAATCTTCACGAACTTCCTGCTCGTACCCGTCATGGGCGACCGCTTCAGCCACATGTGCTGGGATCGCAACAACCCCTTCGCCGTCACCCACAATCACATCACCTGGCATGATGAGCACCCCGGCACACCCGATTGGAATCTGCATTTCAAGCGGATGGTGAATCACAAACGAGGTGGTGGCGTGGGCCGCTTTGATATACGTGGGGAAGCCTAGTTCTTGAAAACCAATCGTGTCTCGCAGAGCCCCATCTGTTACCAGACCGGCCGCGCCCCGTGCCTGAATCCGGGTCGCCAAAATATGACCAAACGACGCCGCACGGACATCGCCACGCGCATCGATCACCATTACTTCGTCCTCGCCTATCGTCTCAACCGCCACCCGCTGAACGTTGACGTTATTGTTGTATTGGGTGTCAGTCAGGTCTTCACGCACCGGCACGTACCGCATGGTAAATGCGTACCCGACCATCCGTTTTTGCGGAGATAGGGCGGTCAACGGCAAAAATGTGTTCTGAAACCCTTTGTTGATCAGTTGGGTCGTCAACGTCGCTGTTGAGACATGGTGCAGTTTTTGAAAAGAGGCTGGTGTAAGTCGAATTTGGTTGTCCATATTTATTGTGAGCTCCTATTGCGTGTTTTCTGAATTTCCATATGTTCAATTGAACGTGTTAAAGAACCAGCAAACTCTTGGTTCTTTGAATTCACCCCTTGAATTAATACTGCGGTGGCTGACAAGGGTGTCTTGATGACAGAAGTCTCTTTTCCGGGAAAACCTTGTTGCCCGTATATCGGATCATAGGGGTAAATGTGCATCTCCAAGCTGTTCTCAGGAAATTTAAATTGACAAAATCCGTCATCATCCAGCTGTTGAGAGAAACGAATTTGCGCCTCTTCAAAAGCCTTTCCAAGAGCAATTTCTGTAGCCTTATACTCTGTTTTCAAGATTCGTAGTAACTCATTGGGGTTACGATTTCTCAAAGTAACTGTAACCATGAAGCCACCTAGCAAGACAAGCAGACAAACAAGTCCGCCCAATCTAACTTGTCCGAAAGAATTTAAAATCAGGAAGACAAGAATTGCGCTCACCACGGTGATAGTGCTTCCCATACTTTGATAGTAAAAGTTGCGTTTTTGCCATTTTGAAGAGTACATGCTGATTCTTTAGCCCTTAAGAGAGCCCCAAGTCCCTTTGCTCAAAAGGTATGCCAGCCATCACCGGCACGGATATGGTCAATGATTTGCTGAAACAGCGCCCCATCTTCAAAAGTTTGGTACGGTTCATACGCTTCACCGCGGATGTCCGCCACAAAATGGCGCATCAAGATGTTCCAGTTGCGCTGGGTGTGGTCTTCAATGGGAGGTTGAGTGTCCATAATGTGATCAGGCAACGGTACTTCTTTCCAATCTCCATTTACATAAATAGAAAGTGGACCGGTCCCGTAATACCCTTTGATGTAAATTGCGCTTTCGCTTCCATAAATCGCAACGTAATCAGGCTGATAGCGCGGTTGCAAGCCACTGTGCTTGAACAGCGCCGACACAGACTGGCTTTTTGCAAACGGGGACCTGATTTGTGCTAGAACCGTGTACGACCATTCAGCGTCTGATTCACCCCATTTGAGTGAAGGGTCTTCAGCTGACTCCGGGATAAAGTCTCTGCGGGTTTTAAAGTTATGAACACCCGCCACTATTGGAGCATGTGTCATGTCGCTTCGCGTTGTCCCGTTGACTTTTAGAACTTGGCCACCCAATGCATGAAGCACAATCGAAAGCGCATGGGTGAAGTTGTTATTGAGTCGGCCGCCTCCCTGATCAAGCCTGTGCGACCAGCCAAAAGGGATTAGTGGGTTCAGGTTATAGTGAGAAATACATTCAACCTCTTGCGGTTCACCGATTGCCCCTTGAGCGATCAGCTCTTTGGCTAACAAAACATGAGGCTGATACCGAAACGAAGCGGCGTAAGCGGTTTTTACCCCCGCATCTTTTGCCGCTAGCCAAAGCTTGTTCGCATCGGCCGCCGTCGTTGCCAGCGGCTTATCACAAAAGATGTGGCAACCGTGGGCCAACGCTTCGAGGATGGGAGCCACGTGTGCGCCACCCGGCGTTCCAATTGCCACGATGTCTGGGCTTAAGTCGCTCAAAGCTTGTCCCCAATCGGTGCTGGTGTGTGGGA
The DNA here is from genome assembly GCA_020631655.1 of Chloroflexota bacterium. GTDB lineage: Bacteria > Chloroflexota > Anaerolineae > Promineifilales > Promineifilaceae > WTJY01. Next base: position 18,120 of record JAHDGV010000060.1, on the reverse strand, counting down.
TTTCGAGATCAGTTGCAACCTGCGCCAGAACTTCTGGCGTACGGCCGACCATCCCCACAACTTCAACACCGGCCGAACGAAGCGCCGCCGTATGTCCTTGCCCAGCAAAACCAGTGCCTAATACAAGTCCGGTCAAACTCATCCGCGAACAACCTCATACGTCATTCCCGGCTGAGCCAAGAATTTAATTAAGCCATCTCCGTTTGTTTTGATTGGCATCGTGCGAGCAAAGTTCCCGTCTGCGTCTAATTCATTGATTTCAAGCGCAGAGTCCATAAGCCCTTCGATGGCGATAAAGCTGACAAACTCATAGGTGTTCGCCACAATAATTCTATCTGGCGTTTCTCCTGTACCGGCCGCAGGGTTCTCAAAATACATCCCCATCCCAGGAGGCTGGTCGAGTCCGCTCAGGTCTTCTTGAGATAAACGCCAGCCATCACCCACCAGTTCGGTGCCGTCAAACATCGCCCAGTGCAATTCGCCATCTACCTGTGAGAGCCAGTTCCACGTACCGGTAAATTGCAACCCATCTACCTGTTTGGTGTTGAACTGCTCGTCCAAAATAAATAGATCGGTTGCACCGTCACGGACAATTTCAAGCGCCCGGCCGGTTTCACTATCGATCTCAATATCAACCGGTTCAAGAAGCTCAGCATCATCCCCATATGGCTGAATGATTGAGACAAACTTAGTCGATGGCACTTCTGCACGGCGTGAAATCACCATTGGGATTGGCCGTCCGGCGATCTCATCATCTCTACGCGCCGCAATCGGTCCACGGGCGGTGATGTAGGTTGTGCCGGGTTCAGCCAGCAGGGTGGCCCGCACATTCGCGTCTGACGAAACTTGCCAGTCTGCCTGCAAATCACCGTCGATGTCGGCCGATTCGATGCCGCTTAAGTAACCGTATCCATCATCGCCCCAGACTTCATCAACGGCCGTAAACGCATCGCTTGTGGTCGAGAAATTGCCTCGATTCCGATAAACCCAGTCGTATGTGCGCGGCTCTTCACTGGTCGCATCATAAATGTCGATTAAATAATCATCATTGAGCAAAACGGTCCGTTGGAGCATCACCCCATCGTACAAATCGC
>JAHDGV010000060.1:0-16926 GCA_020631655.1 Chloroflexota bacterium | reverse complement strand
TCTTTACTATCGCCCGAACGCATCACCATCAAATCAGAGTCAGAATACAACTCTGTCTCCCAAGCTGGTGCAACCGCATCCCCCAGCTCTGGCACACCATAGAGCAACGCGTTTAAGTCTGTGCGTCGTGATTCTTCAATGATGGGAACATAGCGGGGGTCACCCAACCGTCGATAGGCCAATTCGTAATAGGTGACCCGGTCAGATTCAGTCAGGTTAACCACCCGGCCGTCGTTAATCGTTGGCATCTCCAGCTCAGGATCAGCATACGTGACCATGAAGTCAAACAATCCCTTGTATTGTGGATTGTCGTACACGTTAAATCCGGCGTGATGAGTTGCTTCCATCAGCGGTTGGAGCGCACGGAGCACGTAGAACTGATAGTGCATCGTCCCTTCATACCACATGCCGTCAGTCGTCACGCTCTTGTCCAGTTGATAGTTCAAACTGCTGTCATCTTTTAGCAAGGCGTACCAAATATATTCAGGATCTTCGAGCACAAAACCGATCACACCCACACCAGAGTTGTACCAAGATTGGTGATTGTGCCGTCCTTCGTTGTTTAGGATGATCAGGTCGGCCGCTGGGCGGAGCAGTCCGTCAGCGATCTGTTCATGCTGGGCATCGGTCAGATCGTCATGGACCAAGTCATAGGCCCACGCCAGCGGAATTATCCAGCGAGCCTCGTTGATTCCCTGCCGTGTCGCCCGGCCGCCCGCGCTGGCTTGATCACCAGTCCGACCTTCTTTGTCAACAATGTCGTAGGTCAAATACGCGTCAGAGTAAGCAACTAAAATGTCCCGAGCGATCTCCATGTACACCGGATTGTCGGTAAACTGATACATCAACCCCGCATCACGGGCCGTATCGGCCAAATCGTAATGGCGTTCGGTGATGGCATACGCCTCCTCATCATCGTCATGATAAAAACCGCCACCGGTAGCAGGCACAACAATATCGACGCCGATAAAGCTGTTGGCACTCGCTTCCAACGACTCGTAAGCCGTTTGCGCCCAGCTGTATGTTTCGATTTTGTGTTTGATTTCTTCGATTTCGGCCGCATCTAAAAAGAGATGGGGATGATCAAGGCCGGTTGGGATATCGATAGACAATTTTGGCCCTAAGCGTACGTTTGAGAGCTTCATCTCATCAAAAATCAGCTCAGTTGATTCAACCGGCGTATGCCCCCAACCGCTCGAGGCGATCTTGATATAGTCGATTTTGTCCCAACCAACCGGCTCACGAGTGGCTCTGAATTCATGCAAAGGAATCTCAAATAAACGCCACCCTTCCCAGTCGATGATAATCTCTTTTTTGTAGTAATCATCGGTGCTGGTTGAGTCCAATTCCGAATAGATGGCGAGCTGAATGCCCGCATCGTTGGCAACGCTGGAATGGGCCCAAAATGACAGGAAGGCATACTCGCTCCAATCATGCGGGATGTCGATGACGGTTAGCCGCGTGCTTAAAACGGTGTCGTTCCAAACGGCCGCACCATCTCCCGCAATCATCATATCTGATTGAAAATTGAGATCATCGGTCGGCATCACCCACTTTTCAGTCTGTTTAGCATGCCAGTTAGCAGAGGTGATAAAACCTTCCGGTGGTGATTCGTCAGCGTTAAAAATGCTGATTTCACTGTCCTGCGAATAGCTCCACCAGAGTTCCGTATCGGCCTCATCAAAATGGGAAATAAACAGCCCTTCGTTCATGTACTCTTCAAGTAGCGGGCCGGGATCACTAATTGGTCCAGAGGCTTCAATTGAACGGAGTGTTGGCACCGGAGTTGGCTCAGGTAATGCAGTTGGTTCCGGCTCAGGCGTTGCGGTTGGCCCTTCACCTTCTTCCATAACCTCTGCCTCAGCCACAGCCTCTGTAGGGGCAACCTCAGTTGGGGCAGATGTTGGTTCGCTGACCAATTCAGGTTCAACATCATCTGTGCCACACGCAACTAAGCCAATCAAAAGCGCCATTAAGAGAAATTTTAGATATTTATTTCGCATGTTGATTTTTCTCAGGCAAACGGGTTACCGGTCGCCAAAAATTGTTTCCGTCAAATCGGGTCGTAGTAGTCGGATTAGTGTCTCAACGAAGTAGTAATCGCCATAAACGAGGGGATGGTTTTTAAGGTCGTGTGGCACAGAGCGAGAGCCTTGCACCAAAATGGCAGGGATGTCTGTGTCACGGGTCGAGTAGGTTTGCCAGAGTGACAAAGCAATCTCACCCGCTTCTTCGCGCCAGCGTTGAGCTAAGGTGTCGTCTGTCTCCCCGTCTGCCAGTTCGAGCAAGCCCGTCGCGATCACGGCCGCGGCCGAAGTGTCTCGATAGGTGTTAGGGATATCTAGACTGTTGTAATCCCAAAACGGCACTTTGTCGGCCGGAGCGTTGGCGATGGCGTACTCAGCAATGCGGCGGGCGGTGTGCAAAAAGACGAGATCACCGGTCCAACGATAGGCTTCTGCAAAGCCGTAAAGGCCCCACGCCAAACCGCGTGACCATGTGCTGTCGTGGCTTAAACCTTGATGCGTTGACTGACGCAAAAACGCCCCGCTCTCTGGGTCAAAGTCAGCGCATTGGGAGACTGAGCCATCCGGCCGGACCAGCGTGTGCCTGCTGGTGCGTGAGTGCCGTGAAGCGATCAGTGCATAGTTGCGATCCCCTGACTGTTTGGTCGCCCAATAGAAAAAGGGCATATTCATCATCAGGTCAACATTGATCCGGCCGCGTTCAAACGGTGGCCCGTCGATTCGCCCCCACGCCTGCATGTATTCACCACGCGGGTTATAGCGGCGAGTAAACGTTTCGGCCGCGTGCAAGGCATCAGCCAGTAGTTCGTCATCCTCCGTTATTCGGTAGCCCAAAACATTTGACAGGTAAAAAATGAAGCCAAGATCGTGGGTTAATGTTGTTTCTTTTAGATGAGATAGCTCACCCGTCCATCTTCGGGCCGCTGTTTCAAATTTTTCATCTCGCGTATGGGCATAAGCAAGCCAAAGTTGGCCGGTCCAGAATCCATCTACCCAATGGCTGGGCATGCGATCCTTTTGCACGGTCAGCCAAGCACCGTTTTCCAAACGCTCTGGAAAATAGTCTAGCTCCCTCATATTTCGGCCGATTATTTCTAACGAATAATCGAGCGCCTTTTCAAGTTGACTGGTCACTGTCTCTTTCCTTGTGCCGCTTGAAAACTGTCTAAAATACGTTGTGTGATCCACCCAAAAAGTAACCACACAATCACATAGAAAACACCAAATAAAATCGGCTCACCGGGTAGAGATACATTGGACTGCGGCAGGCTAAACACAGCGTTTATTATCGTATTGATCCCGACATAGATCAGCGCCACGATGAACATAATCACCACGTTTTTGATGATTTCAACTAGATAATCACTGACCCTCTGGGAGAGAGAATAACTTCCTCGGCTACTTCTGCTGTCTGGCCCAAGATTAAATCCCATACGCAAAACAGGATTAACGACCAGCATGTTGAAAATTCCCATTGCAATGCCCAGCCAAAATACAAAATCCAGAATCGCCGCTTGGTTGCCGAGCGATGTTCCCCAGCCAAAAAAGAAGTAAATGGCCCCGGCCGCCCACCAACGAATGATCAAAGCCATTCTGCGGTCAGTGAAAAAAGCTCGGAGGCGCTGTCCTTTTTTAGACATGCTGTGATGAGGCCTTTACATCGGGCCAGCTCAAGAAAGAAACAAGAATTGCACCCACTAAATAAACAACAATAGAAAACGCAACGTATCTAAAACTGTCGTTTATATCACCCATTGTCAGCTGTTCTTGCGTAACGACTTCTGCCTGTAATATGCGCAAATAGATAAATCCTCCAACAGAGCTGAGGATTGCAGACCCGATGAGAGAGGCGATGCTGAGTGGCTTTTCAATCAAAACAGCGTTGAAGCCGGTCGTTAGTCCAAAAATCATGAACAGGAAAAGGTAGAAGCCGATCTGATTGGCAAATACTTTAGTTATCGCTTCGATATGGATCTGGGAAATCGCCAACTGACCAACGCCAACAATCAGCAATATTCCAGCTACAATTCGGATAAAAAACTCACGTTGTGTCATGACGCACCCTCCAATCGAATTCTTTTTTCAGTCTCTGGATCAAAGAAGTGCACTCGATTCATGTCAATGTAAAGTTCAGAGGTGTCTGCTTCAGCCCCCATCCCGTCTAAGCGCAAGTTTGCGATACAGTCATGTGATCCAAGCATCAGGTATACCAGTGCATGGTTGCCTAAATATTCAATGTTGGTCACCTCTGCTGATATTGGAACATGGTTTTGATTTGATGAGTTGGTAAAGTGCTCCGGCCGCACGCCCAAAACAATCTCTTTTCCAGAATAAGAGCCAACCAGTTTTTGAAGTTCATCTGGAATTTCCAAATCAAGGCTATCACTCACAAAGCGGCCATCTCGAATTTGACCGTAAATGAAATTCATCGCGGGGCTACCGATGAAGCCCCCCACAAAAATGTTCTCCGGCCAATGGTACACCTCATATGGCGAGCCAATTTGCTGTATCCGTCCACCACTCATAACCACAATGCGAGTCGCCATTGTCATAGCTTCTGTCTGATCATGGGTTACATAAACAAAGGTATTGTCTAGCTGCTGATGTAGCGTCGCTAAAGCCCGTCGAGACTCAACACGTAATTTCGCATCAAGGTTACTCAGCGGCTCATCCATCAAAATAACTTTGGCTGAACTGACAATAGACCGGCCGAGGGCGACCCGTTGCCGTTGCCCACCTGACAAGTTTCTGGGATACCGATTCAGCTCTGGTTCAAGCTGAACGACATTGGCAGCTTCCATCACTTTTTCATGCAACGTATCAATCGCTTCATGACGGATGGTGCGGCTAAATCCCATGTTTTGGTAAACCGACATATGACCGTAAAGGGCATAATTTTGGAATACCATCGAAATATCCCGATCAGCCGGAGCAACATTGTTAACCCGCTCGCCGTTCAAGATCATGTCACCGGCCGAAATTTCTTCTAAGCCTGCGATCATGCGCAGAACAGTGCTTTTGCCACACCCTGATGGGCCAACTAGCACAATAAACTCACCGTGCTCAATTTCGATGTTGAAATCGTACACAGCCTGAACCCCACCGGGATAAATTTTGTCAACGTTTTTGAGAACTAATTCGTGCATGGATCACTTTAGGAACGGAAATTGAATAAAACAACAATGTTGTTTCCCCCGATCCTCCATAACTGACACTCGCGTCAGTCCCTTACTTCTGCATAATCACAGGGTTAATATTGTGCTCATCAATATACTGTTGCCGCTCCCGCGAACGCTGAATACAAATAATTGAGCCAACTAATGCCGCAACGCTGGTTGCAACTAGTAAAATTTGCATATAAAGCAAAATTGGATTTGTTAGTTCTTCAGGAATCCAAAACAAACGTGCAAACTGGAAAATTGCCAGTCCAATGCCTGCATAAGCCCATTGCACTAAATAAACGCGCTGCCTGACTGCAATCAAAAATGCGAAGAGTGACAGTGCGATATTTAGCATCACAAAGAATCCCATCTGAACAGATACTGTCACGTTATTCACGTACAGCAAGGTGTATATCGTATTACCTGCGAGCCAAAACAAAATCATCCGTTGGCTCAGGTAGTTTTCTACATAGAGTCGCTTCTCACCTGTGTTCATTGGAACTTCCTGATGAGCGGATGACCTTCTCGGATCCGCTGAATAAATGAAACGATTGCTACAAGCGTCAGTAAAACGAATGAGCCAATCAGTAAATAATGTATCAAGCTAGCCGCATCAAACGCAAAAGTTGTCGGTGTATAGTCGTCTAATTCGGCAAAATCCAAAGCCAAGTACCCTCTTTTATATAAAGGGATAACGTTTAGCAATGCGAGCGAACGCATAGTTACAAATACTGTTGTTCCGACTGCTACAGCCAGAGACGCCAGCCCCGGCCGATAATTTGACAGTCCAAAAACATATACTAGCGCGGCCATGACAATAAACAATAGAGCGATGTTAAACGCCTCTTTGTTGAAGACTTGAAGCTGTTTGTAATACTCGAACATTTCAAATGTCCCATCAAAAAACAAGACATAGTAGCGCGTCATGAATCCAAGATACACAACGAATAGGGCAACCACTAGGGCGACGATGGCATAGACGAGGGTTGCTTGTATGCGTATAAGGTTGCTAAACACAATGGATCTCCGTTGGATTGGTTAAATAGTGACCTGGCAGGTTTTTCAACCTGCCAGGTCTGGAAGTCCTACTTACTAACTACTGTTGCGAGCGCTCGTAAGCATTACGATAAACATCGATGTAATCGTCGATACCTGCATCTGCGTACATTGCAGCAAGTGCATCGGTATCAGCAGGAGCTGTATCAGCGTTAGCGATAAACAGATAAATCTGCTCAAGCTGTTCGCCACCCACAGCTAGTGTTCCTAGCTTCGCGGTGTCTTGCTCGGTCAAAGAGAATACAGGTGGAACAAGACGGGTGTATGTATCTGCTGATTCATAGGTTGGTGTAGTTACACCTGCATCAAAGTACATTTCCCATGCTGCTGGTCCATTGTTAACGGTTGTTTGCAACTCAAAGCCGATTTGTTTTTGGTAACCCAATGGGATCAAAGAGCCCATGTAGTCGCGCAAGAAGCTTGACATGTTACCGTTGTTAAACTCATTGGCATTGTCAACGGTCCATTGGCTGAATTCTGGATATTCATTGCCATCACCACCAACATAAGTACCACCACTTTGTGCAAATGGAGGGCCATAGTTTTGAACGATCGTTCCTTCTGGAGAGTAGAAGTAGTCAAACAGTGCTAAAGCTGCATTGATTTCTTCTTCAGAAGAAGCGGTTGAAATCGCCCAACCGTCTGGCTTGATTACACGGGTGTTCTCTACGAAGTGAATTAGCTCGTCTGAACCAACTGTGGTCAAAGGAGGCAATACACTCGCTACAGTTTCGTTTGAAGCGGTTGTTGAAGCGATCCAGTCAATGGTCATGAAACCAAATTGATTGTGCCCTTCTTCACCATCAGCACCAAACAAAAGACTACGGAAGTTGTCTGAGATGCTTGAATCGAAGAAGTCAGAGTAAATCAACCCTTCAGCGTACAACTGTTGCATGTAACCAACACCTTCAAGGAAGCCTGGGTCATTGTGCGAGAATTGGAGTTCACCATCTGCATCTAGATAGAACAAAGCTGCGCTTGAGTCAGAACCAAATACACGTTGTCCACCCCAGTAGTTGATGAGGCGTAGTGCGTCATGACGGTCACGTGAGCGACGGGTGAAGAATGGAACAACTTGTGCGTCTGCAATCACTTCACCGGTCGTGATTTTGGTCACGGTGTTTGGTGAAAGTTCTACAACACGCCATAGAGCAACCAATTCATCAATGTCGTATTGTGCGTTAACACCTACATAAAGATCAGATGGTTTCTCGAGGTCTGGATAGGTAGCAGCGATGTACTCGAGTAGAGCGCCACGTGCAGCTTCAGAGGTCAATTCACCACCGGCAGCAGCTTCGTTTTGCATGTCTACAACATTGCTAGCATGGCGTTCCCAGTAACCTTCATACTGAGTAGCTAATGTGTTTGTCTCAGCTTCCATCATGTCGTCTGAGTCAAGCAATCCAGCGATCCATTCAACACGTGCGTTGAAGACACGAGCATAGTTGCCGATCTCGGCCGCATATGGAGCGTGGTAGATACCACCATCGTAAGCGGTTACCGCTTTAGCGATGTTTGGATTCGCTTCCAAGTAAGCCGCGAAGTTTGGCATATGATCGAGGTTTTCGTTTAGGTTAACGAAGTAGCCTTGTGCACCAAACGCCATCAAGTCGTCAGCAACGTTGCTACCACCGAAAACGTCTGCACTATCGAAACCGGTTGCGGCCGCGATTTCAATCATCTCGCCAGAGCTTTGGTCTTGGATGGTGACGTCGTTAAAAGTCATACCCAATTCTGACTGAATGTATTGCCAAGTTGGCTTGAGCTGTCCTTGGTTGATAACATTACCGTCTGGCTGCTCTAGGGGGGTGGGCTGATTGTAAGTAATGGTCCGTTGGTTGTTGCCCAATGCGAAGTTGATGTCAAGTGACTCTGCCATCATAACTTCTTCCATCATTTCTTCTTCGGCCATCTCCTCTTCAGCGGCCTCTTCTGCCATTTCCTCTTCGGCAGCTTCCTCAGCCATCTCTTCTTCGGCGGCTTCTTCAGCCATTTCTTCTTCGGCCGGAGCCTCTTCTTCCATGACTTCTTCAACGGCCTCTTCGACTTCCTCGACGACCTCTTCGACCTCTTCTACCACAGCCTCAATCGGCTCTTCTACCACCTCAGGGACGGTAACTTCGGAACTACAAGCTGACGCGATAATCACTGTTAAAGTTAACAGGATTGCAAACAGCAAGTTTCTAGAAAGTTTCTTCATTTCTATTCTCCTTATGAATACAAAATCTTCTACAAAACGCAAGTGCGCTTGTTTTACAAATGAATGAATAGCAAGAAGTGGGAAGTAGAAGGGTAAAGGTCTGTCTTAAACAAACAACTTTTCGCTTCATACTTGTAGCTTCAAACTTATTCTTTAACCCCGCCCAAATTCACCCCTTTGGCAAAGTGTCGCGAGATATAGGGGTAAACGATGAGGACAGGAATAATTGATACGATAAGAACGGCAAAAATATAGGAGTCGGGCGAGTATGCCAGGTCGGGTGGCATATCATCAAACATCCAGCGAAAATTCTCGATCAGGATCCGCATATAAACTTGAAGCGGCAACTCTGTAGAATTTTGAAGCAGCATCCGTGCCCAGAAATAACCATTCCAGCGGCTTGTAGCGTAGAACAATGCAATTGTTGCAACGGCCGCCTTAGACATCGGCATATAAATGCTGAGCAACATCTGGAACTCATTTGCCCCGTCGATTCTGGCCGCTTCCTCAATCTCATGCGGGATAGCTTCAAAGAAGCTCCGCATCAAAATGATGTTGAACGCCTGCACACCAAAGGCAACAATGATGCCCCAACGGTTGTCTACACCAAGACTGGTGTAGTTCAAGAAAAGTGGAACCATGCCTGCGCTAAACCACATCGTAAAAACAACTAAGAAATTAAACGTCCGGCGGAACAGCAGACGACGCTTGCCTAGGGCGTATGCACCCGTGATCGTCATAAATAGACTCCACGCAGTGCCGAACACGGTGTAGAACAGGGTGTTAATGAATGAAATCCAGAGTCCTTTATCGAGGTAAATCAGCTCGTAAACTTCAAACGTTGTGTCAACGGGCGTGATAAGGACTTGACCGGTTTCATATGCGATTTTGCCACTAATAGATGCTGAGAAAGCATATACAACCGGGAAAAACGCCAGCAGACTAAAGCCACCTACTAGGGTAAGGGCGAAAATTTTAAATGCTCGTTCTGAACGACTTAATCCAATTTGCATTTTTGTACCTCCTACCAAAGTGATGTGTCAGAGATCTGACGACTAATAAAATTAGCTCCAACAACCAAACCAAAACCAATAATCGAGTCAAACATACCGGCCGCGGCGCCAACCGCCGGATTCCCCCCTTCCAGTCCAATGCGAAGCACAAAGGTGGCTAATGTATCGGCCGTCTCATAGGTGTTGGCGTTATACAGGAGGATGACCCGTTCAAATCCGACCGATAACATTCGGCCGATCCTGAGGACAATCATAATAATCAGCGTGGGAGCCATTCCGGGGAACGTGACATATCGTATTTCTTGAAGCTTGTTCCCCCCGTCAACCTTGATCGCTTCATATAAAACAGGGGAGATCGCCATGATCGCCGCAAAGAAGACGATGGAGCTATAGCCCGCTTCCTTCCATATCCCGGTAATAATGAACATAGGCCGGAAATAATCGGCGTTCTGCACCACCTTCGTCGTTTCTTCAATCAGTCCAATGTTGATCAACAAGGACGACAAAATACCCGTACTCGTCTCGCTATTACGCAACATGGTTAAAACCAAACCGGTAATCGTTACCTCAGACAAGAAGTGAGGAAGATAGGAAAGGGTTTGCGAGACATTGCGCAAAAAGTTATTAACAATCTCGCTGAAAAAGAGGGCCAAAATAATTGGAATCGGAAAGCCAAAAATGAAACCATATAGGCTGATAACAAAGGTGTTGCGAAAGGCGCGCCAAAATTGGGGAGCAAAGGCACCATTAATCAAGGTTTCAAAATTGGCAAAACCAACGAAGTCACTCCCCAGTGCCCCGAGGTTAGGTTGGAAATTTTTAAAGGCGATAAGTAGTCCAGCAAGCGGTTTGTAAAACCACAGCCCGTACCAAATGACAATCGGTAGCAACAGTAGGTAGAGGCGATAGTCATTCAGAATAATTTGGAGGACTCTGAAAAGCTGATTTTGTTCTCGGTCTAATTCATCTTGCATTAGGTTGTTTCCTATCCGTTCTTTTTCCAAGTTACCGTTGATTCCCCGGCCGGGATTTCAAATCGGAGTAGCTGTAACTCTTCGTCATAGTTACTAGCCATTTCTGCACCGTTGATTTGCACAGTTCCCGGTTGATCAGCTACATGACAACTGATCCAAGTTGGCCGTTTGGCTGAGGTTTTGCAGCTACTGGCCGTTAGTGCAATGTCAGCCGGTGACGACGCGATCATGATAAGACGCTCGTCGTGCCATAAACTTGTGACATTGCCTGCCACTTTCAAATTTTTATTGATGGCGCACCAAGCGGCATCGGTCGTAAGACGATCAGCGATATGCATATGACGACGGCCGCTGGCAAAAGCGACCAACGAGCCATTCACCTGTGCGGCCGAACCAAACTGGCAGTCAAGCTGCTCAACGTTCGCCTGATCCAGAGACAGTGTCACAAAGTAACGTGCCTTAGTGGTTGGCCGATCGGGCGAAAGAACAAGCTGATGCTGATCACGCGTAATAATCCACTCTGGTTTAGCAGAGGTTGGATTGGCGCTGATCACTTCCATCCGGTTATCGCTAACCACAGCCTGTGGTTCAAGAGCATCAACCTGCATTGAATGGTTTTCTGCATCGATGCGCCACGCTTGATCGCCTACTTTTTCGGCCGTGCTGTCGGTTTGCATGAGCCATTCCAACGTGCGTGGTGAGTCAAGCTCGATGTCATCGCACAACACAATTGTGTTATCACCTAACATCAACATTTGGCGGCTGTACCGGGTTAGGTCAAGCTCAGCCGGATACGCCCCGGCCGCTTCGCCGTGCATATACACCGCACCATCAGCCACAAACCAGTCTTCAAGCTTTGCACCCCATTCTTCAGTCAATCCTTTATAGGGATCTTTGTCCCCATCTAGATATTGACCACGGCCGTCAACCAGCAACGTGCTGTGGTGGCGGGTCCATTTAGCTTTACTGTACCCCTGATCAACGGTGAGATAATCATCACCCCGTGTCAAGATAAAGCTGTTGGCGTCGTTGTGGTCATGGTCCGCTTTGATCGTTTTCCAATCGTGCATCCGATTGAACATCTGGCCCAATTGCCAGCCGCGATTTCCGTTTGGTGTTCCACATTTAAAGGCAAGATAAGTTGCATCCTTTTTCCAACTAGAGCGGGTTGTAATCAAGCCTAAATCAGGGAAAACCATCGTTGTAGGAAGCGTTTCCAGCGGTTCCGGGACAACAGAAGGGTCGTACCAAACAAAATCTACCCATGCTTCAGGCAGGAGGCCTGGCTTAACCAGTCCTTCTCGACCTTCACGATCCCATTCACCAATTTCATCAAAATGGTTGGCCAACCACTGCGCGTGGCCGTTCCGATACACGCTCGCCATTCTGTAAAGCATCATGCGCGAGTGGGAACTAGCCCGATCGTGGCAGTCGCCAAAATTGGCCGTGTTGACCCAGTTAGACGCAGCTACCGAAATCCGATAGTTAAACGCGTTGCGCAAAAAGTCGCTGTCGTGCAGATCAACGTCTGACTCTTGTTTAAGTAGATGGAGCGGGAAAAGCAGGAATTGGAAGCCGTATCGCCAATAAACCGGCCCTTCGTAGTCAGAGCCATCTTCTGGGAAAGCCCAGACGACCCGTTTAAAGTCAACAATGGCGTCTTTAATCCAATGGGATGTGTCAAAATCATCGGCTGCCAGCGCATATGCGGCGGTTAAAAAGCCGCCGTTGCAAATCCAGTTGTGGTTTTGCCAATAGTGGCGGGTCCATGAGGTGCCAATGTCGGTAATCGAAAATTCGTAAAGCCGTTCGCCCTGTAAACGCAGTTTAGCGATTAAGTCAGCCCGTTCGTCGGCCGGTAATCGGTCACCCACCCAATTAAGGGCGAGGCTAAAGCCAAACAAAAGCCAAGACGCATCCAAGTCATGATCCGGCATCCGGGTTAGCCCCCAGTGCGGATAGCCGATACCCACTTTAAGCCATTCGCGCATCGTAACCAGATACTTTTCGTCATCGGTTAAAAGATTGGCCAATGCCATATTGGCACAAGCCATCCCGATATAGGTGATCGAATCGCGCGGATGCTCAGGCGGCGGCAACGGTCTTTCAGCGTAAGATGCCGCATGGTCTAGTAATCGCTCAAATTGCGCTTTATGGGTTGTTTGGGCTAGCTGTTTCCATTCTTCAAGAGAATGGTCACGTAAAAACAGAAAACTGCTCATATTATTTTTGCTCGATTTGAGCCGAATACCTTTGTTGTTTGCCGATGGTCCGGCCGATAATGACGGTCCGCAGCTGAGTTGGTGTACGCGACGTTCCGGGGCAAGTTCCCATCAGTAGATTGAAGGGTGAATCACCTGAAAGGGTGATTTGATACTGGTCTTCTTCATTATTTATCGTAAAAGAAACGGTGTTTAGATCAACACTTTCTCCAGTCAGATTAATAAAGGATGCGGCACCTTCTTGCCCAAGGGGGCCGCTTTTCGCTGTCATTTGGCAGGATGGCTGAACATCGCCATCCACATGGAAGAGCCAATCGAAAGTGTGTTCTTCCGGTGCTTCAGCGATCAATACATCTAAAATTTTGTTATCTTTTGCTTCGGTGGCCCGCTCCAATTTGATGCCCGGATACGCATCTGGCATGCTCATCACGAGCTGATTTCCATCCCAGTTTTTTAATTCACCACCACAGTTGGCATGCGTTTGACCGTCTACCACAATAGTATTGTGAGCATAACTGTGCGGATACCATGCTTTGCGAGCGGCCAAAGCATAAAGGGGGCTACCGGCATCTTTTGAAAATGGCCAAACGACTAAACTCAAACGGTCAGCTTGGTGATGATGTCCGGTGTAAGCACCAAACGTTGCCAAAGCGGCCAATTTATTTTCGGTGCGCCATTGGGCTAAGCCAGAGGAACGCATAAACCTGTTTGTTGGCGTCGCTTTGCTCCCAAGCCGATCAGAGATTGGTTTGGGGGAGCCGAACATCAGTGCAGCCCAGTTTGTTCGGGGGCGATTCTCACGAGTGTAAGCGGCGGCCAGAACATGCTGAAACTGTTCATCTTCTGACCAGCCGCTCAAAATCTCGTACACCTGTATCAGTTCAGGATCGTAAATACTATCCTGCCAGTAAGAACCTTCTGAGATGTCTGGCAAAGAGCCATCAGGCCATGCCAAGCTTGCTACAGCAAGTCCCATCCCCAAATTTGATTGACCTTGTGGAGCACGAAAGTTTTTAATGTCGAAGCCATTGGCGTCGGCCGCTTCTGCCAAAATCAGGTTCGCGAGCAACACAAAATTGTGATAGTAAGGCGTTACCTCAAACTCCATGTTGTCTGGCAGGATGGCGGTCCCAAGGTGCATCTTGATTCCGGCCGGGGCTTCTATCGCCCGATCAATCATGCTCTGGTTTTGTAGGGCGAACCCCATCAATCCCAAGCAGCAGTTGATCCAAGCCATATAGTTATGGTGCGGATCTCCCTTTGCAATCAATTTATCTTGAGCCTGCTCCATGACACGTTGTAGTGGACCCCACAGGTTGGCGCAAATACTACCTTTCTGAACAGCCGTCAGCGTGTCAGCGACACAATCAAATGCCTGAATCAACGGTACCGCCCAGAGGCCTTCGGTCAACGCTTGGTTAAAAGCATGCCCTTTCAGCATCCACGGTTCTGCATCAGACAACCCATCAAATTTACTGTAAAAATCTGCGTACTGTTCTAATATAGAAACCACAAATTTTCGGCATGTTTCAGACCCTGTGACTTGATAGGCGAATCCGGCATCTCGAGCCAGATCGGTAATCTCCCGATGGCGCCAGACGCGCCATGCGGCGTCCATTTTTTCCCCTTCAACCAGATGGCCAGCCGGGCATCGATGTACACCGGGAGTTGAGCCATCAAACAAAATCGGCATCCAGTGCTCTTGGCAGATGTAATTGTGAATCCAGCCCCCGGCCTCATGTGGCACAGTTTGGCCTGATTCAAGAAAAGTTAAAGCACGCGACTCAATCTCTCGCCAAGCAGACATAAATTCTGGCGTTGATTGCGCATTCTCTTTAGCTTGTTGGAGATTGATTTCTGTCAAACAAAACATCTGCTATAAAAAAATTGCCTAGGAGTTAATCCCACCTAACTCCTAGGCAGTATGAGTGTAGGAACCCTAGGTGAAATAAAGTCCACCGTTAATTTCAAGAACTTCACCAGAGATAAATCCGGCCCAATCTGACGCCAGATAAACGCCAGCCGCGGCAACATCATCTACGTGACCACCACGCCCTACAGGGATTTTGCCAACAATCATGTCTTGAACATTGTCAGGAGTGAATGTGTTGTGGAAAGCGGTATCTGCAATAAATCCCGGAGCAATCGCATTAACCGTAATACGACGTGGGCCAAGCTCCTTAGCCATACCACGTGTAAAGCTGATCACAGCCCCTTTTGAAGCCGCATAAATGCGTGAGCCACCGCCACCGCCATCTTGTGCAGCAAGTGAAGATAAGTTGATAATACGGCCGCCATCTGGCATAAATTTTAAGGCTTCGCGAGTGCAATAGAAGGTGCTTGAAAAGTTAACATCCATCACTTTATGAAAGTGCTCGTCACTCATTTCTGACGTTTCAACTCTCGCTAAAAGTCCACCTGCGTTATTAACCAAAATATCGATTTTTCCACCCAACTTTTCAGCAGCTCCTTTCATCGCTGCCTCAACCGCTGCGCTATCGGTCGCATCAAACTGCATTCCGGAAATTGAATCATTATCAAATGACTCAAATTCGCTCGAGTAATGAGTAGATACAACTTGTGCACCGCAATCGGCCAACATCTGAACCAGTGCCCGGCCGATTCCGTGATTGCCGCCTGTAACGACAGCAGTTTTTCCTGAAAGATTGATTTCCATAAAGAATTTTCCTAGTTTGACTTTTCATTATTAGCAAGGGGGCAACCACCAGCACTTGGCCGGTCTTAAGCCTCCCCTTGCTACTTTGGGTTTAATCTAGAGTTTCTATTTACGTCTTGATGGTCTTTGATTTAATTAGACCAAAATTGACTGTTTTGATATTTCCTCTCGAGCCCTTACTTTGGTCGAGTTGTTGATGATCGAACGATAAGCTGAGGTGGAAGAATTTGGTGATCTTGTTGCTCATCGAATTTACCTTCAAGCCGGGCAACCAGCCTATTAACGGCCATTGTTGCAATTTTTTCAATTGGTTGGCGAACCGTCGTTAATGACGGCCGAACGATTTCAGTCAAGGTAATATCATCGACACCAACAATAGATAAGTCTGATGGGATTTGGAGTCCCATATCTTTGGCGCCTGCATAAGCACCAAAGGCAAACATATCGTTGATGGCGAAAATTGCGGTTGGAGGGTCTAGCCTGCTTAGTAGCTCTTGTGTGCCCTGACGGCCGAGATCAACTGCATCAGCGTCACCATAGCTATTTTCAGATGGTGAAACATCCCATATCAAATCAGGATCAGACTGAATGCCAGCGTCTCTTAACGCCGATTGATATCCAGACAAACGATCTAAACGGCTGACCGTCTGAATTGGTCCTGACAAGAAGCCAATCCGTTTATGTCCTAATGAAAGTAGATGTTTTGTTGCCAGCCGAGCGGCTAAATGATTATCGATACCAACGCTGTCAACTCGGGTCCCATCAGCTTCTTGTGTCGGCCGCTCAAACGCAACCACGTGCAGACCACGAGAAATCAAATTGTCAAAGTGGGAGACATTAAAAAGCGAAGAGCCAAAAATCAGGCCACGAACACCGTATCCCCATAATTCCTCAGCGTACTTAATCTCACGTGCTGGATCACGATCACTGTTCCCCAACAGAACCTGATAGCCCAACTTCAATGCAACCGATTCAACGTGGCGGGCAAAAATCCCATAAAAGGGGTTAGCAACCGAAGGAACAATAAGACCGATGATGGCCGACTGCCCCGTTTTCAACTGCCTTGCCGCTTGATTTGGTGTATACCCAAGCTCCTCAATAGCTTCAAGTATTCTTTGCTCGGTGCTTGGGCGCATTCGTTTTGAACGGCCGTTAAGCAAGTTTGAAACTGTGCTTAGAGAAACACCCGCTTTTCGGGCAACGTCGGTGATGGTTACTTTGTTTGACATACAAGTAATTTAGTTCAAGTTACAGCAGTTTTTGATTTGGTGTAACGTTTTACCAAATCGATAGTAGCCCCGCATATAGTTTTTGTCAAATTTTTGGTCAAATTGGACATTTTGAAGGCTAATATCCTAATATTTTTCACAAAAACAGCCAATTAAGGCTTATTATCCAGAAAATGAAAAGGTTTACTGGTGTACCGTTTTACTATATTTAATTCTCAACAACCTTATAAAACAAACCGGCCGGACTTTAAACAAAGTCCGGCCGGTAAATATATTTATGCGATTGATGGAACCCGTTGAGGGTTCAAGTAAATTTTTATAAGAGGGTTCGCGCAATCAGATCGATGACTACGCGAAGAGTCACTCT
>JAHDGV010000509.1 GCA_020631655.1 Chloroflexota bacterium | reverse complement strand
GCTCTATCAGTTGCTGACCGGCCGCCATCCGTTTACGGCCGAATCGCCGGTCCATTTGGCCCAACTGCATGTGACGCAGCCGCTGCCCTCTCTGCTTGCTCTGCGGCCGGGGCTGTCGCAGGAAATCGACAGGGTGATTCAGAAAGCGACGGAAAAACGGCCGGAAGATCGGTATCGGTCGATTTTAGAGCTGATCGAAGCGTTCCGGTTTGCCGCGACCGGCCGACAGTCAGCCTCCGCATCCCATCAATCAGTTAGCGCCTCTGTCACGCCTACTGCTCAAGAAGAAGCGATTGCTGACTTTAACAAGTTGATTGAAACGGCTGAGCCTCCCCCCTTTATCACGCCAGACCATCATCGCACTGCGATAGAGACGGTCCCTTTTGTTGCACGAGAAAAAGAGCTGGCTCAGCTAGAAGGTTATTTGGCCGATAGCGTAAACGGCCGAGGTAACCTTGTCTTTTTAAGTGGAGAAGCTGGGGCAGGGAAAACGAGCCTCATTAAAGCATTTGCCCAACAGGCCCAAGCAAGCCATCATGACTTAGTGGCGGTACAGGGGCTGTGCAACGTTTACACCGGTGCAGGTGATCCGCTGGTCCCTTTTCAGGCGATTATGTCGATGCTGTTAGGAGATGTGACCGCGCAGTGGCTGGTTGGCACTATTTCAAAGGCTCAGGCCCAATGGTTATGGGAGCTTTTGCCCAAGACGACTCAAATTTTGCTTGACCACAGCCCTGAGTTGATCGATCTGTTCGCCACGCGCCGGACGCTTGAAGATCAGCTTGCGATCTATGCCAAAACAGATCCTAGTCGATTGGAAGCGCAGATGGAGCTGTTCTTAAAGCTAAAATCCTTTCAGCCACCTTCCCAGCCGGATCAGAGCCGTCTGTTTGAGGCGTATGGGACGCTTTTAGAAAAATTAGCGGCCGAACATCCGCTGCTCGTTGTAGTTGATGATTTGCATTGGGGGGATTTATCTTCGATCAGTTTGCTTAGTTTTTTGGGCAAACGGTTGGCCCAAAGTCCGGTTTTGCTAATTGGGGCGTTCCGGCCGGAAGATGTGGCCCAAGGGCGAAATGGGGAAACCCATCCACTGCAAAATGTGGTGGCTGAATGGCGGCGACAAGCGGGTGATGTGACGATTAGTCTGGACAATATGGAGTCTGGGCAGCAGTTTGTTGACGCACTGATTGACATCACCCCCAACAGGCTGACTCAATCATTTCGCGACCGATTAACCCGACTGACAAGCGGGCATCCTTTGTTTACAGTTGAGGTATTGCGAGATTTAGAAGAGCAACATATTTTGCAGCGAGATGAGAAAGGGGTGCTGACTCAGGCTTCGGTTGCTTGGGAGACGTTGCCCCCGAAAGTTGAGGGGGTGATTGCGCGACGGATCGAGCGGTTAGATGATCGGTTAAAAGGTTTGTTGGCTGCGGCCAGTGTCGAAGGGGAGTTTTTTACAGCTGAAGTCAACGCCCTTGTTGTCGGTCAACCGGCCCCAGCGGTGGTGCGCCAGTTGGGGAAAGAGTTAGACCGGCAACATCAGCTTGTCCGGCCGCAAGGGGTAACCCACAGCGGCCAACAGCGTCGTTCTATTTATCAATTTCGCCATAACCTTTTTCAAAAGTATGTGTATGAGCAGTTGGATGAGGCTGAGCGGGCTTATTATCATGAAGATGTGGGTCGAGCGATGGAGCAAGTGTATGGTGATTACACCACAAATCTGCCCGATTTGCCGGCCGCTCAGCTGGCTCGCCATTTTGAGGAAGCGCAGCAATTTTTAACGGCGAGTCAGTACCTTTTGCTTGCAGGACAAAAGGCGGCCGAATTGATCGCCTTAGATGAGGCGGTTGCTCATTTTGAGCATGGGCTTCGGCTGTTGGCAGAGTCAGGTTTACTTGCAGAAAATACACGGCTTGAATACGACCTCACACACAACCTTTCTCAGGCTTACTGGCATGGTGGCAACTTCGGGGAGACTCTACCAAACTCAATCAAATCAATCGAAATTGCCAGAAAGTTAAATGACCCCATCATTCTAGCCCAAGCTGCATTGGCCTATGAAGAGCCTCGCTGGCGCTTAAACTTAGACAAAAAAACATCTGAGAAGTTCATGCGTGAAGCCTTGAGTGTTTTGGGGGCAGAAGATAGCGGCCTTAGGGTTCAGCTGTTAGTCAATCTGGCACGAGCTTTGCTAGGCACTGATGAATTAGTTGAACAGCGTAATATCGTAAATGAAGCACTGGACATAGCCCGCCGTATCAATGACCCTGAAGCGATCTATGACGCATTGAGGAGCAAAGTACAGCTTGATCGGCGTCCAAAAGTGTTCGAGCCACGGCTTGCGGCTGTTGATGAAATGATTGTCGTTGCAGAGACAATTAACAACCAAGCACTGCTTGCCGATGCGATTAGCGTTTATATTTTTGATCATATCGAACTTGGGAATACTGACTTAGTTGATCAGGCCATTGAAAATCATCAGCGAATTGCAGAAAAAACAAAGCAACCGTTTCAAATGCATACGACTGAAGTATATCGAACAATGCAGGCGATCTTATATGGAGATTTTAAAGAAGCGGAACGCCTGGCTAATAAAGCGGCTGACATCAGTGAACAAATAGGGTTAACTGAACTAGACGGCATATTGGGCATGCATATGTTTACTATTCGGTGGATGCAAGGGCGATTGCACGAAATTACACCGATCTTGAAATTTCAACTCATGCACGATCCAAGCTCAATGACTTGGCAACCGGGGCTTGCTCTAATCTATGCTTGTATTGGGGAAAAAACATTGTGTCGTGATTTATTTGAAAAACTGGCGGCCAACTCATTTTCTACCATTCCACCTGATGCGCTTTGGGTAACTTCAATCGCATATCTGTCTGAAGTTTGCGTGTATCTCGATAATCAAGAACAGGCTATCACCCTTTATAAAAAACTGTTGCCTTATGACGGCCGGACAATCGTTGTAAGTGGTGCAACCGCATGTTATGGTGCAGTTGCACGCTATTTGGGCATGCTGGCGACTACAATGAACAGGTGGGATAAAGCACAGACTCATTTTGAGGAAGCCCTAACACTAGATGCCAAGATGAACGCCCGGCCGTGGTTGGCTCAAACGCAGTATGAATTTGCGGTAATGCTGCAAAAACAGGGGCACAAAGAGAAGCAGCAGCGAGCCAGAATTTTGTTAAATGAATCTTTAGCTATCGCTCAAGAATTGGGAATGGGATATCTCATCCAAAATATCGAAGCGACGACATTATAGTTATTTCATCAAATCTCGATTTGGGATTTGGTTTATTTTTATCAGTCTATTTAAAAGGAGAAACATCATGCCAATTTTCATGATTGAACGTCAGTTTGCAGAACAGTTAGAACCTACACCGGAGATTATGGCGGGCCTTAAAGAGATCAATGACTCTGAAAATGTACGTTGGCTCAAGT
>JAHDGV010000508.1 GCA_020631655.1 Chloroflexota bacterium | reverse complement strand
ATTCCCAAACCTCTGGATCGCTTTTCAGCTCGTCCAATGTCCGGCCGGTCATGTCGTTTTCGGAGACAAAAACGTAGAAGTGGGCGAAGCGTTCGCGACAGCAGTCAGCCCGATTAAAGAGCCAAATCTTGCCAAGATTATGAGATTGACCCATATCGAGTTGCCACCACTCTTCGTTGCCGCCCAAGGTGTGCGACACGGAGCCGTTGTTGTAAACGCCGTCGATGTTGCCGTCTACCGCCCGTTGGGCAACGCCGCCCCAGCCGGTTGAAGATTGTTTGGCCGCTTTGCCTACGGCTAAGTTTTGCCCAAACACTCTGGTTTCTGCGATTTGCAGGTAGCCGGTTCCTCGGCGCTGGATGCGCACAAAGCGGCCAACAGCCGGAGTATCAAACGTTTTGTTTCCATCAACGTTCCCTGACTCGTACATGCTCCAGACCTCAGGATCGTTTAGCAGCTGATTAAGCGTTTTCCCCTGCATGTCGTTGTTCGAAACAAGGATATAAAAATCAGAGAGGCGATCTTTACAGCAGTCGGTGCGGCCGAATAGCTGAACGCTGTCTAAAACGTAGGTGTTTTTGAGGTCAACCTGCCACCATGGTTGGGCTTCCCACTGGGTGTGCATGGTGGTCTGATCTCGGTAAACGCCGCTGGTCCAGCCATCAACCGCCCGGCCGGGGAATCCGTTCCAGCCAACAGAAGATTGCATGGCGGTCTGACCTACCGCCAAGTTCAGCTTGGGTGGATCAACGGCCGCCACGGCGCGCGCAGGATCAGATAAATTGACCGATTCATCATCAATCTCAGGGTCTAGCAGATATTTGGCCCAGTCATCCCAATCATTGTCTTCAAGTTGCCAATTTTCTTGATACCAATCTTGTTCTCTTTGCTCGGGGGTTTCTTCGGCATCATCTGTTGGCGGTGCTTCACCCATTTCAGTGGGCGTTGCGGCCGAGCGCGTTTTATTTTGAACGATGGGAAGAAAAATGATTGTGCTTTCGTCTGTCTGCTCGGCTTCGTTTGCACTGAGTGACAGAGAAGTGAAGACAATCACAAGGCATACCAACACAGTTGGTACTAAAAATTTTTGGGAGAGTAGAGGCTTACCGGGCATATTTTCCACCTAAAAAAGATACTGGAATCAGATTTTATTGTTTGGCCATGTTGCTACAAACTCAGCAGGCACGAAAAAATCGCGCTCATAGGCTCTAAAGTAGCAGTTGAGGCTTTGATTTCATCTTACAGTTTTGCGTGTAGGGCTCTAGAAACTGTGTTTTTAGGTGGCTGGCCGAGTGAAGGACAAGGCTTGTTAAATATGTTGATTAGGCTCAGTGAAAATTTTGAAAATCAATCACATTGGGTTGATCAGCTTCCTCACTTTTGGCCCCTAACTTGTTTTCGGGCGACGCTGAAAAAGAATATGTTTGAGGTATTTCAAGTGTAAAGGTGCTCCCATGCCCCAATTGCGACTCGGCCGTTAGCTCACCTTGCATTAAATTGGCCAGCTGTTTGCAGATCGATAACCCCAGTCCGGTCCCCTCATGCTTTCGACTGTAAGACCCTTCAGCTTGCCGAAAAGGGGAAAAAATAATCTCTAAATCTGTCGGTGAAATGCCGATTCCACTATCAACTACCTCAATAATCAAATGACTCCCTTTTGGTTTAGCATTTAACTGGATGTGGCCCTGATCGGTGAACTTGTTTGCATTGACTAAAAGATTGGTGATGATTTGAGCCAATTTCTGCCGATCGGTATGTAGAATTGAGCCGGGCGCCTCAACATCAACGACTAACTGATTCCCCTTAAAGTCAAACTGAGGCTTGACCACGACCAGCACTTCTCCAATCAATTCGTTTAGGTCAACTTCAGATATTTGCATATCAACAACCCCACTTTCAATTTTTGAAATTTCTAAAATAGAGTTGATGATATCAAGAAGATTATTGGCAGAAATATGGATCTTATTCGCGTCCTCTCGGACAATTTCAAGATCGTCAGTCTCTTCTACAATCATCTCACTGTAGCCAATAATTGCGTTTAGTGGGGTTCTAAGTTCATGGCTCATGTTTGCTAAAAAGGTGGATTTAAAGTTGTTGGCCATTTCAGCGGCCAGCTTTGCTTTCAGGCTATTTTCATGGAGCTGTCTCAGCTTTTGGCTGGAAGCTAAAAAGTGGCGGACGGTAATATTTATCAGGATGCAACTGAAGAAGACGCTGAACGCAAAGAGTAAATATTGTCCTTCCCTCGTAACCGGATTTTCGATCCCCTCATAAAAGCCAAATTGCTCCAGAGCAAACATAATGACGGCCGCGACAATCAGCCCGCTACCGATATAGAGGATGTTTTTAGGTTTTTGACGTTGATAGACGCCTAGCAAAATTAGGATGGGAAAACAAACTAGGATCGCATAGTTGTCAATCCCGTTGGTTCCCATCGCCCCTAAAATGGCTCCGGCCAAACTCGCGTAGGCAAAAACAGAATTGGCAAACGTAAATTCCTGATTGCGGAAGTTGATTAAGTCAAAAATCGCCGCTACCCATATGATGAGAATGACAATCATCTCGAACCATTGGACCCTGACGATTGCGCGGATTAAAAAGTAAGTGACGACGACGGTCCCTATCGCAAAAAGGAAAAACCCTGTTTGGTAAACAGAGATTCTATCAAAGCGAGTTCGAATTTTTTCGACTAGATTCCACATAAGTTCCTTGGCAAAAAGCGAGGCGGATAAATTAAGACGTGGTGCCTCGCTTATGATTGTATGTGACTCTTCTTTACGATTAATCTATTTGACTGGCACTTTTTGGCTAAACCCCCAAAACGGATCTTAAAATTGATCAGAAATCACTTTTAGCTCTGGATGCACGACCTCGCCCTCGGCCGTGATTTGGACCCCGTCAATCGCCACCGACGATTTGGAGCAAATCGCGTCAAAATGAAAATCACTTGGTTGGCCGTTGGGCGGTGCATCCAGCGGACTGACTGATCCAAAGCCCCAGTTGGTAATCCCCCAAACTCGCTCATCAACCACCACGTGGCCGACTAGTTCCCGAATGGTGGGGAGCAGGCCAAAGTTCATGTGGGCCACATTCCGGCCGCCCTCGTCCCACGTTGCGGCGATCTCCATAAACTTGTTGGCGTACTGGTTTCCTTCGGCCGCTACAATTACACTGTTTTCAACCGTGATTGTGAGGGGCGCTTCCATCATTTTGTCCGGATACGCATCATAGAGCGCATCGAACACAATCGATCCATTCACCGAGCCAAAGCGGGGGACAATGTTGACCAAGGCAGGTGGCGTATGCAGGCCAGGAGCTGAGACTTCGCCGCTATCCACGGCGATAAAATGGGATGGCTCAATCTCAAAACTAATGTCGGTTCCCTGTGGGTTGGTGACCCGCACCGTTTTGGCTTTTTCAATGATGCCTTTGAGCAGGGCGCAAAACTCAACCATCTTTGCAAC
>JAHDGV010000059.1 GCA_020631655.1 Chloroflexota bacterium | reverse complement strand
TAGAACGTTCTACGCAATACGCATCACGCAGTACGTTTCAATGAAAATAATCTTTCTGCTAACAACCAATAAAAACCTAAACACTCGTCTGGCCGATGGGACGGTGCTGAGCCAAATTTTGGCCCAGACCCTGCCCTACGCCACTGATGGCAGTGTGTTCGTCACGGCCGGAAATCTGGCTGATGACGCGACTTTGGCGTTTGCAGAAAATTCAGCGCGGCTGGAGGTACCGGCCGACATCGGCAACTTGGGCGCACTACGCACCTGCCGTGAAAACGGCCTGATCCCAGATGGTCCATTTTTGGTAGTTTTGGATGGGACGATTGTGATCGCCAAGTACGACCAGATCGAAAAGCAATCTTCAGCCAAAATTGTGTCGCTCATGAACCGAGCATTTTGGTTCCGGTCGGCCGCGGCTCTCGACAAAGTGCTGGATTGGGAAAGTGACCAAAATTTGGACACCGAAACGATCCGGCCAGACAAAATGATCTCTGTTGGGGACGTAGACGATCTCGTGCAGGCCAATCGCCGCTTGCTCGGCATCGGGTACAGTAGCAGAAATGCTCTCGAACGTAGCTACACCGAAGAGTTTGGGGTCATCCCACCTGTTTTTCTACACGAAGAAGCAGAGATCTACTCGTCTATGATCGGCCCCTATGTTTCGGTCGGAGCGGGTGCACTGGTTCAAAATTGTGTGCTTGAAAATTGCATTGTTGATGATGGGGCAAAAATCTCGAACCTAAATTTGCGCGACTCGATCATCGGCCGAGATCAGGAAGTGATCGGCACACCACAAGAAATTATTAAATTGTAGCGAAGGTGCGAGGTAGCGGAGTGGCGTAGTTTTTCAGACTTCGCAACCCTGCTACCTCGCAACCCCGCCACTTGTAACTATGAGCAAATACGAAGCAGTTATCGGATTAGAAATTCATGCAGAAATGCTGACAGAGTCAAAAATGTTTAGCGGATGCCGCGTGGTCGACAGCGTTGAAGCTGACCCAAACTCGGCCGTTGATCCGCTGAGCTTGGGAATGCCCGGCATGTTGCCCGTTGTGAATCGTGACGCGATAGAAATGGCGATGAAAGTCGGCATGGCCCTGAACTGTGACATCAATCAATTTAATGCGTTTGAGCGCAAAAACTATTTCTATCCCGACCTGCCGAAAGGGTACCAAATTACCCAGCTCGAAAACCCGATTGCAACCGAAGGACATTTGGACATTGAGCTTGAAGATGGAACAACCAAACGGATTCGAGTGACCCGGGCCCACATGGAAGAAGACACCGGCAAACTGTCACACGTCGGCCGAGGCGTTTCCCTGGTCGATTACAACCGGGCCGGTGTCCCCCTGCTCGAAATTGTTTCTGAGCCAGACATTCGCTCGGCCGAAGAAGCGTTGGCATATGCCACGAAAGTTCGCCAAATTTTGCGCTACACAGGCGTAAACACCGGCGACATGGAAAAAGGGATCATTCGGTTTGAAGCCAATATCTCGATCCGTGAAAAAGGGACCGACGTGCTAAACACCCGTGTCGAGGTTAAAAATCTAAACAGCTTTAGGGCGATGACCGATGCGATTAACTATCAACTAAAAGAACAAGAGCGAATTTACGAAGCGGGCGGCTCTATCGATCAAGAAACGTTGGGCTGGGATGAGGACAAACGAAAAACCTATACCCAACGTAGCAAAGAAGATGCTCACGACTACCGGTATTTTCCAGATCCAGACCTGCCCCCACTGTTTGTAGATCAAGAATGGATCGATCGGGTACGGGCTGAAATGATTGAGCTACCCGATGCGAAAATCGGCCGATATACGGGTGAGCTTGGTCTGTCAGCGTATGACGCTAACGTTTTGGCCGAAGATCGTGCGGTGGCTGAATGGTTTGATGCGGCAATTGCGGCCGGTGGCCCTGCCAAAAAAGTGGCTAACTGGATCATCAACAATCTGTTCGCTCTGATGAACGAGAGCAAACAAACAATCGACGAAATTCAGCTAACGCCGGCCGGTTTGGTCGAACTCATCGGATTGGTTGATGCAGGCACGATCAACAACAATACGGCCAAAGACGTACTGGTCGAAATCTTGGAAAGCGGAAAAGGCGCCAAAGCGATTGTTGATGAAAAAGGGCTGGCTCAAGTGTCTGATGATGGAGCAATTTTAGAGATTATTCAGCAAGTCATCGAGAATAATTCGAAAGAGCGTGAGGACTACAAAGCGGGCAAAGTCAAGCTTCGCGGCTTTTTTATGGGGGCCGTTATGCGCGAATTAAAGGGGAAAGGGAATCCTGGACTAGTAAATAAGTTACTTGACAAAGCCTTATCAGACCTGTCAAACGGGTAGCAAATTAGAGCAAAAATGGGTCAAAATTTGAATTTTGGCCCGTTTTAAACTTAACCCTGCGCCAATTCAGTACTCGGTTCCTATGACTACTTGCCTACGACTAAAATCGTCCATTGCTAGATTTGCCATTTAGCCTTAAATTACCAGTGGTACACTCGAGAGAGGCGTTACGGTCAATTCACGTAATTTGCGTCTCATCTATGTTATTATCCGAAACTGCTGTGAAAGCCATTTCGTAAGATAATGTCTTGCCAATGTGACACCTGTTACCCGTTAAAAGCGGTACGAATATGAATGTTTCTCTAGATTCGTCTGACAATACTCTTTTTCTACAAAGAAACGCGCAACGCGTCAGCTTAAATCTCTTGGGGTCTGCCATTGTGGGGACACTGATTGCTGTCTATGTCGCGTGGCAAAGCCAACAATCATTTATTTACTACTACGTCGCTCTATTTTGCGTCGTAGCTATCATGTATGGCATTGGCGCGGTTGCCATTTTCAACAACAGGCGCCACTTGGGTGTGGGCTTCCTAATTGCCGGGATGATTTCGGCCTTCATATCGATTCCATTTAGCTTTATCAACATTTCGCTTAGTGTTGCAATCATCATTGGCTTCGGAACGTGGCTCATCAGCGTTTTATGCTTAGAAGGTCGCCCTCAGTTCATCGCCAATATCTTTGGAATAGGCTTTGCCCTACTCGCCCTTGGGGTCGAGTTCTTCACCCCTATCCCCCGGATCTTTCTACCTGCAACCAATGTAGCCACCAGCTTTATCGGAATCGGATTGATTTCTATTCTGCTTTTGCTGTTTTTCTTAAGCTTTAGAGCGTTTCAAATTACGACAAAGCTGATCGTTATCACAGTCACCATCATTTTGTTTGCGACCACGATCCCAACGTTGATTGTCACCCAATCAACCCGGAACGCTTTGGTAAATTCGACCGAAACTGAAATTGAGCTACGCGGGGAAAGTGTTGCCTCAAAAATTGAGTCTCAGCTGCAGGGGCATATAGGACAGCTTGAAACGTTGGTTGCCAACCAGATCATCCTGAACTTTATCAACGACGACACACAAGTCTTCGATGATCTTCTTAACAAACAAGATCGCAACATCGCCATCGTTGAACGGGTTCTGCAAGAGCGCAATCGGATCTGGATCAACCTAGATGATGACTTTACACTTGAACAGCACTTTTTGTTCTTTAGCCGTTTGCGCAATTCTTCGTCCGACATTTTGCGTAATTTCGCTCTTCAATCTCCTGCTACGCAAGAAATTATTATTGTGAACAAATTTGGTTCAGTTGTCGCTATGGGTGGCAAAGAAGACGCGCCACAATATTTGTATAACGACACAGATTGGTGGAATTTTGTTCAAATGACTGACGGCCGGGAAGTTTACGTTGGTGATCCTAGCCCAATGCAAAATGGTTCAGGATTATCCATTCCAATCGCGGTCCCCATTTTGGACGTCAACAACAATTTAATTGGAACAATTTACACAACCTATTCAACCAGTCGCTTAATTCTAGATCTAGAACTGGATGAAGATCCGGAAATTGAAACTAACTTTGCGATGGTTATCAGCCCAGACGCTCTATTACCGCTGGTTCGCGGTCAAGGCACCCTTGTTCCAAATAGTTTTAACCAAGAAGAGATTGATGATCTTTTGGCCATGAACTTCATTCAGCTTCAAGCTCAAGAAGAAAGTAGTATTTTCACGGCCGTTCCTCTGAATATAAATCCCAATCCGCAAGTCGATGGCACTTCCGACCAGTGGAGCATCCTTGTATCCCGGCCGCTTGAAGCGGTTGAGCAGGTTATTCGTGAACAACAGCTTACCCAAACAATTTTGGGTGTTATTTTGGCCCTTATCGGTATCTTCTTGGCTCGGCTTATTTCTATCGCTGTGTCATCCCCAATCACCAAGTTGGCCGACGTTGCCAATCAGCTTGAAACAGGAAACTTAGATGCCCGCGCCACCGTTCAATCGGCCGACGAGGTAGGACGACTGTCGATCGCGTTTAATCAGATGGCGGATCAGTCACAAAGGTTGATTAATGAGCTAGAAGATCGTGTAGCAGAACGTACACAAGCATTGGAAGCATCTTTCAGCGTGTCACGCAGTTTGTCAAGAATTACGAATACCCAAGACTTGTTAAGAACTGTGATTGATCAGCTTCAAAGTGTGTTTAATTACTACCATATTCACATTTACGCGCTTAACGAAGAAGAAACTAAGCTAAAAATGATGGCTGGTTCTGGTGAAATTGGGAAGTTATTGAGAGAACAAAACCACACCATCCCTATTCAAAGTGGATTGGTTGGCCGTGCGGCTTACGAAAACAAATATATTCTTGCTTCAGATGTAAGCGAAACGCCTCAGTGGCTACCTAACCCTCATTTACCCGACACAAAATCTGAGCTGGCGGTTCCTTTGACACTTGGTGACGAGGTTTTAGGTGTGATCGATATTCAGGATGACAAGGTAAATCGCTTAACAACTGAAGACGCAACGTTACTAACTTCTATTGCCTCTCAGTTAGCCGTCGGAATACGTAATGCTCAGCAGTATCAAGATGCAAAAAATCGGGCAAATCGCGAGTCTCAATTAAACGAAGTACGCGAAAAGATCCTTCAAACACAGGATGTTGAGTCTGCGATGAAAACGACCGCTCACGAAATTAGCAAGATGCTTGGCAACAAAACGGCCGTTTACCTGACCCAGCACCCCGAAGAGATTGCCGAAAAAGAAGAACCGACAAAACCGCAGAATGATCAGTTGGAAACAAAAAACCATCTGAACGGCCATTCAAACGGAAGTAACCACAGCTAGATTTAACGATTCATGTCAACAGTTGCGCAAAATGCTCCCCTCGCGGAGACGTTCCGAAAGGACCTGATGCTTACCCTAACGGGTGTGTTTGCGGCCGCCTATCTTCTAGGTGGGCTCAGCCTGTTCATCAGTCAATCAACAGTTGACTCGGTTGTGTTTGATTTAGCAAACCAGACCGTTTACAGCGGAATCTTGATGCTGTTTTTCAGCATCGTTTGCACCATTTTTTACCTAACAAACCGTGCCAGCTACGCTTTAAAGA
This sequence comes from Chloroflexota bacterium, assembly GCA_020631655.1. Taxonomy (GTDB): domain Bacteria; phylum Chloroflexota; class Anaerolineae; order Promineifilales; family Promineifilaceae; genus WTJY01. The sequence goes on along the minus strand of JAHDGV010000059.1, from coordinate 16,047 downwards.
GTTTTTCTTTAGTTAGCTTGGTGTTTTTAACCGGTGGATATTTCCTGTTTACCAACTGGTTGCTATTCGGCGTCCTGGTTTTGCTCTTGGCAACGTTCCTCAGCTCTGTTCTGTTTAATTTGCAAACTAGCGTTTTTGTCTTGCTTGCCGCACAGATTCTGGTTTCGGCCGCGCTGGCTTGGTTCAGGTTCATTCCAGACACATCAGTCTCAATTTTCCAACAGGCGGCCGGATTGTCATGGCTTACACTGCTGATCCAAACCGCTGTTATTGCCACCCTGTTTTTTACGTTAACCATCGTGTTGATCAATGCCAACAACACCGCTCTTCACAAACAAGAAGCGCTAAAAAATCAGCTAGACTCTGACCAAAAAACGCTGGAAGAACGTGTGTATGAACATACTCGCACGCTAGACATCACGCAGGATGTGAATCGACTCATCAGCACAATTTTGGACGAAAATAGATTGATCGGTGACGTAGCCGAGCAAATTCGCAAAGCGTTTAATTACTATCACGTCCAAGTCTATTTGATCCAGCCTGACACAAAAGTTTTGAAAATTGCAGGGGCCACGGGTGAAGCTGGAACCGCGTTGCTGATTGGTGAGCACAAGTTGGATTGGGGCATCGGTCTCGTCGGCCGGGCGGCAAAAGAAAATGCTCCCATCCACGTCGATAACGTGCAAGAGTCTGAGGATTGGGTCCCCAATTCTCTGTTGCCCGACACCGTTTCTGAAATTGCGGTCCCCATCACTTGGGACAACACAGTGCTGGGTGTTCTAGACGTTCAAGATAACAAACAGTTTGCCTCAGCAGAAAATCATATCAACACCCTCGAAACTATCGCTAAACAGCTGGGCACCGCCATCAGCAACGTTAATATCTTCCAACAAGCTGAAGAACAGCTCAAACGAGAATCAATCTTAAACGAAATGTCCTTGAAGCTTCAGGTTGCACCCGATGTCTATTCAAGCATGCGGGTTGTTGGCAAACATATTTCATCTGTTTTAGAACCGATTTCGGTCAAAATTTCTCTTGACCCAGAGCTATTGCAACAATCACAAGGGGGAAGCGAATAATGAACTTCTCTTTCCTCTGGCAACAAAAATCTTCGGCTCAGCAAGATCTTATCAACATCAATCGGATGCAATCCCTTGACCTGTTGATTCCGGGCTTTGCAATTGTGCTGAGCTTAACCACGATTTACATGCTTTTTGTTACCCCACCGGAAGAGCCATTCCGGCTGTGGCTGTACGGCGCACTGACCCTAGTTTTTGCTCTGGGGGTTTGGTTTAACAAATTAGACTTCAAAATTCGTGCCTCAGCCCTCTACATCGGTTTATCGATTGTCGGGTTGGATCAGCTTCTGTTTAACGGATTAATTTCTGGCAGTTTATTAATTCTGGCGGTCATCCCTCTCATCGTCTCGATTCACTTGGGCGTTCGGTTAGGACTCGTATCGCTACTCCTGACCTTTTTAGGGTTAGGCGGCATTCTGTTTGTGTGGATGGGTGAAGTACAACCGGCCGATGTGCCACTGATGCCCTATTTTTGGCTGGTGATCATTGTCACATTTGCTCTTGTTGCAATCGCCGGACAGCTAAGCCTGAACAGGCTGGTCAAGCAGATGGAGTTAGCCAGAAACAGAGAACATGCGCTGAATGCGGCACTAGAGCACGAAGCCGAGCGGTTCAACAACAGAGTTGATACCCGCACAGCCACCATTGAAATTTCGTCTCAGATTGGTCAAAAAATCGCCTCGATCCTTAATGAGGAAGAATTGATCCAAGAGATAGTTTCCCTGCTCCAGCAGTTCAAATCTTATTTACACGTTGCCGTTTATTTAAAAGATGATTTTGTAGACTTCAACACGCTTCAATTATCGGCCGATCTTGATCGCCACGGCGACTCTCTTATTCCAAAAGGATACCGCTTGCCGATAAATTCAGGCATTTTTGGCAAAGTTTTTGAAGAGAAACGAGCATTTTGGCTCACCGATCTCGAAAACTCTGATTACGTGATTCCCGGCTATCCCAGCCCCGTTGCCAGCAGTGAAATGGCTGTTCCGATCAAATCGGGTAATGATGTGTGGGGCATTGTTGATATTCGTCAGGATGATCAACGTCCTCTTGACTTAGACGATGCGTTTCTGCTGGAATCGGTTGCTGATCAAATTTCAGTTGGGCTTCGCAACGCACGGCTGTTTTCTCATGCTAAAAAGCAGGCGCAAGAGCAGTTGGTCGTCAACAAAATCCGAAAAGAGTTGCAATCGGCCGATACGATTTCTGATGCGATAAAAATCGCAAGCACGATGATATCGAACGAATTGCAGATTGACACAAAAATTTCGATCGGAGTTAAAAACTAACCGATCGGTGATTTGCAGATGAAGGCTCAAATATAGAGCCAAAGACAAGTTATGAATGTTCCCGACTTAGTCCGAAAAAACCCCTTATACCAAGCCTTTTTTGCTGTGGGCTCGTTATCGATCCTGTTGATTGCGTCAGCCCTAATTCGCTATAGATCTGTTTCAGATCGGGTTAGCGAGCAACTAGCAGATACAAGTGTGCTATCGAGCTATTTTGTTATCGAGATTGCGCTTTTACTCATCACACTCGCGGGGATTATTTTCATTTGGTTTGTCCTGCTACAGGGGCGGTTGGCCGGATTTATTTTCTTTGACTTCTTTGGAGGACAAACTCAGACCGAGCAAGAAACAACGTTTGTTGAATCAGCCTCTTTTGTTGCAAGCTCCATCCTTGATTCTCCAGAGGCGGTTGCTTCGTTGGGTGGCATTGCACAACAGCAAGTTCCTAACCAAATGTTTGTTAAATGTTTGGAGATCGGGAATACAATCCTAAAAATTCATGATTTAGACCAGTTGCTTTCCAGTACGGTTGATGTGATTCAGACGAAGTTTGATGTGTATCACGTACAAGTTTACTTGGCAGAAGCATCTGCAAAAACGCTAACATTGCGTGCGGGTAGCGGCCGATTAGGGGCCGAGCTGTTGCGGCGTGGACATCGATTGGCGATTGGAACTGGATCGATTAATGGAACGGCCGCTCAGCGGAAAGAAACGATCCTGGTAAACGACACAACCAAAAGCGATTTATACTACGCAAATCCGCTACTCAGCCGCACCCGGTCTGAAATCTCTATCCCCATCAATTTAGACAACGAGCTGTATGGGGTCTTAAATCTCCAAACGGATCAAATCGACGGCATCTCTCCAAGCCTAAAAAATGCGATTGAGGCGATCTCGACCCAGCTAGCCATTGCGATTAAAAACGCCCTCCGCTTTGAAGCGTTAGAAGAAGAGCAAAAATCAATTACAGATCAGGCGGCACGCTTAACCCAGGCCGGTTGGGAGAATTGGCTCAAAACGATTGATAGCGAAGAAGAGCTGACCTACTACCACAGACAGTCAGGTGATGAAGAACTTGAGCTTGATGAAGAAGACTCTGAGCAAAACATGTTTATGGCTTCCTCTATCGTTGTGTCTGGTAGCGAAATCGGTAACATCCATATCGAAACAGATTCAAACCGCCACTGGGGCATCGAAGATATCGATCTGGTGCGCGCAGTTGCGAATCAGCTGGGGCAACGGATTGAAAACTTGCGCCTGTTAAACGAGTCAAACCGATTTAGACAGGACGCAGAAAATGCTCTGAAGCAGTTGACACGGCAAAACTGGGGTGAGTTCACTGAATCACTTACTGGCAACGGTTATCAATCTGACGGCGCCAATTTAGAAGAGATCGACGAGCTCAATCTGGCTGAAGCTGAGGCATTTAAATCAAAACTTGACCTGACCATTCGAGGTGAGAAGGTGGGCGGCATCCAACTGGAGGACGCTGAACTAGACGCTGAGGAACGGGAAATGCTCGAGTCGATCAGTGAAAGCCTGAGTTCTCACATCGAAAATCTGCGCCTAACCGAACAAACAAGACGTCAGGTATTTGAACTTTCGTTACTAAACCGGATCAACACGGCGATGTCGGCCGACGTTAATCTTTATACCCTCATCGAAATTGTAGGGAATGAGCTACAAGAAGGCTTTGGAGCAACCACTACGTTTATCTCGCTTTACAACCGCGAATCGAACATGATGGAATATCCATACTTCGTCATCGATGGAAAAGATGGGCCACAACGGATTCAAGAAGAACCGAGAATCCGTGGTACAGGCTTCTCGTCTCAGGTTATTCAGTCGGCCAAACCGCTTTTGATTAGCCGTAATCCTGAAGAAATGATTCGAGCAGGTGCTCTGGTTGTTGATATGAGCGAGATGCCCCACTCATACTTGGGTGTTCCCATCATTTTTGGTGATGAGGTATTAGGGGTACTCAGTTTACAAAACCGGCCGGATCGTCGCCTGTTCACCGAACGGGATCAAGACGTTGTGGTTAGTATCGCCAACAGTATGGCGCTTACCCTGCAAAACTCAGACCTGTTTATCAAAACCCAAAACGCGCTCGAAGTCTCTGAGCGACGCCAGCAAGAGTTGATGGCGATCAACTCAGTTGTGGCAACCACCACAACGGCCGTCACCGTAAATGAAGCGATTGACCGGATGGCACAAAAATTAATGGACCTGACCAACAGCCACACCGTTTGCACCGCCATGCTGAATCAGAACAGCAAAAACGAGCTTGAAATTATCTCTGAACGGATTCTAGATTCAGACGAACCGACTCAGGTTGGCCAAGTTCTCAATTTGCGCCAAAACAATGAACTAAAAACGGTTATCGAGACTCAAAAAATATTTGTTTCAAACGTCGAAAAAGATGATTTAAACCAGTCACGTCTCGTCATTTTGCCCGTTATCGGACAAAGTGGGGCGATTGGTACGGTAAAACTGGAAAAAACCGCTACGATGAGCGGCTTTACTGAAGATCAGATCAATTTGGCTGAAACAATCGTTTATCAGGTATCAACCGTACTTGAAAACAAACAGCTCCTAAGCGATACCCGCTCACGCGCGTTACGCGAGCAGAAAGTACGAGCAATCACTGACCGTATTCGTCGCGGTGGTGATCAGCAGGAAATTTTGCGAATTGCAAAAGAAGAACTTTCAAACTTGGTTGGGGCTAAAAAGGCACGCTCTTGGATCGGCCAAAGCGATGATTTGCCCAATCAATTTGGACAAACCGGCAAATTAAATAAACCACAAAATAAAAATGGGGATGCGTAAATAAGATGGGATATGTGATAGAGCGCCTTGATGACAACATCATCAAATTCAATATGTTTGATACCTTTACGGCCGAAGATGCTGAGTCTCACTCGCTGGAAATGGATCCGATATTGGATGAATTGGCCCAAAAGAATAAGCAGGCGCTGTTTTTAATCTATACATCTGATCTGAAAAAGATTTCGGTTGAAGGACGGCGTAGTTTTTCAGAACGGAACGGTGATGATCGAATCGGCAAAACGGCCGTCGTGGGCGTCAATCGTTTTCTGAAAATTATTGCTCGCTTTATTATCGTAGCCAGCGGCAAAGACAACATCCGATTTTTTGATGAACCTGATGAAGCTGACGCAATTGCGTGGCTAAAGCAATAACTAAAAAGATTTATGAGTGAAACTGTGACACATGAAGCATTACAAGAGCTGATTCAGAAGCAGGGCGAAGATCTGCTGAATTATGTTGCTCTGATTGCTGCCGGACAGACAGATATTGAGATCGAAATCCCTGAGGGGATTGAGGTGATGTCTGACTTGGCGGTTGCGTTGCAGTATTTGGCCGAGGATGTAGGCGAACGCATCCGCAGTCAAACCACGCTGCTAAATGAACTAGAAAACAGAGTTCAGGAACGCACGCAAGAATTAGAGCAAACGCTTGAAAACCTGCGCCGGTCACAACAGCAATTTGTGCGAGAAGAATGGAGCCGGTACCTGCAGGCCCAGGCCGAGAATTTGGACAATCCAAATTGGTTGCACGACGGCCCATTTGAGCCAGTTGTACAAAAGGCGATGCAGGAAAAAGCACCAGCTTTCTCACCCGCAAAAGATAATCAAAATCCGGCCCTGACCCTCCCCATTAATTATGCAGATGAGCTGATCGGGCTCCTTGGATTTGAGGGTGAGGATCTTGAAAACATCACTGACGACGATATGGCCGCGCTGGAAGACATTGCGGAGCAAGTTGGTCTTGCTCTAGAAAACCAGCGTCTGTTTGATCAAACGCAAATGGCTCTGTCAGAAACGGAAGAGCTGTACCGAATTAGTTCGCTCTTAAACTCGGCCGAAACACCACAAGATGTAACCGAAGCGATCATCGGACCGCTGGCCGGAGAAAACCCTGCAATGGCCCGCTTGTGGATCATCACCGAGAAAGATGATCAGCAGTGGTTTGAGCTGGCGCATGATTGGGCCGAAGATCCTGAAGCCCCCAATTTGGCTCCTGGATTCCAAATTCCCCTAAATCGATTCCCCTTCTTGGCCAATCTGCTTAACAACGAGCGGGAAACCACACTGATCACATCGATCAAGAATGATCCTCGAACAAAGAATGACGTAGAGTTTGTCACCCTACTGTCAAATAGAGGCATGGAAAGTTTGGCCCTTTTGCCACTCACAATCGGTACTCGATTAATCGGCTTGTTTAACATTGGCTGGCAAAAAATGCGGGTCTTTAATGATACGGATTTGCGCAGATTTAGTTCGATCGCGGCCCAAACCGGTACCTCTATTGACAGTTTACGCTCGTTTGAAGCCACAAAGTTACGTGCTGAACAGCTTAAATCTCTAACAGATATCGAAGCGGCACTCTCGTTTGCATCAAACGAAAATGAAATCGTGCGAGCGATTGCTCAGGAATTTTCAACCGCCCGTATCGGCCTTCACTACATCGATATGGATGATCAAGAGCAACCGGAGAAATTCCAGACGGTTGCATCGTATGAAGACGAGGAATTCCTTTCACCCGATTATTTAAACCAGACTATGGAAATGGCTGCGTTTCCGGTTTCAGAAGTTTGGTTACAAGCACCGAACCGGGTAACCGCCATTTCTGACATTCTGGCAGATGAACGTTTAACGGCCGAAACAAAAGAATTTTCTAAAACGATGGGATACCCCTCAACCGCCATCTTGCCCTTACGAAGTGGTCGTGTATGGCAAGGGGTTCTAACCATCTCTTGGAGCGACAATCATCATCTAACGCAAACTGAGTCGTTTCTGCTCGATCAGCTACGTGAGCCGTTAGGGGCGATTGTGGCAAGTACCCGAGCCCAAATTGCCGAGGAATTGGCCCGCCGTGAAAGTGAAAATCTGTATATCGCCAGCCGTTCGCTGAACGAAGCGGCAAACAGATTGGACGCGATCATGACCATCGCCACACAGCTTGGGGCCTCGGTCGGCATGACAACTTCGGCCCTGCTCATGGTCCAATCTGATAGGCTAGGAAATCCAATGGGCTTGCAATTAGCCGCGTTGCACAAAACGGCTGAGACTGACAGTAAGGTAAGTGTCGGGCACAAATTTGGCCGAGCTTCGCTTGAACAAGTTTCTGAATTTGATGACCCCGTCTATTTTGATGATTTAAAATCACAAGTGGCTCCGGTTTTAACCACAGGCACCAAACGGATGCTTGAAACCTTCGACGCCGTTTCGGCCGCAATTTTGCCATTGCGTTCGGGTGAACAAGATATCGGATACTTGTTATTGCTTTCAGAAGATCGGGTTCAATTTACAGAAGAATCAAAACGGCTATTTAACTCACTATCGCCCCAAATCGCAGTGGCGGTTCAAAACAGTCAGCTTCTAAAAGCGGCACAGAAAAAGGCGGAACGTGAAGAAATGTTGCGCCAAATCACTGAAAAAGTGCGAAATACGTCTGATGTAGAATCTGTTATGCGTACAGCCGTAACAGAGATTGGGCGGGTGCTTAACCGTAAAACTTTCTTGTATCTAAAAGATCCAAATGAGGATACAGGAGAGCATACACGGCCGGAACAAAACTAATGTTTAATACTGCAGATCTTGATCCAAAATTATTGGACTTGCTAAAACAGCTTGGCCTGACCCAAGAAAATCTTCCCGATGCTGAGCAATGGGAGTATTTTCTGAAAAATATCAGTCAGACGCTTGAGCAAAAAGAGGACAACGGCCGCAACGCAAGAGAATATGCGACCCTGTCTTCTATTATGGACTCGCCACTTGTGCAGAGGCGGATAGACGAACAGGTTCAGCTCAAAACCCAAGCCTTGCTAGAGCAACATGCCAGCACACAAACCTACTTTGATGCGCTACCAGATATGTTGCTCCACGTCGATGCTCAAGGGTACATCTTGGGATTTAAAGGATTCAAAGCCCTAACAAATCAGCCAGAATCGGTCAATCTGCTGGGGCAAACCATTGAATATTTGTGGCCGCTAGATGGCCCCAAATTGCTATCAACAATTGAATCTGCTTTAGAATCTGACCGCCCTACAACCTTGCATGTCTCTACCCCAGAAGGATTTGACCTTGATAAAGATGCCAATCTAGAAGTTCGCTTCTCGGCCATAAAAGACCAAACCTGTTTACTTGTGATCCGGCCGGTCAGTCGGGAAAAAGCTCAAGAGCCGCAGCCCAAATCGAGCCTTGAACCACCAGTAATCGCGCACGTCAACGGACACGAAGGGCAAACCAAACGCTTGCCCGCTTTGGGACAAAGCAAAGTAAGCGCCGGGGACCTTATGGCCCTGAACCAAGCATTGGGGCAAACAGACCAAGCTTTTAACAGCCTTAATGATTACTATCAAAACGTTGTTGATAACATTCAAAAAACATTTGGCTTCTACCACACTCAGCTTCTCATCCCTTCAGAGTCTGGCGACAGCTATATTTTGGTAGCAGGTGTTGGGGATGCCGGCCGAGAAATGATCGGGGAGGGGTATCAAATCCCTGCAGACAAAGGGACGATCTCGCTAGTTATTTCAACCCATGAAGCTCAATTAAGCGATGACTTGGAGCCAAATTGGAATGCGATTCGGCAATTACCCGATGCAAAAAGCCAGCTCATGGTGCCACTAGTATCCAATGACTCGATTTTGTCTGTAATCGATATTTACAGCGATCAATCGCTTGAATCACTCTCTGGAGAAGTAACGGCTCTGGACAATGTGATGGGGCAGATTGCGGTTGCGGCCGAGTTATTTGAATCACGCAGAAAATTGGCGCGGGCTGAACAAGAAAATCTGAAATTACATCAGCGGCTCACCCGGGCTGGCTGGGACGCTTTCCAACCGGCCGAAGGGCTAAAAGGATTCTGGTATGACCAAACGCGGTCGATGCCGATTGATTCCAATCAAATAGATGCTGAAGAAGAGACGGCCGAGAACATGCCGGCGATTCAGATGACAATGACGGCCGGGCAACTGATTACCCAGCCTATTGAAATTCGGGGGGAACTAATCGGCACCTTGGGCGTTCATGACAATCCGATGGACCCCTTAACCGAAGAAGAGCGGGCTTTAATAGAATCTTTTTCTATCCAAGTGTCCAATGCGTTAGACAATGCCCGGCTAATTACCCAAACACAAAAAAGGGCAACCGAGCTACAAGCGGTAGCTGACCTAACCGCCAGTGCCTCGTCTATTTTGCAACAAGAAGCTCTGCTAAAAGAGGTGGTTGACCTAACCCAAAAGCGCTTTGACCTGTATCACACCAACTTGTATCTGCTTGAAGAAGATCGGCGGACGCTCCGGCTGGTGGCGGCTTCAGGCGACGTGGGTGAGCAAATGGTATTTGCAGGCTGGACCATCGATGTGTTCACTCAATCATCTTTGGCCGGTGCTGTAGTGCGCAGTCGCCAAGGTGTGATTGTGCCGGATGTTACGATCGATCCGAACTTCTTGAAAAATCCGTACTTGCCAGATACTCGTTCTGAGCTTTCTGTGCCGATGATTGTTAGTGATGACGTGGTTGGTGTACTCAGTTTGCAGTCGCAGAAACCCAATGCGTTTTCAGACGAGGATATCCAGATCCACAGAACGTTGGCCACTCAGCTGGCCATCGCCCTACAAAATGCGAAGCTTTATGAAGAACAGCTTGAAACGGCCGAGCAGTTGCGTGAAATGGACCAGCTCAAGAACAACTTCTTGGCGAACATGAGTCATGAGCTGCGCACACCGCTCAACTCGATCATCGGCTTTGCGGATGTTTTGCTAGAGGGGATTGATGGTGAGCTAAACGACCGAATGATCGAAGACGTGACGCTGATTCGTGACGGCGGCCGCCATTTACGCTCCCTGATCGGTGACATTTTAGACCAAGCAAAAATTGAAGCGGGAATGATGGAATTAAGCTATACCACATTCCCGATTGAACGCATGGCCAACGAAGTGATTGCACAAATCACCTCGATGGCCCGCACAAAACCAATCGACATCATTCTAGATTTAGAAGGTGCGCCTGAACAAATCGAGGCCGACCGAACGCGGCTCATTCAGATTTTGTTCAACTTACTTTCAAACGCCATTAAGTTCACCGACGAAGGTGACATCACCATGCGAATGGCGCTTGACACAACCAGAGAGATCCCTTGCTTGATAGCCAGTGTTAAAGACACTGGGATGGGTATATCAAAAGAAGATTTACCCGTTATTTTTGAGCAATTCCAACAGGTTGGGACCATGCAAAGCCGAAAAGAAGGTGGAACCGGATTGGGTCTACCTATCTCTAAAAACTTGGTTGAATTACATGGGGGTGAAATTTGGGTAGAAAGCGACCTAGGCGTTGGCACTACGTTTTCCTTTACTATACCATTAGAGAGACAAACCAAGGTCACCGCAGAGGAAAAGTAAATCAACATTCAAAAGGCAGGATGTAAGAAATTGGAAACAGGTTCAAGCCGTCGTTAAGTCAGCCCTTGTCTCTGGTTTTTAAAAAAGGAATGATATGATTTCAGCAAAACCATTCAACCCACAGGCAGTACATATGAGTGCAAAAAATATCCTTTGTATTGAAGATAATCCAACAAATATGCTTCTCATCTCAAGAGTTGTAGAGGCAGAAGGACACCATTTGATCCATGCGACCGATGGTGACACAGCTTATGCAGAGCTGAGCAGCCAAATTCCCGATTTAATTTTGTTAGATGTCAATTTGCCCGGCATTAACGGACTCGACATCGCACGTGATATTCGTGACAAAATGAAATATGAGGACGTCCCTATTATCGCTGTGACGGCCAATGTTTTAGTTGGTGATCGTGAGCGCTGTATTGAAGCAGGCTGTAACGATTATTTGCCGAAGCCTTTGGATATTCGTCAACTGCGCAGTTTAATGCGGGACTTTCTATAGGCTAACCCTATATCTCTAACAAAAACCAGACCTCAAGGATTCATTCCTTGGGGTCTTTTTATTTACTGATGTTACGCACCTACAGACTTTGGAAGTTTCATTTTCTCGGGTAAAGGCTGGATTAGCTGATTAAAAACTTCCGAAGTCTATCTCGAGAAAGCACATAATGGTCTTTGCCAATAAAGTTTGTCCCAAAACAACTCCTCAACTGGACAATAACAACCTTAAGTTTGTCCCGAAAAGCTTTTTGCTATAAGAAAGTCAGCCGGGCTTTGTGCCATTAAGTTTGTCCAAGATCACATATTTCTGAAGAGATGGCCTTTCACAAAAACGGAGGATCTTCTCTTAAACTTTTCGGGCCGTACTTCTTGTTGATACAGCTCACATCACAGCATTATTGCCGTTTTCAGCCAGCAACTCATCGTGGGTGCCACGCTGGGCGATTTCGCCGTCTTCCACAACTAGGATTTGATCGGCCGCTACGACCGTTGAAAGGCGGTGTGCAATGACCACAACCGTTTTGTCTTCCACAAAGCGGTCAATGGCCCGTTGCACCGCCACCTCGCTCTCCGTATCCAACGCAGAGGTTGGCTCATCAAGTAGCACAATGGGAGAGTCTTTCAAGATGGCGCGAGCGATCGAAATTCGCTGACGCTCACCACCTTACAAGGTGCCACCGATTTCACCGACCTTGGTTTGGTAGCCGTCTGGCAAGCGGGTGATGAAGTCATGGCAGTTAGCGGCACGGCCGATACCGTTGATGCCCTCTTCATCTTGCAGTGTGAGGTCGGCGTTAGCAATGCGTTCTGTCCAGAAAATTAACTGATATTGCGTGCTCATCTAATTCAACCCTCCCCTAACCCAATGGGCTTAGGGGAGGATGCCGGTTGAATCTTGATTTACTCCCTAGAAGGGATTTCGCGACGCGTCAACCCCTACAAATTATACTGATTCGCAAACATGTCCTCCCTACAACTTAAATTGATAGCTACTGCCTGCACCACTTTGAAACACGCTTAAGCAAAACCACTTCCTCTCTACCCTCCTATTTGGTACCATTAAACGACTTTCAACGCGTAGCATCGTCGGGAACATCGGTAAGGTGGTTCATATTTATCCCATAAACCAAGAACTTAGCTGTCAAGATTGGCGCATAAGAAAAAGTCCTACATGGGCAGCTTTACAGAAACGAGGAATCTATGGATCGCGTAATCAATAATCGCTATTTTTTGCACGATCAAATTGGAGAAGGGGGCATGGGAGCTGTCTTTCGAGCGACCGACCGGTTGACTGGGAAGATCGTGGCACTCAAACGGGTCATGCTCACCGATGAGTTCCCGTCGGGTGATTTGAGTGCCTCGCATGAACATCAGGAAAAAAGACGTACAGAAATAGCTAGTGAGTTCAAGATTTTAGCCGGTCTGCGCCATCCAAATATTATTTCTGTACTCGACTACGGTTTTGATGCAGCACACCAGCCGTTTTATACAATGACCCTCTTAAGGGAAAGCCAAACGATACTCGAGGCAGGTGCTGGGCTTGACCTGGAGGGAAAAATCAACCTCATGGAGCAGCTCTTACAAGGGCTCATTTATCTCCATCGGCGCGGCGTCTTACATCGTGACATCAAGCCTAAAAATGTACTCGTGACCGATGACATAGTGCGTCTGCTCGACTTCGGCTTGTCTCACAAAACAGATGAAGAAGGGGAAACAGGTGGCTCACCCCTCTACATGGCTCCCGAGCTACTTCGTGAAGATGAACCAACAGTGGCATCAGATATCTATGCGGTAGGGACTTTGCTTTATCAACTATTAAGCGAAACTCATCCCTTTGGTGTGTTTAACAGCGGATTTTATCAGCATTTGCTTAACCAAAAGCCGGACTGGACAGCCATTGACCATCGCTTTCATCCTATTCTGAAATCATTATTGGCAAAAGAGCCTGAAAATCGTCCTGAATCTGCGCAGGCGGTTATCCGTTCAATTGCTGCCAGCTTGGGGAGACCGCTTCCCCCGGAGACGATGACGATCAGAGAGAGCTACCTACAATCGGCCCGCTTTGTGGGGCGCGAAAAAGAGATGAGTCAATTGATAACCGCGCTAAAAACGGCTAAAGATGGGCAAGGCTCGGCCTGGTTGATTGATGGAGAAAGTGGAGTTGGCAAATCGAGGCTTATTCGGGAGATAGAGACATTGGCCCTTGTCCAGGGATTCCAGCTCATGCGTGGTCAAGGTGTAGAGGAAGGCGGTGGGCAACCATTTAACCTGTGGCAAGAGCCAGTACGCTATCTGCTGGCAACCAAACCTGAAACAAGCGACCTTGCGGCCGGTGTGTTATCGTCGTTAATCCCCGACATCCAAGAACTCTTGGAACGAAAGGTTAAGCCCGCCCCTGAGCTTGACGACAAAGCCTCCAAAACACGACTTTTAACAACAATTGCCCAATTATTTCTTGAAGATGAACGCCCCTTACTCCTCGTACTTGAAGATTTACACTGGGCTTCTGAAAGCTTGGCGGTCATTCCATATCTCACTAGACTGATTGGTGAGCATCGGATGATGATCATCGGCAGTTCTCGATCTGATGAAACGCCTCCTATGGCGGAAGCCTTGTCAAACATGAACCATATTCGGCTATCCCGATTGAATGGGGCGGAAATAGCCCGTTTGGCAACCGCGATTCTGGGAGAAGTCGAACAGCAGGATGAGATTGTGGCTTTTCTTCAACGTGAAACGGAGGGAAATACATTTTTTGCGGTTGAGATAATGCGTGCTTTAGCAGAAGAGGCAGGCCGTCTCGATCAGATCGGTCAAATGGAATTGCCAGAAGGATTGCTGCCAAAGGGTATTCAAGGGCTTGTGCGGCGCCGTATCGACAAACTTCCAAGCCCTTCAAAAACACTTCTGGTTAAAGCGGCGATTGCCGGCCGGGAGCTAGATATACCGTTAATCGAGCGATTAGGTCGCAAACTTCAGATTGGTATCGAAACGACTTGGCTATCGCAGTGTACCGATGTAGCTATCTTGGAAGTTCAAAATGGGATTTGGCAGTTTAGCCACGGCAAAATTCGGGAAGCCCTGCTCACTGAGCTCGCCCCGAATAAAGAACGCTTGATACATGCTGAAATCGCCCACGAAATTGAGCTGCTCCAACCAGATGATCAGGCCCAGGCTGGTCGACTTGCCTATCATTGGCGTAAAGCCGAAAACATCGATAAGGAGATCACCTATTCTCACAGCGCTGGAAAGCAAGCGGCTGCGCAATTTGCCCATCAGGATGCGGTCTATTACTTCGACCGATTGCTTGAATTAACGCCAGCTTTTGATCTAGAAACCCGTTACGAGCTCCACATCGGCCGCTTGGAGGCTTACATCCAGCTTGGAAATGCGGAGGAGCAACAACAGGCACTTAGTAATCTTACCCAACTTGCCAAAAAGCTAGGCGATCCTGCAAAACGATTAGAGATATTAAACCGCGAGGGTATTATTTTTCTCATTGCTGGCGAGGTAGACAAAGCAACAGCGGTCTTTTCCCAAATGGTTGAAGTTGCACAAGACAATCAGTTAGCCGAAGATAAGATAAGAGGATTGATTGGACTGGCAGAAAGCGCCGGAGCACGGCGTGAAATAGTGGAAGGGATGAAGCATATCGAGCTGGCGAAACCACTTATCTTTCAAGTAAATGATCCGAAGCTCGAAATTCGATGGCTTAACGTGATTGCCTTGATGAAATATTACGCGGGTGATGTTCGGCAGGCCATTCATTACCTAGAAGATATGCTGCGTTTGATTCAAGCCAAGGATTTGAGAAGATATGAAAAAACCGCGATTGGGAATTTGGGAATATTCCATGAAGTACTAGGAGAGTACGAAAAAGCACAAACATATAACCAAAAGACATTGGAACTATCTCGCCAAATCGGGGATGCAAATGCTGAAGCATTGACCCAGAGCAATCTCGGTGCTCTTCATGTGAAACTAGGGAATTTGGAAAAAGCGCTCGACACTTTAGAAGAGGCGTTACGCTTAAATCGACAAGCTGGCAATGCGGGTGGAATCGCCCATGTGCTCACAAGTATGGGACATGCATATCATAAACGGGGAAATTACGATCAAGCTAAAGACTATTTGAACAAGGGGATCAGCCACAAACAGCAGCTTAATATGCTATGGTCAGAAGCCAACAGTTGGAACATCATGGGACATTTAATGGTCGATTGTAAGAAATATGAAGACGCGCTTGAAGCTTTTCTGACGGCTGAGCGATTGCAGGCCGATTTTAGCGCGACATCATCCCAAATTGAAACCCAGGCCGGGTTGGCCATAGCATATCTGCGCCTCCAATCCCCAGCAAAAGCCTTAAATTATGCAGAACGGGTCTGGGACCATTTGCAAACTAAGGGGCTGAGTGAAGAATGGGATTGGGATTGGGCGATAAGTGCTTTGTATATATTCCGTGCTTTTAATTCACAAAACGATTCACGCGGAGTTGAATGTATTCGGTTGGCATACAAAGAGCTTAAAAGAAGGGCAAAAAGCATTGCGACTGAAACCAATCGAAAAAAATATTTGACCCAGGTCGCGGCGCATAGAGAGATTACATTTTTATATAAAGTGTTAATAGAAGCGGCGTTGGAATCGGATGAACACGAATGAGTTTGTACAAGCCAAGATAAGACATAGTTTACAGAGCTGTCTTTGATTCTTGAAGCTGGATTGCAAGTTGTCGAACTGCTTCAAGATCGAGCAT
>JAHDGV010000507.1 GCA_020631655.1 Chloroflexota bacterium | reverse complement strand
TTTTCAACCATCACAGTTACCTCGATCACGTCCCCTTGATCTTCAACCTGCGAATCTGAGTAGCCAAACGACGTATAGCTCAGACCAAATCCAAACGGATATTTGGGCGTATGGCCATTTTTATCAAGCAACGTGTACCCGTGATACAGATCGTAGGTGATCGTCTCATCCGTACTGCTGAAGTAGGGTAGATGGGCCACATCGGCCGGGATTGTGAACGGCAATCGGCCGGATGGATTGACCTCGCCAAACAAGATTCTGGCTAAAGCGTTGCCCCCTTCCATGCCACTGTACCAGCTGTACATCACGGCCGGAATGTTATCGGCCCAATCGTCGATCATGATCATGCTACCGCACACCAGCGACACTACCGTGTTCGGGTTCACCCCCGCCACAGCTTTGATCAAGTCGGCCGACTCCTGTTTTAGCGACAAGTTGGCTCGATCTCCACCCACATTGGTTGTATCTGCGTTTCCGGTGGTCTGCTTCGCAATCAAGCGCAACACCTTCGGCATCAGCCAGCCTTTAACCAGCATCCCCTGCTGTTTGTATCCTTGCTGAATCACGCCCACCATTTGATCGATATTATCAGGGACCACATACTCCCCTTCGTCATTGTGATCATTCCCAGCCACGATGATGACACAGTCAACTTCGGCCGCAACCCGCTTTGCTTCTTCAGCTTGCCCTTCATCTAAATGGATCACCTCAACACTTTCACCCAAATAATCTTTGATCCCTTCAAGCGGCGTTGTGACATACGGGGCGAAAATCCGGCTGGAGCCAAAGTCTCCCGTGTTTTCTTTGATGGCCAGCTTGCCCAGCACCAATACCCGTTTGACTTCTTTGTTAAACGGCAAAACGCTTGACTCATTCTTGATCAATACCATCGACTGCTCGGCCGCTTCTCTCGCCAGCTCAACATGATCGGGATGGGCAACCAAATCCTCAGAGTAGATCATGGGATCCGGTGTGTTTTCAAAAACGAACTGGGTTTTTAACAAGCGTAGCACGGCCGTATCCACCACGGATTCTTCAATCCGGCCGTCTTGCACCGCTTTGAGTAAGGTTTGTTGATAATGAACCGGCATCGGCATTTCAACATCCAATCCAGCCTCAAGCGCCTTTTTCGTGTCACGCACCCCAAACAAAAAATCAGAGATTGTGAATCCCTCAAACCCCCAGTCATCTCGCAAAATATCGGTCAACAGCTTTTTACTTTCACAAGCGTGATCCCCATCATACAAATTGTATGCCCCCATCAGCGATGCGGCCCCCGCGTCCACCCCTTTTTTGAAGTGAGGCAGATAAACTTCGTGCATCGTTCGATCATCCGCCTTCACATCAACAAAAAAGCGGCTGTTTTCGATGTTGTTAACCGCATAGTGCTTAAGACACGCCATCACATTATGCGCTTGTACACTTTCGACCAGTTGGACCCCCATCTCACCCAGATGATAGGGATCTTCGCTATAAGTTTCTTGCGCACGCCCCCAAGCTGGGTGACGCAACAAGTTGATACACACGCCCGCAAAATAGGTTGCACCTTGCGCACGAGATTCCTTGCCGATCACATCACCCACGCGTCGCTCCAGGTCTCGATCAAAACTGGCCCCACGCGCCATAGCCACAGGAAAACAGGTCGCATGCCCCATCACAACCCCGCGTGGCCCATCTGTAAATCCCACAGGAGCGATGTTTAAGCGGGGCAACCCGTTGGTTTTAATCGGCGTTGGGTTATACGGGTTCTGGTGTCGGATTGAGTTTTTCAGTGGGTCCCAGTTGCCATTTAGCAACCAGACTTTCTCTTTTAAAGTCATCTGCTCCAACAAATCTTGAGCCTTTTGCGCGACCTCTTGCGCCGTTAGCTTGCACGTTGCCTCTTTCCCAAACATCCTTTTTTACTCCTCTATCTGACTGCTAAAATCAACCTTCTGCTCTAAATAACATCCCATCAATTAGTAAATTGATCATCGATTCAAACTGCTCAATTTGAACCTGCATCGGTACCCCCTGCTCGGTCCCCATTAGCTTTCCCCGGCCGGCCATTTTTTCCAAAAAGCTCATAATCGTGTTGGTCAGCGTGATAAGCTGTGCAAACGTCTCGGCCGGGATATTTTCTAAAGGTGCGGTTGCTAACCTGCCAAAAATTTCGAAGATTTTTTCTTGATACTGGGTTGCCAACTCCTCAGTTGGGTATGCTCGGCCGTAGAGCTGATCAAACATGCCGATGTAGCGATAAGCATCTTTGAGCTCATCGAATGAGTTGATCATTCCGGACAAGACACCCCGCACCGTTTCTTCAAAACTCCCGTTCGGATCCACACTTCGGCTGGAGACAGTTGCTATCTGCTCGAGCATCCGCACCGCAACCTCAAACGTCAGCGGATGTCGATCAGGGAAGTAGCGGTACAGCGTCACACGATTGATATTGGCCCCCTCAGCGATGTCTCGCATCGAAACTTCCGTGATTCCTTTTTCAAGGAAAAGGTTTTGCGCGGCCGTGATAATCGTCTCACGTCGGGCATCAACTTGCTGTTTTTGTTCGGATCTTAACCGTTCTAAGTTTGATTGGGTGCTTAGCATGAACACGATTATGCAACACTCTGTTACATGAAGCAACACAGTGTTGCATTAACAGGAAAACAAAAAGGCCATCCCATAAGTTTGATTTTCTTGTGGGATGGCCTGCTTATAATCGATCAGCTTAATCGCTGAAAAATTTTGTTAGCTTAAAATCTAATCTTGCCTGCCAAATAATCTAAAATCGACTCACCCATCGACCTCAAAAAACCGTGGTTCACATCCGCCCCAAATTCTTCGAGCAGGGCCAACGCCTTTTTGTCTTTATTGGCCCGCGCAATCTTGACCGGGGTCACATTGCTATATCCTTCACGCAAATTCGGATTTGCCCCATGCTGGAGCAAAAATCTGGACACAATCAGATGTCGATTGCGAATACTTTCATGCAATGGGGCAGTGAACACCTCAGGATGCAAAAAGTTTAGATCGTGATCCCGCAGAAAATACCGGACCATCGCTAAATCCCCGTCCCGAGAAGCGTAGTGGAGTTGCTTGTAATCACCTATTCCAGTTGACATAATATTTCTCTTGCCGATCCATTTACAGTTTTCTCAGCATGCCGAGGATATGTGTGCAAATGAAATCGAAAATTCTACTAATCAATCAGTAAGTAGCTTCGGTTGGGATTAGTTTAATGAAATTGAGGTCAAGCACAAGTCCTAAAATGACTAAAAACCGGCCGATTTGGTCACAAATTACGATATTCTAAGCAAAACTTTCAGGTCTATACGATGTTTTTTGATTTCGGCCTTTTTTAAAACACAATTCTTGACGCAACGCGTTAAGTGTAAATAGTTTAGCCCTCACACATAATCGGCAAAATATCCAAGAAAAAAGACTCACATTCTACAATTTCAATGAAACATCTTTTTTAGGGGCACACCCTCTTTAGTTAACTGT
>JAHDGV010000506.1 GCA_020631655.1 Chloroflexota bacterium | reverse complement strand
CCATCTGGGTGCCGTCTCTCAAAGTTGTGTCGTAAATATAAACCTGTTCCATCTTTCTCCTACGGAGGATAGGGATAGAAGATAGCGATAGAGAGCTTCCTATCAACCGCTGTGCGATTTTATTAAGCCGCTTAACATGGCAGCAATTCGATTTGCCATGTTGTAGTGACCTTCATAATCTGATCTTCTAATCAATCCAAACTTTTCAGTTAAAACCAACAAACTCACGACTTCATAGGCAGAGCCTTTTGCAATCCGGTAAAAATTTGCTTGGTTTTTTGGTGTTTCTCTTCCTGTTCCTTCTGCAATATTTGTGGGAATGCTAATCGCAGCCCTTCGAAGCTGATCTGCCAAAGAATACTTGTATTCCGGCGGTAATTTGTTGGAGATTTTGACCATATCATGAGCAAAATCGATGCTCAATTGCCAAACTTCCAATCTTTCAAATTTAAATGCCACGCTACCTCATTAAGTAATTCAGAAAGATGATCAATTAGGAGAAATGTTACATCGCGAACCGCCCTATCTCCTATCCACTATCCCTATCCTTTTTATCCAATATCTGCCTGAGCCGCCGCAACCACCGCATCCATGCTACTCATCTTTGCCTGCATGAGACGCATCAAACGTTTTTGAAATTCGGCCGACGCATAAGTCGCCATCACGTTCATGTCCAATCCAAACGGAACCGGATCGTAAAGGGTAAACGGCACACTCACAATCTCAAGTGCCAGCGGCAAAAGCGTGTTCATCCGTTCTTCAACCACGTCCCATAGCTCAGGATCGGCCGAAAGCAGCCTCGAAATCAGATACAGCCCATACGCCACATGGCGTGACTCATCCTGTTTTAGTAATTGGATACCTTTCTTAATGCCGGGCAAAATCCCTTTTTGATCGACAACGGTAAAAAATGTATGGTAGCCCGTTTCCGCCAACGTCCCTTCCACAATCATGTTGTAGGTCATCGACGCATAGATTTGGGCGCGGGCAGAGCTATCTTGTTTAAGTGCATTGAGCGCTTGGGGCAACGCTTCATAAAACAGTGTTTTGTACGCTGGCAGATGATACCGTTCCAAAGCTTCATTTTGTTCGCCACACACGTCCCCCATCACACGGGTAAAAAAGTCAACGTGTTTGGCTTCTTCAAACAAAAAGGTCGTTAGGAACATCTCTTCTTCCAAACGACCTTCGCTGGCAATAACCTGAATTAGGGGGAGCAAATCAAGCGTAACCGCCTCTTCCCCACCCACAAACATCGCCATCAGGCGCAAGAGCATGTCCTGCTCGTCGGCCGCCAAATTTTGCCAGTCCTGAACATCTTGGCTCAAGTCAATGTCAGACGGATTCCAGACGCCGAACTTTTTCGCTTTTTCAAACAGCCGCATCGGCGGCGATTGGCGGTCAAGCCCGGTTGTCGTCGTTACAAATGATGAATGGGTCATATCAACTTGTTCCTTTTTCTAGCGGACCAACTTCTTTAACTTCAGTCGTTACGCGTGCCCGAATCTCTTGCTTGCCAAATCTCTGTTGAATCGCTTGCAAGATTTCATCAAAAGCCGAGTGATCGATCCAAGAGGTACTGCAAATGCCGTGAGCCACTTTATCGGCCGAAAACACAACATCATAGGAATCATCGAAAATCGTTTCGCGAGGGTAATCAAATCCACGATATGCCCCTTCAAGCTTGTACTTATCAACCAGCTCTCGAAAAAATTCTGGCTGATCTAAGATTTTTACTTGAGTTGAAATATCTAATACCGGCTTTTGAGCATGCGCATAGAATTTTTGATACTGCTCAAAATCGTAAAACCAGTGGGTTGCTTGAAAACAGATCAAATAATCAAAATCAAGATTCAAGCCCCCGCTCTTTTCAATCGGAAGTGAATGAAGCTCCACATTTTTCGCGTTAAAAACGTCGATATCCATGGCTGACAAATCAGCCACCGGCTCGATGGCGATCACCTTTTTAAAGTGCGCGGCTAAAAATTTAGTTCCCCGGCCGTTACCCGCCCCGATTTCCAAACACGTTTTGCTGGCATCAAAATTCTCAGCCAAAAACGTGCTGATTGATTCAGCATGGGCCGGCCGCCCCAATTGGTAATGCGTTTCTTTGTTGAAGAACTTTGATTTCATCATGTTAATTTACCGTAGAGGCTATCTCATTCGCATGAAAACATCAGCATTAGCCAGCATCTACTTGGGAATGAATCGCCAAAGACTTTAAATCCAAATACAGCCTCAGCATGTCTTTATGCTGAATGCCGTTCTCAAAAATCGGTTCAGAATAATTTTCCAAGAAGTGATTTTGAATCACTTCACCAACTCGAAAACCAAGCCGGTGATAATAGGTGAGCTGATAGCCAAATGCGCCTGTGCCTAACTCAACCCGTTGAATGCCCTTTTGCTCAAGTTCATGAAGCACAAAGGTGAGTAACTTGGTACCAACCCCTTTACCCTGAGTGCTTGGGTGAACTGAAATATTAAAAATCTCTGCGCAGCCGTCTCGAATCGTCTTTGCGATACATGCGCCGATGATTTGATCATCTTGCTGAGCCACAAAGCCCCAAGCACCGGTTGAATAAGACCTGATACTTAACTCGCTCGGGTCTGCTTCAAGTAACAGAGTTAAAGGAATAGTCTTTGGACTGACTTCTAAATATTCAACCTGCTCAGACGACATATTTTTGAATGCGGGCGCAAATTATCGTAGGGGTTAGGCATTCGTCGCTACGCTTACATGCGAATGTCTCACCCCAGTGGAAATTAAACCATGCTGGGGCGAGCCGTTGTGCCTGCGGCGGCAACGACTAGCCCCTACGGCCGAATCCAGCCGTGGGGGCTAGTCACCGAGCGTAGCGCGTGTGGCTCGCCCGATGAGTGAACAAATTTACGCCGGTGTCAACGTATCAACCCGATTGCCATAATCGGCTTCAAACGCCTCGATTTTCTCGAGCTGTTTTTGCAAATAACCAAGCTGGTCGATCCCTTCCAACATACAGGTTTTGCTGAACTCATCGATTGGAAATTCAACATTCCGGCCGTCAGGCAGATTTAGCTTTTGGCTTTCAAGATCAATCGACAGCTGTAGATTAGGATCTTCTTGCGCCAACGACATCAGTTGGGCATGAGTCTCTTCATCCACAATCACCGGCAACAGCCCGTTTTTGAGCGAATTGTTGCGGAAAATGTCTGCAAACGAGGTGCTGATGATCGCTTTGAAGCCATAGTCCATCAACGCCCACGGGGCATGTTCACGACTAGAGCCACAGCCAAAGTTGTCACCTGCGAGCAGAATTTCTGCACCCTCAGCTTCAGGCGTGTTGATGATAAAGTCCTCTTTTGGACTCCCATCTTCGTTATACCGCCAGTGTGAAAACAGGTTTTTGCCTAAGCCCACTTTGGTGGTGGTTTTCAAAAATACGGCCGGAATAATCTGATCCGTATCGATATCGGTCGTTTCAATCGCGACCACTTTTGCGTTTAGTTGTT
>JAHDGV010000058.1:20012-21524 GCA_020631655.1 Chloroflexota bacterium | reverse complement strand
CCGAAAACTAATTTAATTTTCGATATTCCGTAGGGCTCATCCCTGTTTTATTTTTAAACAATCGGCTGAAGTGCTGAGGGTAATCAAAGCCTAAGCCAGAAGCCACCTGTGTCACAGAATCTGTTGTGCTCAATAGGATGGTTTTAGCCTTATCGATAATAAAGGCATGGATATGATCTTGTGCATTCCGGCCGGTCTCCTTTTTGAGCAGGTCGCTTAAATAATTTGGAGACATATTCAGTTGCTCCGCACAATATTTGACTGATGGCATCCCGAACTCGAGCTGATCTTCTTTCAAAAAGTAATCTTTGAGCAAGCCTTCAAACTGGCTGACCGTATCTATATTGATGTTCGAGCGTGTATAAAATTGCCGATCGTAATATCGAGTACAGTAATCAAGTAAAAGCTCGATTGTTGAAACAATTAGCTTTTGCGTATGCCGATCGATTGTCTGTCCAATCTCCTGCTCGATCTTTTTTGCTAATTCAGTCAGCGACTTCTTTTCTTGGTCTGAAACATAGAGAGCTTCAAACACATCGTATCCAAAAAAAGTATATTGATCGATACTACTCCCCAGTTCAGACCTGCGAATCAGATCGGGGTGAAAAGCGATTGTCCAACCGGGATTTAAAAAGCCGGTCATTTCACCCGGCTTCATAACTTGTCCCGGAGCAATAAATGTCATCGCTCCTTCATCAAAATCGTAGGTGTTCCGGCCGTATTGAAATGAGCCCGAGATTCCATCTTTCAAAGATACAAAGTAGAGCTCTGTCAGAATGCGGATGGGTCCCCAATCTCCAATAACTTTAGGGTTATTTTCAAAGACTGAAACGAGAGGGTGCTTGGGTTTCTCAAGTTGAAAGAGTTCGTGGACTTGAGTAACGCTTTTGATAACAAATAGTTCATTCATCATGTTCTTTATTCGGCAACATTGAAGGGTCAACAATCAAAAGAATACCTGAATCCTATCGGTCAGTTGTAACATTATCCACGGGGTTTGTACCGATTTTACCGATTTGCAGGGTCTGCTTGAACTCAGTACGATCTGAATTACGAAAAAGGAGGATTTCATGAGTAACGAAAATAAAATCGGGCTGAATGCATCATACGCGGCCGATAACGAAATCGATAATTTGATTCTTTAGTAGCCAGCAACGTCATCACCCAACCCATCATTCGTGATGGGCGGGTTTATCGAGCGGATGCCTCCCCTCCGGCCGGGCATGAAAATGATATTGCCTATCTGATTACGTTTAAAAAGCTGTAGGTTAGTGATAAACAAAAAGAGCGACGTCATAACGACATCGCTCCTTGAAAATGAACCGCGGGGATTTCTACAAACTCAGCTTACTGATAATCAGCCGCCTGAATATTCTGACCCGTCACATGATTGTACGATTCCACAATCAATTGAAAGGTGACTTCTAACTCTTCCATCGTTACCGGAGTGTAGAGCATCACAAACCCATCAAACCCCGGCCGTTGACCAGACCAAGGGTGCATTTCACCCCA
>JAHDGV010000058.1:10283-19912 GCA_020631655.1 Chloroflexota bacterium | reverse complement strand
TCACAAACCCATCAAACCCCGGCCGTTGACCAGACCAAGGGTGCATTTCACCCCAGCCTTTTTCAGAAAGTTCCATAGCACGGTCTACGGGCAACGGAGCGTGCAAACTGCCATCGGTATGGATGTGCGCAAATTCACGGCCGGCCAGGATCACCCCGGGGTTTGCTACAGCTATATCATCCGACAACCACATCCCCCGGCCGCCTGGCAGAGAGACTTGGGTCGGCCGGTCTTCAACGCCGGGTAGCAAGTATGCTCGCCGAAATAATTCGTCATTCACGGCTTGGTCTGGATTGACACCAATTTGCACATGAGGAACAATGCCACTTGTACGTGTGCGTGATCCAGCCCGCTCGGGCAAAATAAAATCAGTCATAGTTGTTTGTTCAGCCTCTCCTGCTGAAGCCTCTTCTAATAAGGATGGCTGTGATAACACATAACGTGTCATTGCTTGGCAATTTGCCATCGATCGATCAGCCAGATTGGCTAAAATTCCGTCCCACTGTTCTACCAATCCATCAAAACAAGCTTGCGCAACTTGATCTTCTGGACCGGCTAAAATCGCCTGTTTAACAATCTCCAGCGTCGATAATGTGTACTCTTTGTTCGCCTCTAAATGGGCCTTTGTCCCCAATATCTGCGTGTGGCCTGCTACCAAAACATCAAAATCATAATTGGCTAGTAAAACATCGTGGGCCAACAGATGGGCTCCTAGATCAATCGTGGCTCCAAATCCGCCAAACGGCGCAGAGCCGGGATGGAATAGGTCAACAACCATCAGCACTTTTTGTCGCGGTGCAAATATGGCAATATCTCCAATCGAGTGAGGGGTGCCAATGTTTTGTAGCTCTAAAATTTGATTCCCAACTTCGAGGGTATAGCTACTTTCAAACGTGATGGTTGGGCGGGGAACATTAGGGAGCAAACCAACAACATCTTGATGAGCGATAACTTCTATCCCTTGTGGGAACATTCCGGCCGCCCCGATGTGATCTGCATGTGAATGGGAGTAAATCAGATGGGTCACCGGTTCGTCAGTTACTTCTTGTATCGCTTGAAGATACCCTTCTCCAATCGGTTGAGGCGCATCAACGACAATTACCCCTTCACCCGTTGTCAGGAACATCGCCTGATATTGTGACCCCATCAGCCAGTAAACGCCGTCCGCAATCTCATCGACAAAGTATCCTTTTGCAGGATCAACGGCCGGTGGTTGCTGGGTGTACCCGATTGTTTGTGGGAAGTCGCCAGAGCCAGACACAACTTCGGGGCTTACACTTTCCCCTCCTTCAGCGTTCATAGCCTGCGCTTCTTGAGAATAGCCTGAATCGTATGAGTCATCTTCTTCAACTACGGCCGTTTCTTCTTCGTTTGAGTAGCCGGAATCATATGCATCGTCTTCCTCATCGACGGCCGCCTCTTCTTCGTTCGGGTATTCTGAATCATAAGCATCATCTTCTTCAACCACGGCAGCTTCGCTTTCTGTTTCGTAATCGGAATCGTATGAGCCCGCTTCGTCTGATGGGTTGGTTGAGCAAGCAAACGCAAAAAAACTGATCGCCATAAGTATCGTTATCGCCTTTATCAATTTAGTCATTTTTAGCCTCTTGTGTGTTTATTGATCACGACTGCTAAAAACAGATTGCAATTAGCTGTTAAAAGCAGTCAATGATTAAGATCTGGGAAAAAAATAACCGGGGAACATTCCCCGGTTATCGTTTGGAATTTTAAATTTTCAGTATTTAAAATCCGGGTATGCAATACCTCTAGAAAAAGGAGATTATGCGCCGTCCGTTGCGGGAATTACAGCTACCGCTTCTTGATCCTCACTGGTAAATTTTTTCCACAGGATCCAAACACAAATTGCTTGTGGGATGGTGAAAAGCGGAATAAATGTTAAGCCCGCACCGATGTCTCCGGCTAAAAACGAGTTCGCCATATCCCCCAAGTCAACCACAAACCGAAGCACAAAACCTGCAAAAAGCAGCTTGGTATCCATCCTGAGTAAAGCGATCACAAACACGACAAAAATCGCAAGGTTCCGGCCGCCTGCAAACCAGCTTAGGTCGCCCGAAACTGTCGGGTTAGAGTTCACATAAAACATGATGCCAAAACCAATGGTCGCCAAGGCATTTAAAATCCCATAGTAGATAACCCATTTCGGGATTGAGTTTGATTCATTCATTTTGTTTTCCTCACTTTATTTCTGCTTCTTGATTGATATTTGTCCAAACTATTTTTTATTCGAGCGCTTCTTTAATCTGGTTATAAATGCTCATAAAATCTTCAAGATGCCAAGTTTGGATAATCTTGCCGTCTTCAATACGGTGCAGGTCAAATGCATTAAACGTGATCCGTTTGCCGGTAGCAGGCATATCAAACGCTTCACCCGTATGCACCATACTATAATTGCATCGAACAAACACATAATCCCCGTCTACTAAAACATGGGTTGTTTCACCCTGTATCTCTGAAAACGATGACCCAAAGCCTTCCATAAAGGCCTGCATAAAATTGTCTAACCCTGGCTCAAGCCCCGGTTTTTGGGGTGGAAACTGTTCATAATCTTGAGATACAGACGTGCTCATCATGCTTGGGTCCCCTTTCATGAACATGTTATATAGTCCCGTAACTGCGTCTATTTTTTTCTGTGTTTCAGTTAAATTCATTTTTAACCACTTCCTTTTTGATTTCTTGATTGCCCCCTGTCAAAATCTTGACGAATACATCCTATGATTCGCTCCCAAAAACCTAAAGGTGTTTTCAAACATCGTTTTGGTACTTTTTGGTACAAAGAGTCAAAAGATCGATTTTTGATGATATAAAAGATGGTACAAAACCTTCAGGAGGCATTTTGTAGAAACCCTATGGACTCCAAATCTAAACTCCATGTCAAAAATCAGGATCTTCCGCTATACAGCTTTAGGCAAGGGCTTGAGGCAACCTATGACGAGATCCCCTTGGAATATTTAAACTTCAGCGATGCGCCAGAAATGACCCAGTCTGCGTATCCACATCGTCACGATTTTTATGAAATTCTCTATGTTACAAAAGGCAAGGGAACTCACTACATCGACTTCAATGCGTACCCGATAGAGCCTGGCACTTTCTACTTCATTTCTCCGGGACAGGTCCATTATTGGGAAACGACAATCCCCTTAGAAGGTGAAATTTTAGTTTTTACAAATGACTTCCTGTTACTTGCTCCGGCAGATTACATGGTGATAAGCGAGCTGTCTTTTTTCCACACAGTTGAAGGCAGTCCGATGCTTAAGCTAAATGAAGCAGACCGTTTACCAATCGGATCTCTATTCAAGGTGATTGCTGAAGAATTTCAAATAAACGATTTTCGAGTTGCGTCTGTCTTACGGGCCTATCTGCATATCTTACTTGTCCAAATTCAGCGTATATTTGCCACACAAAGAACAGAAGCTGGGAACGGTCAAGATAAATCGTCTCACAAACTAACGCGTCAGTTTAAGAAGCTTGTCACGAATCATTTTGACACGGTGCAGTCGGTTCAGGAATTTGCAGGGCAGTTAGGCGTTTCGGTTAACCATCTAAATAAAACGGTCAAAAACACAACCGGCTTTACCCCCGGCCAGCTGATCCGGCAGGAGATCGTGCTTGAGGCAAAACGTCTGTTTAAACACACTGATTTAACCGCTACAGAAATCGGGTATCGGCTTGGATTTGAAGACTCTTCCTACTTCGGCCGCTTCTTTAAACGAGAAGTCGGAATCCCCCCAGGGCAATTTCGGCAAGATCTAGCTTAAAATCTGATACTCAGTTGTCTGCAAGATAAGTCTCTTCTTCAATTTAGAACGGCGCCATTTTCACCCAGATGGCGCTGTTCTAATTGATTTTTAGCTACATCAAAACCTACTTGGACATAAGCTCCCCCTTGTGGCAGAATCAAATTTGATTACTAAACAATTGGGGTACAAATGGAAGAGCAAACCAAATCAACTGATCCGCTTTTACAGCCATTCAAACTTAAACACGTCACTTTTCGCAATCGCATCATGAGCACGAGCCACTCAGAAGGCTTTGGGGACAACGGGATGCCAAAGGAGCCGCTCCAGCGTTACCACGAAGAAAAGGCGCGGGGAGGGATCGCCTTAACCATGTTTGGCGGCTCAAGCAATGTTGCTCCAGACTCTCCAGATGTGTTTGGCCAGCTCAACTTTGGCACTGATGAGATCATCCCTTACCTGCAAAACTTCTCGCGGCGAGTACACAACAACGGGGCCGCAATCATGGTTCAAATCACCCACTTGGGCAGGCGGGCTCAGTCGACCACCGGCCACTGGCTACCGACACTCGCCCCCTCGGCCGTGCGCGAAACGGTCTACCGTAGCATTCCCAAAGCGATGGACCGCCACGATATCAAGCGAGTGATCCAGCAATATGGGGATGCGGCCGTGCGCTGTAAAGAAGGTGGGCTCGACGGACTTGAAACGATGACGGGCGGTCACCTGACCGGCCAGTTTTTGTCCCCCATCACCAACCAGCGCACCGACGAATACGGTGGCTCGCTCATCAATCGGCTCCGTTTTGTGCGTGAGGTGCATGAAGAAATACGGAATCGGGTTGGTGACGATTTCCTAGTCGGCATCCGCTACGTAATCGATGAAAAAACTCAAGGATGGCTCAATCGGGATGAGGCACTTGAAGCGGCCAAAATTTTAGAGCAAGATGGGATAATCGACTTTTTCAACATCAATCTCGGCCGGATCGATACCCGCCGCGCCCTTTCAGAAGATTGTATGCCCGGCATCGAACGGCCGTTGGCTCCGTTTTTAGAAGATGTTGCTCAGTTCAAAGCTGAAATCAATAGCCCCGTTTTTCATGCGGCCCGTATCGTCCATATTGAAACGGCACGACAAGCGATTCGCGATGGAATTCTAGATATGGTTGGGATGACCCGTGCCCACATCGCTGATCCCCATCTGGTAAATAAAATCAAAAGAGGCGAAGAGAAACGAATCCGGCCGTGTGTTGGTGCGCAGTTTTGCCACGCAACCCTCCCGCCAAGCTGCATTCACAATCCATCTTCGTCTCGTGAACTAAAATTGCCGCACGAAATTTTAGCCGCCTCAGCACCACGCCGAGTCGTTGTTGTTGGTGGCGGTGTGGCAGGCTTAGAAGCGGCTCGGGTTTGTGCCGAGCGGGGGCACACCGTGGTGCTTTTTGAGACTGGCGACAAGCTGGGCGGCCAACTTAACATCGCCTCAAAATTTAGCCACCGGAGCAATTTGCAAGATATCGTCACTTGGCGCAAAAACGAGTTGGCCCATCACAACGTTGATGTGCGGCTCAACAATCGCGCCACGGCGCAAGCCATCCTAGCCGAAAAACCGGACGTGGTGCTAATAGCCACGGGAGGCACACCCTACTTTTCTGGATTTGAAGGGGCGGAACTCTGCGCATCTGTATGGGATGGGATGCAACATCCCGCCAAGTTCAGCGGCCGAGACGTCATCTTTTACGATGGGATCGGCCGGCATCAGGGGCCAAGTTGTGCCGTACATTTGGCGCAGGCCGGAGCCAAAGTCAGCTACATGACAATCGACTCCCAACTGGCTGTTGAGATGGGTGGCTCAGAGCAGGTAATGCACCGCAAACGGTTCCAGCAACACGGTATTCCGGTTGAGATTGATTTGCAAATCGCCCGCGTTGAGCAGGTTGGCAACAAACTCAAAGCAACCTTCAAGCATGAGCTGACCGACACCGAACACAGCTTTATCGGAGATCAGATCATCGTTGCGCAGGGAACAACTCCATCGGCCGATCTTTATCACGAGCTACGAGATGAGTCGTGCAACAATGGTGTAACCGACATCAACACCCTTATTGCCAGCAAACCACAACCGCAACAGGGTGAATGGGATACCGGCTTTGAACTCCATCGGATCGGCGATGCGGTTAGTAGCCGCACGATCCATTCGGCCGTCTATGACGCATTCCGTTTGTGCCATCTGCTTTAGAAAAATACCAATTTGGAATTGATTTCTAGCTTCCTTTGACCACAAATCTCATTTCGGACTGAAAAACACCAGATTCAAATTAAAAAACACCAATAACTTTTAGGGGCTTCAAAATAAACTTTCTTCCCAAAGAAACAAAAGGAGAAGAAAGTATGTTTAAGAATTTAAAAACGCCTATTCCAATTTGGGTCAATGTAGTCCAAATAATTCTTGTGCTCATCATGTTGATGCAAGTTTTTTGGTACTACTTTGATCACGGTGTCATCTTGGAATCCGGTGTCACATTGGCGGGTATACCTGACCTGAATATTATTTACACCTTAGGCGGCCGAACAGCGACATTGGCGCTTGGGGCTATTTTTGTCCTGATCACCCAAAATCCAAAGCAATTTCTGGTTGTCTTGTTCATGAACATCGTTCGTGAAGGTCAAGAGATGATCATTGACCCGCTGTTCCCATTAGCAGATGCCACAGCTACCCCCACGGTTGATTTCTGGGTCCATGTTGTTATCGTCATCATCGAGATATTGGCATTTGTAGCCGTATTCCGAGTTGCAAGACGGGAAGATGCTGGCGATTCAGATCTGTAAACTCCCAAGATTTCTCAAATTGGAAGCTGTCTGTCGGGTAGATGACGGGTCACTGTCGTTGTCAATTGCCTCCCACAATGCAATAATGATCTCGATGAACAATCATTGAGAATCACACAGGAGGTCTCGTGAAAATTAATCTTGATTCAGACAAATTACGACTGTTACGCAAAGAGCG
Source organism: Chloroflexota bacterium (assembly GCA_020631655.1). Lineage (GTDB taxonomy): Bacteria > Chloroflexota > Anaerolineae > Promineifilales > Promineifilaceae > WTJY01. The sequence goes on along the minus strand of JAHDGV010000058.1, from coordinate 13,154 downwards.
TTTCTGGTCTCAAGAGCAGGTAGCTGAAATGGCAGGCATTAGCCCGCGTACAATTCAACGGATCGAAAATGGTAGTCGCGCGTCTCAAGACTCGGCCGCCGCACTGGCAAACATCTATGATGTAACAATCAAAGATCTAGTTGTAGATGAAGACAAATATGAGCCACAGGCCCGCAAATCAAAAGAGATGTTTGGCCTTGATCTGTCTTTTCGTGTTCATCTAATCAGTTTTCTGATGGGTGCAGGCAGTATGTTGCTTATCAACTTGCTCACAAATCCGGCCGATTGGTGGTCATTAACCCCCGTGGGCTTCTGGGCCATTGGACTTTTGTGTCATGGTGGCACAGTGTTCTTGGTTAAGTCGGTTGAAAAAATGAAGCTTGAAATGAAGGAAAAAGAACTAGCTGGATAAAGCAACCTTCATCAAAACACACAAACAAAAGGGCCGCTCTGAAAATCAGGGCGGCCCTTTTTAATTTAGTCAAAGACTTCGGAAGTTTTTATCCCATCAATCTGCCATTAACACGATAGTTTGAAACTTCCGAAGTCTGTAGCAAAACCTACTGCCTATGCTCCGTTTTTTCCATGAGTTCAGCCATTTGCACCCCATCAATCTGTTGAAACGGCAGATTCTCATTGATCGAAAGATCGGCCGCCAACGCCGCCGCCCGGCCGTACTCAAAACATTGGGCTGTCACTCGGCAACTGGCTAGCGCCTCATGCTCACTGCTTAAACAGCGGCCGGCCACAATAATGTTGTCTCCCACTTTGGGCACCAGCGTGTGGAACGGCACCTCATAATATTCGTTGATGAGCCATTCGGTTTTCGGTTTAGCACCGTAATGCAGTTCAATCGGCCATGAGGTGCGAGCAATTCCATCTTTAAATTTGCGTGTGTTAACCACATCGTCATTCATCAGGCGGGCTACCCCATCAATCGAGCGGGTCTGACGCACCCCCACCTCTGGCGCATAGTCGATGAAGTAGCTATTTTCACAACCGGGTACATTGTCCACCATAAATTTGAAAAAGGCGCGAGCCTGAATCATTGAAAACTGTTCCGCTTCTGTATGATCCACCGGATCAGTTACATCGAGCGCCCGGCCGTCAAAACCAGTAATTTTTGTGGCGTTGACTAGGAGCTCTCCCTCGTTGACTGTGGGGAAAAGCCAGACTTTTTTGCGCAACAGCTCATCGTGGGCATACAACATATCCACCACTTTGGGCGGTGAAATCGTGTCGTGTCCCCAATAATCAAGATAGGTCTTCATATCCACGTTCCCCATCTTGAAAATCATGGTTGGATTTTGGATGACACCGTTGTTCCCTTTATTCGTTTTAAGCCCCATCCGATACACAACATCGGCGTCTCCACTACAGTCGATGATCCGTTTTGCATACGCACTCGTAAAGCCAGATTTGGTGTGGAGCACCACCCCATTGAGCGTGTTTTCATCGGTGATCACGTCGATCATTTGGGTGTGAAGCAACATCGTCACCCCGGCCCCGCGCAACAGATCGTTGGAGACCCGCTTGTAGGTGGCGCAGTCGTGGGTAGCGACCCACGTTTTCCCGTAGACTTGGGGATTGGTTAAGCCACCTTCGGTATAAAGGGTTCGACGGAAGCGCTCAGCAAAGCCAAAAATCAGCTGTTCAGGCACGGTACCGTGCGGCTCATCAACTGTCAGATACAACCCGCAAATGGTGCCGGACATGCCAGAGACGGCCGCGCCGCCACAAAAGGCTCGCCGTTCGATAATCAAAACTGATCGGCCGCACTCAGCCGCCGTGACTGCGGCCGAAATCCCGGCCGGGCCACCGCCCACGACAATCACATCAAAGTTGCCAAAAACTGGGAGGTTAGATTTATAGTTGCTGGGTAAGTTCAGGGTATACGTCATGGGGGTATCTTCCTTTGTTTCTATCAAAAAACCAGTCTGATTTAAATTTTAAATTCCCTCTGTAAATAAACGAACGGCTCTAGTTTCTCCCAATCCAATTCTATGCCAAGGCCGGGTAAATCTGTCGGGTGTATAAACCCATCTGCGTCCGGCCGGAATCCTTGTTTAGCCCCAAACTCATATTTTTCAAACGGGGTCACAAGCTCAAAATATTCACTGTTTGCATTGGCCAGCATCAAATGCAGATTGGCCGCTTGCGAAAGCGTGAAACCCCAGCACTGCAATTCGACCTTTTGCCGATAGGCCCGGGCGAGGCTCATCACATCACCGGCCACGCTAAAGCCACCAATGTTAGTGATGTCTGTTCGCACACGGTCCCAACAGCGTTGCTCCAGAGCGTGCTTCATCATGTTCAGGTCACACAAAGTGTTGCCGCCACTCACAATATCAATGTCGAGCGCGGCCGCTAGTGCCTGGTAGCCGTCTAAGTCATTATCGGGGATCGGCTCTTCAAAAAAATCCCAGCCACATTTGTCTAGCAGTCGTCCCATCTTTAAAGCTTCTTGCTGAGTGTAGTTGGCATCTGCATCAAGGCTCCAGCCGATCGGCCGGTCACCAAATTCTTCATGGATGGCTTGAACCACGGCGTAATCTTCTTTAAAAAAGCCGCGCGCGTGGATCTTGATCGCTGTAAATTTTTCAGCCAGCATCTTGTGACAATAATCGATGTATTCATGTGGGGTTTTGTAAAGCGGGCTGGAGGCATATGCTCGCATTTTATGGTGGGCGGCTCCCAGCATTTGGTAAATCGGCAGGCCGATTGATCTTGCCTTGGCATCGTGCCACGCGATATCAAATAAAGCCATCGCGTATCCGTGGAGTGGAATGTAACGGCGCGACATCTCAGCCACGGTGCGAGGCCAGTCGTGCAATCCTTTGCCTACTAAAAATGGAGCCGCCAGAGCCGCTC
>JAHDGV010000058.1:0-10183 GCA_020631655.1 Chloroflexota bacterium | reverse complement strand
GCCGTTTGATCAAATTCATGCTCGGTCCAGCGAGAGATTCCACCAATCCCTTTTTGCCCGTTGTCAAAGGTAAGCTCTGCAACAATTAAGGCTTCGTGCATCGGGCCGAGAAAAGCGGACCAGCTCTGTTTTTCACTGTCAGGGCCAACAGCGTAAAGTTGAATATCGGTAAGTGTGGGTTGATTCATTGGATACCTTGGAAGTTAATGGTTATCCAAATATATCGATTATTGAACTGGCATCCAAACAAAAAGGGCCCCCCCTTAAAATCAGAGCGAGCCCTTTTTATCTATTTTACTGAATGCGCCCTATACCTAAATCTCTAGTGGGTGCGGATCGTTAACGGCTAATTCAAAATCACGGTCTTTTACCGCCACGGCTGCGCCGTTGAAGGTCAGGATATGTCCCATCCGCTCAGCTTTGGTGTGCAGATAGTCATCGTTTTCACCAATCGCCACGATTTCATGCGATTCGCGGCCCAATACGTTGATGCCATGCTCTTGCAATCCCTCAACTTTTAGCGGATTGTTGGTCATCAAGCGGATATCATCGATTCCTTCTTGTTTCAGCATTTCGGCCGCAACGCCATAATCACGCCCATCGGCCGGTAGGCCGAGCTGAAGATTGGCATCAAGCGTGTCAACACCTTGTGCTTGCAACGCGTACGCCTTCATCTTGTTGGCGAGGCCGATGCCGCGCCCTTCTTGCCGCATGTACAGCAAAACCCCTTTGCCCTCAGCGCTGATTTTTTTGAGCGCCAGTTCTAGCTGAGAGCCACAGTCACATTTTTGCGAGCCCAAAAGATCGCCGGTCAAACATTCTGAGTGGACACGGACGATTGCTCCTGAAGAGACATCCCCCATTTTTAGAAGCATGTGCTCTTTGTGGTTCTTTAAATCTTGATAAACAACGGCCGTAAATTTGCCATAATCTGTTGGTAGTGGGGCTTCGGCCGCGCGAATGACGCTATTTGCGTCTGTTGGATCAAAACGTTGCTCAATAAATGGGTCTTCGTTAGTGCCCTGCAAGTTTTGGTTGTTTGTTGTATTAGTTTGATTGTTCATAATCATTAAATCCTTCCTGCGTTAGTGTCAAAAACGTTAAACGCATACTGTTATTTTGACGTTAGGCCATGCTTCCACCTTTCTGATTCAGACACGTTGCTAATACATACGTGCTGACAACGCGGGTTAGATTCATAGCGCTTAAAAATCAAGTCAGGGCATTATGAATTGAAGATAAAACACGCTCAAGTCTCAACCCGTAAATGTCCTATGGCACCCCGTAAATATCCTGTCTAAAAACTCTCTTTTAGCGACTTTCTTATCTTTTCAAAGAAGCATGGGATGAAATAGGGCCGCTTTTTTGCATCAAATTACGCTGTAAAAAAATGAAAACAGAAAAGGTGTCACCCTCAAACAGTTACAGGTATAATCCCCCCATATGTCAAAACCATTTGATCGCCTTCAAAGCGTTTTAAAACTTGAGGCCCAACAAGGATATAAAAATAAGGCCGTTGTCGGAGGCATCCGGCAATTTGTTTCATTTTGGGTAGAGCAAGCGCGTGAAGTCGCAATTGATGAAGCGGACAATGCATTTATTGAGCAAACGGCCGATGCGTTAACAGATTACGGTCAGATGTCTGGTAGCGGCCGCAAAATGCTAGTTGATCGATTGATAGGCAAATTGGCAGACCGCAAAGTTCGTGTAGCGGAGCTATCTGCAAATAGCTCCCCCCCATCCTCACAAAAGCCTACAAAACCTGAACCACCAACGGAAACTGAAAAACATTTAGATGCAGTTGAAGAATCGATGAATCAGGCGATTGATAACGCCGCGGCCGAAGCATCAAACGAACCAAAAGAGCAACCTGCTTCCAAGCGCTCGTCCCAACCCCAGCAAAAATCAACGCGTCCTGCCAAAAAAGAAGCCACAGCAAAAGAGCCAAACAAAAAGAAAACGCCACCAACTCAACCCGGCACACCAGACCCTGTTGGTCTGTCTCAATCGGTAGAAAAGATTAAAGGGGTTGGTCCCAAAATGGCCGATCTGCTTGAAAAGCTGGGAGTCGAAACAATTGGGGATCTGATCCACGTTTACCCCCGCAAATATGATGACTACACCACCATGAAGCCGATTAACCGGCTGGAGTATGGTGAAAAAGTGACCTTGATCGGCACCATTTGGGAAGTACGCGCTCGCAAATCGCGCAATAACCAAGTCGTCATTCAGGCGGTCATCAGCGATGGAACCGGAAAAATATCTGCCACTTGGTACAACCAGCCGTGGCTAAAAGAAAAACTGCGCTCAGGCTTGCGCATTGTCATGTCAGGTACCGTCGAACAATATTTGGGCCGCAAAGTGTTCAACAACCCATCTTGGGAACTGCTCTCGATGGATGCGTTGCGCAACGGCCAAATTGTGCCGATCTACCCGCTAACCAAAGGGTTGAGCAACTATCGCATGCAGCAGATTTTGAAAACCACGGTGCATGAATGGTCAGCCAAAGTACCTGATCAACTGCCAGAAGAGGTTCGACAACGACAAAATCTGCCCAATCTGACCCAAGCGCTCCAGCAAATTCATTTGCCAGACGGGATGGATGATTTGATCGCGGCCCGGCGACGGCTGATGTTTGACGAGCTATTTTTGCTCCAGCTAGGCATGCTGGGTCAACAGCATGAGTGGGTCGGATCACCCGGCCGGGCACTTAACGTTCGCGGCGAGCAAATCAATAACTTTATCCACAGTCTTCCTTATATGTTGACCCGCGCACAGCGGCGTGTGGTTGATGAGTTGCAAGCGGATATGAAAAATGCTCAGCCGATGAACCGGCTGTTGCAGGGAGATGTGGGTGCAGGCAAAACGGTTGTGGCGGCCGCAGCCATCGTCGGCGCAATTTCGGCCGGAACCCAAACGGCCCTCATGGCCCCCACTGAAATTTTGGCTGAGCAACACTTTAACGGGTTACAAGATCTGCTTAAACAGATGGGGTACACCCTTGCGTTACTCACTGGCGGAGTCCCAGCGGCACAAAAACGGGAGATTTATGCACAGCTTGCGGCCGGTGAAATTGATCTGGTCATTGGAACCCATGCCCTGATTCAAGAAGATGTTGAATTTAAAAACTTAGGTCTTGCCGTCATCGACGAGCAGCACCGCTTTGGGGTTGACCAACGGGGTGCTTTGCGGGCAAAAGGACCAGAAGTTAATGGTGTCACCTTGACCCCCCATCTTTTAGTGATGTCGGCCACCCCGATTCCCCGCTCGTTGGCGCTGACTTTGTTTGGCGATTTAAATCTTTCTGTGTTGGATGAAATGCCTCCCGGCCGCCAAGAAATTGATACCCACTGGATTCGCCCACGGGCCAAAGAGCGGACTTACGCCTTTGTGCGCGGACAGATCGAAAAGGGTCGGCAAGCGTACATCATTTGTCCGCTGGTAGAAGAGTCTGAAAAGATGGAAGCAACGGCGGCCGTTGAAGAGTATGAGCGGCTTTCTACCGAAATTTTCCCTGATCTAAAGCTGGGTCTTGTACATGGCAAAATGAAATCGACCGAGAAAGAGGCTGTGATGCGTGCGTTCTATGCAGGTGAAATCGACATCTTGGTTTCAACCACGGTGATCGAGGTTGGGGTAGATGTCCCCAACAGCACGGTGATGATGATCGAGAATGCCAATCGGTTTGGGTTAGCACAGCTTCACCAGCTACGCGGCCGGGTCGGCCGTGGCAAGCACAAATCCTACTGTTTGCTTGTGGCAGGCGATGCAACGGGGGACACCGAAGAGCGGTTAAAAGCGTTGGAGCAAACAAACGATGGCTTCCAACTAGCTGAAAAAGATTTAGAGTTGCGCGGCCCGGGAGAATTCTTCGGCCGACGCCAAAGTGGATTACCTGAACTTCAACTCGCTTCGTTTACCGAGGCGGGAATGTTAAAAGCCGCTCGTGACGAAGCGGAAAAGATTTTTAACGACGATCCCGGTTTAACACGGCCGGAACACAAATACCTCCACGAGCGTGTGACCAAGTTTTGGGCAAACGCTGGAGACATTAGTTAGGTAAAGGGTAGAGAGTAGAGGGAATGGGCTCACCGCTTCCCCCTCTACTCTTTACTCTCCCCTCCAACCCCATGTCTAAAACCATACACGCAGTCTTTGCCGGCACATTCGACCCAATCCACTATGGGCACCTTGACCTGATCACACGCGGAGCCAACTTATTTGATAAGTTAACAGTTGGGGTCTACGACCACAGAATCCCGATCAAAAAACTCATCTTTTCAATCGAACACCGTGTACAAATGATTGAAGAGGTGGTTGCGCATCTGCCCAATGTTGAGGTCTCTCGGTTTACCGGCCTGCTTGTCGATTTTGCAGATGACATTGACGCTACTGTTATTGTGCGAGGGATGCGCGTCTTCTCTGATTTTGAAGCTGAGTTCCGGAGTGCCATGGCCAATCGGCGACTAAACCCGGCCATCGAGACGATCAACTTTATCACGCAAGAGGACCATACATTTTTAAGCAGTACCACCCTTCGGGAGATCGCGTCGCTGGGCGGCGACGTGGGTGGGATGGTTCCACCTGTTGTTGAGAAGGCTCTGTACAAATTTTATGCGGAAGATCGGGATTGGTATAAAAAGCAGTAACCGCTCTTTTTTTCTCTTCACATCACTCCACCACTGACCTGCAAATTCTAGTTTTTGAACCCAAATTAGGCGATTAGGGGGAACCATTGCACATTTTCCCCGTTTTCGTCTATAATGTGCAGACGCATGTTGTACAAGTACAACAAATGGTTGTTGACAAACCACTAGGACAGATTGTTATGGATATTTTGCACCTGCTTGATCGAATGGAAAAACTATTATTGGAAAGCCGACGCATCCCAATGACCGCAAGCATCATTGTGGATGAAGATCGTATCTTCAATATCTTGGATCAGATGCGGGCCAATATCCCTGAAGAGGTTAAGAAAGCCGGCCGGATTTATGCCGAAAAAGATCGCGTCATGGCTCAGACTCGTGAAGAGGCAGAGCGGATCAAAGGCATCGCCAAGAAAGAAGCCGATGAAATGCTTGACCGTGACTCAATTGTAAAACTGGCTCAAGATCGCGCTTCTAAGATAGAAGACCGAGCACACAATGAAGCGGCCCGCTTAAAAGACGATGCGGACATGTATGTGCTGAATCAGCTTTCTCGACTAGAAGATGATTTGCTTCGGTCACTAACAGTTGTTCGAAATGGACTGCACAAATTACGTGACGATCATGCGGCATACGAAGCGGCCGATCAGCAAGCTGCATCTCGCAACCAACAACAACCTGAAGAACCGGCCGAATTACAACAGCAGGATCAGTAAAATAGGTTCAACTAAGAAAACCCAAGCTCTAATGTGAAATTTTGTCGCATTAGGGCTTTTTTATTACCAGCGATTTTTTAGTCCAGTTTCAGACGAAAATGTGATTAAAAACAGGCTTTTTGCAATGTTATCCACAGTTTTCCACAGAAAACAACGAGTTATCCACAATTGTCATGGCGTACTCACATCCTATGACCGGGTACTTTAAACCGAATAATTTCTAATATGCAAACTCAAACTCCCCTCATCACTGATAGTTACTACACCCGTTTACCCAACCTGCCAGATCGAATTTCGGCCGGGGGCATTGTGTGCCGCATCGATCCAGAAAGCCAAAACATTTTGGTTGCCGTTGTGCGCGAACGCGGCAAAGGAGACCGAGCCGTACTACCTAAAGGTGGCGTTGAAGCGGGAGAAACAGTTGAACAAGCTGCTTTTCGTGAAATCGGAGAGGAGGCTGGGATTCATCAGCTAGAGCTCCTGCAAAAGTTGAGTGTTAATCAGCGGATGGGCTTTCGCAAAACAAACTGGGTCACGATTCACTTCTTTCTCTTTTTAACCGATCAAGTTGAATTCAGTCCAACTGATGTGGAACATGACTATTGCCCTGAGTGGCGGCCGCTGGAAAATATTGGGAACTTATTTTGGCCTGACCAAAAACAGCTGGTTGAAAACAATGTTGAGTTAATTAAAAATACCCTTGAGCCTTACATATCTAAAAAAGAGGTCTATTTTGACATCAAGTAATCCCCCGGCCGTTGGTGCCGCCCTATTGTCTTTTGACTTGCCCAAGTACCGTGATTGGATTTTGTCTGAAAATCGGGATATTGAAATTCAAGATCCATGTATGCCGGCCATTCTCGATGCAGATTGGCGGCCGTTGGCGGGTCAAATTAAAAGCCAGCTCGATGGCTACACCGGCCGGATGGGGGTTCATGGCCCATTTTACGGGATCAAAATAAATGCCTTCGACACCAAAATCCAGCAGGTTGTGCGTGACAGAATGATGCAGGCGCTCGAATTTGTTGAGGCGATTCAGGCAACACACATGGTCATCCACAGTCCATTTGACTATTTTGGGAATCATTTTTTAAACCTGACAAAAGGTACGCGACGTAAGCTGGAAATCGAGGCGGCCCACAGCACATTAAAAGATGTGGTTTCTACGGCGGCCGACTTAGGTTGCACAATTGTGATTGAAAACATTCATGACAGAAACCCAGATCTGCTGTTGGATCTTGTGCAATCTTTTAAATCTGATTTTGTCAGAATGAGCCTGGATGTAGGCCATGCGATGCTGATGCAGCAGATCGGCGGCCCTTCGGCCGATCAATGGGTAGCCGCGGCCGGTGATTTGCTGGGGCACGTTCATATTCAAGACACCGATGGTTTGCAGGATCGTCACTGGCCACCTGGCAAGGGCAGCCTCAATTTCTTTGCGCTTTTTGAAGAACTAAACGCTTTAAACCATACGCCGCGTCTTATTTTGGAAATGGATAAAAGTGATTGGATTCTTGAGGGATATGAACATCTCAAGGCTAAAGGATTTGCCAAATAGTTCAAAATTCGCATAGTTGTTGATTGTGTTTAAATAGGACCTCACAACGATATAAGCTACATGTGCCCAAGATATCTAAAGAGAGTGTTCTAAACCTCTTTGTAACAAGCTCGAGCTCTACTTTTCTGATTTGTTTTTCTTAACAAAACTCATCCCCCTCTTTCTGTATCCCACCGGCCTTGCAACGGTCATTTTTCTGATCATGGTGGTGATGGATGCATATAAACGAAAATGGACCGGCCGGTCATGGTTGGCACTATTGGGATTTTTGGTACTGATGCTGGGGGGAAACTTTTACATTGCCCACTGGATTTCTCATAGTCTTGAGTCACAATATCCCCCACTTACTCAGAATCCGCAGGCCGATGCGATTGTAGTTTTGGGTGGTGGTGTGAATCCCGGTTTGCCACCCCGCCAACATCCAGAAGTAGATGAAGGGGGAGACCGAGTTTTACACGCGGCGTTTTTGTATCACCAAGACTACGCCCCACTCGTCATCACCTCGGGTGGATGGGTTTCGCTTTATTGGGATTCTGGACCAAACCGCTCAGAGGCTCAGGACATGGGAACGCTATTGCAGATGCTCGATGTTCCGGCCGACGCTCTGATATTTGAAACTGAATCTGAGAATACCCGACAAAATGCGTTATACACGGCCGAGCTCCTAGAGCAAAACCAGCTAGACGAAATAATCTTGATCACAACCGCAACTCACATGCCACGGGCTGTCGCTGTGTTTGAAAAAGCAGGCATCAAAGTAATCCCCGCTCCTACAGATTACTTTGTGACTGGAGATCCGGACATAACAAATGGCAATCTGGGCAAAAACTTTAAACCGTTAAACACGGTTCCCCAATCTCAATTTTTAGATGTCACAACTCGGTCGATGAAAGAATATGTAGGGATGGTCTACTACCGTTTGAGAGGCTGGGTTTAACCAACCAACGCGAAAGTGAATAAGCTCGATTTAATTTGTAAGCGGTTAAGATGAGAAAGAACAGGCTCCCTGAATAATTTAAAAGCCGTGGCCGCCGGTTGACCCAAACAAACTTGCAACAAGTGGAACTACAAGTGCCAATGCCAACACAATATAAATTGCGATGATGGCCCAATCACGGAAGGTACGCTGTTTTTTGATCACGCGCTTTGTGTATGCTGAAGGTGGTTTCTTTGCCATTTTTATCTCCAATTCAGATCAGCTATCATTATGATGCCAATATTTAATGTTATTTTGAGTGCAGGACAAAGATTATAGCACAGGTTCTGGCACAAATAAGGGGATAGAAGGTCATATGAAAAAGGCTTTAAGAATTACGAATGATGAAGTTGCGGCCGAGATTAGCCGTCTGCATCAATTTTTTATCGATTGGTTTAACGGTGTTGTACCCAAAACGGCTGAAGAATTTGAAAAGTTTAGTTCAGCCACAGCTGATGATTTTGTGATGGTCCCCCCATCGGGACAGATGGTTGGAATTAAGCAGTTGGGTCAGGGGCTTTTTGAGGCGCACAACCAGCGGCCGGGCTTAGATATTGAAGTTAAAAAGATGCAGATTCAGCACCAGATGGGCAATTTTTATCTGGCTACATATGAGGAATGGCAACTAGAGAAAGGGGAAACAGAGTGGAAAGGGAGAGTAAGCAGTGCACTTTTAAGTGAAGATGAGTCAGCTCCGGCCGGATTAAAATGGCACCACGTGCATGAAACTTGGCTCCCCTAGGGTTGGGTTAAACTTGACTTGGTAAATCTTCTATCCGGGGAGCCAGCACCAATCCCCCCAAAGCCAGCACAAACGAAAAGAGGGAAACGCCTAATCCAAACAGTGGGACCATTTGGAAAATAACCAAAACAATAGAGCCGATCATTAAGCCTTGAAATGGTTGTTCTGAAAATCGTTGCCCTAACCAAAATCCGGTAATCAGTGGACTCATAAACCAGATGGTTCCCAAGGTAAACAGGATAAAGCCGGAAAAAACGAGCGCGGCCAATCCCCCCCAGAAAAATGAGATGAGAATAGCCAGTCCAAAGGCGGCAAAAAATGCGGTGCCTGCGATCGTCAGTCCCAGCCAGCTGGCCCAAACCGTACGGGCATTGATAGCCGCAACCGGTTCAACCAACCAGTTCGGCCGAAAACGCAAAATGGCCCAACCGACAATCGCAAACCCGGCCGCACGGCCGACAACGGTTCGTAAAATACCGATCCAATCTGTCGCGGGCGGCTCAATCGCCTCGAACTGAACATTGTCGGTTAATGTAGAAACCTCTGCCGGGATGGTGCTCCGGTAGCTCAAGCCGTTAGGGCCGAGAATACGGCTTTCCTCATCAGCCACAATTTGCAAAACTGAAAGATCAACACTACCAACCACTTGGCTGTTCACCAGCTCAAGCCCTGATGCTTGTCCCAAGATATCACCGTTTACAGTAGCGTCTTCTAGCTTAATGAGCCCAATTCCGCTATATCCATAAATGTCGTCACCAATTGTGCCTCCAACAACTCGGGTGCCGGGGGTCAGTGATCGGTTTTCACCTATGCGCAAAGGATCGTCTAGGCCGATGATTCCAAAGCTAGCGGCCGTTAAGTCGTCAGTCACTTCCCCCGTGATTTCGATAGATAGGGCGGCCGCACGTACATCACCATTAACAACCCCATCCACGCGAACACCCCCACCCAAGAAAATTACATCTCCGTTGACTTCCCCTTGGATCCGCAGATATTCACCCAGAGCAACAATGTCTCCATTGACCGTTCCTTCGATAATGACTTCATCAGCGTTGATATAAAGATCATCATCAATTGTTTGGGATGGGGTTAGGGTCCAACTCTCTTCATTTGTAATGACCTCGGCCGCACCAACCGCACCGGCGGTCAGCAACAACATAAGGGTGCTGAAGATAAGGATGGCTTTGCGTAATTGTTGCATAGATGATTTCAAAGGTTACACCAAATAATACAGCCCAAGAGTATTTAAATACTCTTGGGCCGTTCGAGTTTAGGTTATTGGTTTTTCCACTCAGGTTTACGTTTGTTCACAAACGCATCCATACCCTCTTTCTGATCTTCAGTTGCAAAGAGGGAGTAGAACAAAACACGCTCATGAGCCACGCTGGCAGAAAGCGGCATTTCGAACGAGGCATTAATCGCCGCTTTGGCTGCCTGAACAGCGATCTGAGCACGATCAGCGATCTGGGCCGCAAATTTAATCGCTTCATCCATCATGACTTCTTGTGGATACACGCGGTTGATCAAACCAAATTTCTCAGCCTC
>JAHDGV010000505.1:1467-3502 GCA_020631655.1 Chloroflexota bacterium | reverse complement strand
TGGGCGAGATGCCCGACAGATTGGCGAGATGCCAGGAGTAATTATGTCAGATGCAAACAACGGCCCAGATTCTGGGCAACAGGCACCAGAGGGTGCAGGCGGCCAATCGGCCGGAGGCGCGAACAATCAGCCAGCAACGTGGGATACGGTGTTGGGCGGTTTGAGCGATGAGCATAAAGGGCTTTTTGAGACGCATGTGGGCGGGTTGAAAAATTCGTTGCAGGCGGCGCGAAATGAGCGGGATTCGTTCGCTAAGCAATTAAAAGGCTTAGAGAAAGCGGCCGAGGGCAATGAAGGATTGCAAAAAACAATCCGAGACTTGCAGGCACAGGTTGAATCAGCAACTAAAAAAACCAATTTCCTCACAGATACGGGGGGGATGGTGCAGGACCCTGAATTGGCCTTTCTTGCGGCCGAAAAGATGGATGCATTTGACAGACAAGGGCGGGTAAACATCGAGGCGCTGAAAGCGGCCCACCCAACCTTATTTATTAGCAAGCAGACACCACCGGGGAACATTGGCAGTGGCCACGCACCGGGCGGCAAGGGCCAAGACGCAAACGCGCTAATCCGTGCGATTGTGCGAGGCAAGAGCCGCGTATAAAAAATTTTAAATTAGATGGGCAGAGAATTAGCCCATCGGGGATAAAACACTATGCCGTATAACGACATTATTTCAAGAACAGACGCGGATGCGTTGATTAGTGAAGAGTATCGCGATCAGATCATCCAAGGCGCGTTAACCAGTTCAACTGTGATGCAGTTGGGTAACCGCGTTTCTAATTTTTCAAAAGCACAGGCGCGGGTTCCAGTTTTGGATACCTTGCCGCTGGCTTATTTTGTGAATCCATCAGACACCGGATTAAAACAAACGACTGAACTGACGTGGGCTAATACCTATTTCAACGTTGAAGAAATCGCGGTTGTGGTTCCTATGCCTGAAGCTGTGGTTGATGACGCTGATTTTGACATTATCGGCCAAGCGATGCCGCGTATTAGCGAGGCGTTTGGGACTGTTTTTGATAACGCTGTTTTGCATGGCACGAATGCACCAGCATCATGGCCGACTGATATCACCGCTGGTGCTGTGGCGGCGGGAAACAATCTGAGCTTGGCAACCCAAGAGGCGCTGCCAGAAGATATCTATGACACGATCATGGGTACAGGTGGTCTTTTAAGCCAAGTTGAGGCTGATGGGTACATGGTCAATGGCCACGTGGCAGCGATTAGCCAAAAAGCGAAATTGCGCAGCTTGCGAGCAACTGATGGGGTGCCGATTTTCAACAGCACTGTACAAGGTGCGACACAGTATCAGTTAGATGGTGCGCCGGTTTATTTCCCGCGTAACGGGTTTGACGCGGCATCGACCTTGCAAATCGCTGGGGACTGGTCACAGCTGTACTGGGGTGTTCGTCAGGATATGACGTTCCGCGTTTTCACCGAGGGCGTTGTCACTGACAACCTTGGTGCGATTGTTTACAACCTGATGCAACAGGACATGATCGCGTTGCGTGCGGTTATGCGCATTGCATGGGCGCTGCCAAACCCGACCAACTTGGTAAATGGGACAGCAGCTACCCGTTACCCGTTCGCTGTATTGACTCCGTAGATTGAACAACTAGAGGTGGGACATGGCGACACCAACCGCTGATGAACTAAACAGATTGAAACGCATGACAGGGGAGGCGATTAAGCCGACTTTGGACAGTGATGGGGTGGCGTTCTATACGGACGTCATCCTGACTGAGACGCTAAACCGTTATTTGTGCGACCCGGACGCCAATGGGGTGTCTGAGTTTGACGATGACGGGGTAACGGCGAATGCGGATTTTGTGCCGGTGTATGACTTTCATGCAGCGGCCGGGGAGATCTGGGCAGATAAGGCGGGGGCTGTGGCCCACCTGTATACATTTGGTGCCGATGGCGGTAATTTTTCACGCTCGCAGTGGTATGACCATTGCATGAAGCAGGCGCGGTACCACCGCAGCCGACGCAGCGTGCGAACGATTACGGCCAAGGTGCCCTATTTGAGTGA
>JAHDGV010000505.1:0-1367 GCA_020631655.1 Chloroflexota bacterium | reverse complement strand
ATGCATGAATTTAAGCCAGATGAATTGGCGTGTATGCAGGATGCCCAAAGCGGCCACATGATGGACGCTGGCCACGTGTGGAAGCACAGCACGGCCGAAACGGATGTATATAACGTGCCGGTGGCTAAATACCACATGTTGGCCGAGCTGAAATGTGGCTTTTCGTATGTGCATCGGCCGATGGAGGTTCAGGGTGAGGGTGATGTGGCGCAGATTGACGGCCGTTTGCGGCTGCCATACGGCACAGACGTTTGCTCTAAGGACTGTTTTAGGCTGACCAAGCGTTTTGATGTGCCAGATTACACACCACAAGATTTTGAAATCGTGGGCGATCCGCGCATGGGGCCAAGTGGCTGGGTGTGTGACGTGGCGGTGGTGACTGACGGGCGGTTTGATGACTGTTAAATGGCGTGACACTGAGTTGATGTTGCTGGTAGCCAAAGGGCTTGACCGGGCCGTTGATGGCATTGCGTTGCAGGTTGTAGGGCACGCGAAAAACAACATTGAGCGGAATGGGCAGGTTGATACTGGTTTCATGGTCAATAGTGGCTATGTGGTTGGGCAGGGTGTGAACACGTATGCCCCGGCCAATGTCGAAGATAAACGGGCATTGTCGCCCCAATCTGCACCAGAAAATGGGGCGGTGGCTGGGTTTGCGGCCGAGTACAGCCTGATAAACGAAACGAAAAAGCCGTTTTTATGGACGGCGGTTGAGCAGACGGCGGCACAGGCACCGGGCATTGTTGCAAAGGAAATCAAACTATGAGCAAGAAAAAATCTAGCAAACCGGCCGCAGTTGAGACGGTTAAAGAAACTGTTGAGGCTGTTGAGCCCACAACGATCATCCTAAAAAAGGGGTCGATTGAATGGGATTGCCGGTCTGATGAAGCTGACCGTATTGAGCATTTGATTAACGATGGATTTGTGATTGTTGATGGCTGATTATAAGCAAAAAATGTTGGCGTTTCTGCTGGCACAGCCGGAAGTTGTTGGCTTAGTGGGTAATCGTGTTTGGGCCGGGCATAGAGAGCCACCTGAAAGCGCTGATTACAAGCCGTCTGACGGGCCAGCCATTTGCTTTGCGGCCGACGGCGGGCAGGGGAATTACAACCACAATGTGGCAAGTATGCGCTTTATGTTTCGCTGTTTTGGCAGCGGGCAGACTGACGCAAACGAACTGTACGAGGTGTTGTTTCCACTTTTATTTGGGGTTGATTCCAAAATAAAGCGGGGGGAACACAAAATTTTTAATACTGATTTAGAGAGTGGGCCGGTTGATCAGCATATGACTGAAACTGACTGGCCGCACGTTTTGTTTTTTATGAGGGCGCGAATGTTCGCCCGGGGGTAGTAATTATGGCAACATC
>JAHDGV010000504.1 GCA_020631655.1 Chloroflexota bacterium | reverse complement strand
AATAGCCAATAGCTATCTGCCAGACAGCCAACGTAGGGAGCCTAGCACAACGACTGAAATCCCCAACAACAGAATTAATTTCCACAACCCCGGAGCAAAAATAGCCACTAGCCCAAACAGGGCTGATGCAGCGTAGTAGCCGATAACAATTGTTGGAGTTGGTAGCCCGCCGTCTGATAGGCGAAAATGCAGGTGCCCACGATCCCCCCGAAATGGGCTTTGCCCTCGTCGGATGCGGTCAAAAATTTGCCAAGCCACGTCAAGGATGGGAATCGCCATTACCAAGAGGGCGGTTGCGATTTTGGCCGGGGTAATCAGGGCCAAGGTGGCTAAACTAAATCCGATAAAGTAGGCCCCGGCCGAGCCTAAAAAGATGCGTGCGGGAGAAAAGTTAAAAGGTAAAAATCCGAGTAGCGCTCCGGCCAAAGCCAGCGGAAAAGCCGCCACGGCCGTTTGGCCCAAATTATAGCTGTGCCATGCGAACAAAAGCGCCGCAATGATCCCTACACCCGTTGCCAGCCCATCCAACCCATCTAACCAGTTGACCGTGTTCATCATGCCCGAAATCCAGAGCAATGTGATAAGCGGTACAACCAAAGCGGGCAAAAGGGTGTTTAGATTAACCAGCTGCCCGTTGACCGGGTTGGTCATCGCTTCGAAGATGATGTTGCTACTAATCGCGATAATTGTGGCGATAATTTGAACTGCGTATTGCCCCCACCATGGCAAGTCAAAATAATCGTCTAAAAGCCCCCCGATAAATACAAAAACAACCCCAATGGCGACGCCGGTTAGCAGTTGAGCATCGGCCGAATCTGGCTGAATGGGAAAGAGTTGGAATGTTAGAAATGCTCCTAGCAAAAAGGCGATGACGATGGGTATGCCCCCCAATTTCGGCATCGTTGACTGGTGTTTGCGTCGGCCGCCGGGGGTTGCCACCACGCCCAAGCGATTAGACAGCCAGATAGCTCCGGGTGTCAAAACGGCCGAGACGGCAAACGTTGCTAAAGCGATGAGGAAATAACTCAAGAATTTAAGTAATAAGTCAAAAGTATAAAGTGGTAAGTTAGTCGGATATCGACTTCTTGCTTAAAACTTCACACTTCATACTTGTAATTACTCAACCGTTCCAAACAATCGATCACCTGCATCGCCCAAGCCGGGAACGATATACCCGATATCGTTCAGATGTGAATCGATGGCGGCAACATGAATAGGAACATCCGGATGTGCTTCACGCAGGGCCGAAATCCCTTCGGGTGCGGCGATGAGGCCTAAAAAGCGAACGTCCTTCACTCCCCATTTTTTGATTTCGGCCACGGTCGCGATGGCAGACCCACCGGTCGCCAGCATCGGGTCGAGGACTAGAGCCACATCAACCTGCGGATCGGCCGGGAGTTTGTTGTAATACCAAACCGGTTGCAGGGTTTCTTCATTCCGGTACATGCCCAAGTGCCACGTGGTCGCGGCCGGGAACACCTCGAGCAACCCATCTACCATGCCTAAGCCCGCCCGCAAAATAGGAACCAGGCCGATGCGTGAGGTCAGCCGGTGGCCCGTTGTGGCCCCCATGGGCGTTTCGATTTCAATCTCCTCAACCTCAAGGCTCGACATCGCCTCATAACCTAACAAGATGGCTAGCTCGCGAGCCAACTCTCTAAACTGTTTGGGATTGGTTGCAGACGATCTGAGTTTTGCCAATTTGTGCAAAATCAGCGGGTGTTTTGTTTCATGGACCATGTGGGTAAATTCCTTCGTGTGATTGAGGAATTTTACTCATAACCGGTAGCTTGGGGCAAAAATAGGTGGGGAATCGTATAAGGCTCGTTGATAGGCTTTTATTGTTGCTAAAAGACCTCGGAGGTTTGATCTATCAAGAGAACGAGCACCCCTTGAAAAGAAAACCTCCGAGGTCTATGTTGAGAAAGCGTGTGATTTGAGTGTTTAATAGAGTTCGTCTTTGTAGGCGTTCTCCAGCAACTCTTCTGACTTTTGGATTGATTCAGCATCTGAACCGCCGCCAAGAACAGGAGCAAGCTGTTTGGCACCCAGAGATTCGGTTGACGCATCCCAAGCGTCTGGTTGCCACAGGTTGGAGCGAATGAACGCTTTGCCGCAGTGCATGAAACATTCTTTAACCTCAACATGGGTGCACAGCAGGGCAGGTTTTCCTTTTGCTTGTAACTTGTCTAGCAATTCTGGCTCGTTCAGGATCGTTGCTACACCTTTAACCCGCAGTGTTTCTCGCTGGTTTGGGACTACAAAAATCAGCCCGATTTCGCCGTTTCTGAGGATGTTTCTGAATCCCATTGTGAGTCTATTCCCCAAGCGTTCGGGTATGAGCAGATTGCCAGATTCATCTATTTTCACAAATCCAACTGGATCCCCTTTGGGTGAGACATCGACCCGGCCGTTTGGGTCGATGGTTGAAACAAAAATCAGCGGTGATTTACGGATGAAATCTTTCATCACGTCGTCGAGTTGAGGCAGGATTTTGCCTCTGACAAACTGCATGGGTGCGCCGATCACTGCTTCGAGTTCTTCTTCGTTTTTGATAATAAATTTGTTTTCCATAATTATCGATTCAATGGGATGGAGTCATACCCGCTTCCGCAGGAATGACATCTCCCTAAAAATTAAGATCCTGCCCTGAACCCTCACCCCCCTGCTTTGCAGGGACCCTCTCCCAGTCTTGGGAGAGGGCGCAGATCACCCTTCTCCTTGGGGAGAAGGTGCCCCTAGAGGGGCGGATGAGAGGAAGTGGTGGTCATAAGCACAAGACGGATATACCAGTAATATTTGATAACTCTTCAAAATCATGCTGAAGTCTCCTCTTTAATTTAAAGATTAGCCATCCAGCTGGGAGAGCCGTGTAAATGATGATTGAAGCTGTGGATACAGGTCTCGATAGACAGGATAAAAATCGTTGTATCGATCCACGTTTTCCCCCGGTGCCGTTGTGCTGGTGATCTTGATCGATTTATCGATCGCCTCGGCCGGACTGCTGAACTGGCCGTGACCGATTGCCGCCAGCAACGCCGCACCATAAGCGGCACCTTCGGCCGTATTGATCGTCACCATCTCTGCATTTAGCACATCTGCCAAAATTTGCTTCCACAGCTGGCTTTTAGAGCCGCCTCCTGACACACGGACCTGCTTAATGTCAGAAATGCCGATCCCTTGCATTAGCTCAAACATATCCCGAAAGCCAAACGCTACCCCCTCCATCACGGCCCGGGTCATGTGGGCCTGCGTGTGCCGCACCGTGAGCCCCACAAAGGCTCCGCGTGCCAGCGGGTCTGGGTGAGGCGTGCGCTCACCGGTCAGGTAGGGCAAAAAGATGAGACCGTTCGAACCGGCCGGAACATCGTTCGATGGGGCGGTGAAGTCATCATAATCTGCGTGCAAAGCGTGGGTGTCATGGTGCCAGCGCATACTGCCCGCGGCCGAGAGCATGACTCCCATTAGGTGCCATTTTTCAGGGATAGCGTGACAAAAGGCGTGTAGCTT
>JAHDGV010000503.1 GCA_020631655.1 Chloroflexota bacterium | reverse complement strand
ATGTCAGACGTTGATAGGCCACGGTGCCACAAAATAATCGTTTCATCATCGCGCTCCCGGCCGGACAAGTTTCCGTTTACGATCTGGCCTAGTTCCCCGTGAATATTATCTTTATTCACCTGTCCACGATCTACATGGCGCCGGAAACAGCCAAACGGACCTATCAGACACTGAGACCACTCATCCACCACAAATTTACTGGCGATATCGGGCAAATTATCCTCAACCGTACTCATCGTTCCGTAAGGGATAACCAGTGCGCCCGGCTTGACCCAATCTGTTTTAAACAGCGGTTCAGGTTGGTTGAGTCGTGACGCCTCGATCATGATGTCAGCGTCTTTAAGACAGTCTTCCCAGTTGTCAGTCACAACGATTTTTTTGCCCAAGTCTTTTTCAAGTCGTTCCCCAAAGGCATTGCGGCTTTCCGGCCGTCTTGAGTGAACCCTAATCTCTTCAAAGTCAAAAAGATGATCGAGCAGTCGAACGTTCCAGTAAGCCGTGCCACGCGCGCCTATGTGCCCTAAAACTTTGGGATTCGGCGGCGCCAAATATTTGGCACCCACGGCCGAAACTGCGCCGGTGCGCATATCGGTGATGGCGCTCGCATCTACAATGGCACGCGGCACACCCGTTTTGGCGTCCATCAAATTGAGGAGGGCCAGTTCAGACGGCAATCCCTTTTTGTAGTTATCAACGTAATCGCCGACAACTTTTACCCCGGCCGTACCGCCATCTGGGCCAAGGCTGGAAATATAGCCGCGTAAAACATTGAAATGACCATTAAATTCTGGATTTGGCATCAAATGAGCCCGTGGCTCAATGACGCACTCACCATTCCCCTGCGCACCAAGACTTTTTTCAATAGCGTCCAAAATCTCAGCGTCACTAAAGTTAAGCTTTTTGATATCTGGTCCGCCGAGGTATGTAATATCTATCGATGAATGTTCCATAATTTACCCCTCTTGGATGTAGTGGTAGTATGCCAAGCCTTGATCCTGCATGGCGCGGCGATAGTTAATCGCAACCGCATCAAATTTAAGATGGAGTTCGTCGGCCAAATCAAACGGAACCTGTTCCGGCCGCTGACTCTCTACGATCCGTTTGTCTTGATCAAAGATGGTGTCCTCAAACCCCTGAAGCACACTGTCAGGCTGATCAAAGTCGTAATTCCGGCCGATAATGCAGTAGCCGCGACACTTATCTTTTGAAATCGGCTGGCTTACAAAGAAGTAAACCATCCCTTTTTCACCACCCCATCCCAAACGCAACACAATGGTGTAGGGCAGATGGAGCTCGTATCGACTGCGACGTTCAGGTTTTACAACCTCTTCGTTTGCAAAAACCGGGAAATCATCGGTGTTTGATGCCTCCGGCCGGACAACGGTATAGTGCAACACATGCTCTTTCGTCTCAACCGTGTAATCAGGGACCACCGGCCGATCCACATCACCCAATAGGCCCGGGTGGACCCACGGGAAGTGGCCAAAATCGGTAAAGTTTTCGACTTGGCGGCTCGCATCAGAATTCCAATCAAACGGACCGGTGTTGACCACTTTCCAATCCCCATTTTCAAGTTCAGGGATCGGTGGCAAGTCGTAAA
Organism: Chloroflexota bacterium; assembly: GCA_020631655.1. Taxonomy (GTDB): domain Bacteria; phylum Chloroflexota; class Anaerolineae; order Promineifilales; family Promineifilaceae; genus WTJY01. Next base: position 1,927 of record JAHDGV010000503.1, on the reverse strand, counting down.
CCGGCTCTTCAAGCGCCACCCAGATCAGGCCAAATTTTTCTTGGCACAGATATTTTTGCGTTCTCGCCTTGGTAGGTATGTTGGGATTAGTTGTCTGCGGAATTTTGACACAGGCACCTTCCTCATCGTACTGCCAGCCGTGATAGGGGCAAACGATACAGCCGTTATCAAGCCATCCCAACGAGAGTGCTGTGCCACGATGGATGCAGACGTCTTTCATCGCCAGTGGCTTGCCATCTTCGCCGCGCCAAATGACGAGCGGTTCATCCATTAACATCGAGCCGTATGGTGCTTCGGCCGAGACTTCGTGAGCGTAGGCAACCGGGTGCCAGCAAGCTCGAATTTTTTCAGGTATTTCCATCTTTTCCTCTTGCGTCGAGGGGTTAACCCCTCGGATAAGATATAAAACCTGATGAATCAGGTTCAAAAATGCTACATGTGCTGATTAATCTTGCCGCGATAGTCGGCCGATTTTTCTACTGGTTTTACCCCAAATTCTGAATCAATCAATGGTGGCAGGTTTAGGCTTGCACGGATCTCATTTTCACGTTGTAGCATCTTAAATCGTCGGCGTCTCAGGAGCACGATCAATAGATACAAACTGATTAGCGCAATAAAAACCCAATTCATTTCAGCCCTAACTCACCACTTTGCCGTTTTTAATCACAGTTTCAACCGGATTACCCCCCAAAAAGTAGCTCAAGTGTCGCCAATCTTCATTTTTCAAAATGAGCAGGTCTGCCGCCTTCCCGACTTCTATCGACCCGACACGGTCTGCCATGCCACAGGCATGAGCCCCGTTAATCGTGCTGGCTATCAGCGTCTCGGCCGGGGTCAAGCGCATGACTCGGTTCGAGATCGCCATGACCAGCGGCATCGAATAACATGGCGCAGAGCCGGGATTAAGATCCGTTGCCAGCGCCAGAGCGCAACCGGCATCGATCATAGCTCGGCCGTTGGGATACCCGTCCAACCCATGACCCAGATTAAAATTGGCGGCCGGTAACGGCACCGCAATCGTGTCTGAGTTGGCCAAGGTAGCGATTTCGTCAGGGCCGCTCACATCCAAATGGTCGGCCGAAATCGCCCCTAAACCGACAGACATTTGTGTACCGCCAAACGCGTTAAACTGGTCAACATGGATGGTGGCCAACATGCCGGCCGCTTGCCCCGCCTGCAAAATTCGTTGTGATTGGGCCACGTCAAAAGCATGGTCTTCGGTGAATACATCAACGAAAAGTGGAACACCCTCGGCCGAAAAGTGTGAGCCTGCGTACCACTCTGCCACGGCCGGAATCATCTCTTCAACGACCAAATCGACGTATCCGGCCGAGTCGCTTTTATATTCAGGCGGCAGGGTGTGCGCCCCTAAAAATGTAGGGATGAGGGTACACGGGTGAGAACGGTCAAGCCGTTCAATCACTTTAAGCATTTTAAGTTCAGTCGCCGTATCTAAGCCGTAGCCCGTTTTAATTTCAACCGTAGTTGTCCCCAAAGCCAGCATTTGATCTAGTCGTTTGGATGCTGAAGCAAACAGCTCATCCTCGCTGGCGTCACGAGTGTGTTGCATGGTGCTGACAATGCCACCACCGGCCGCCATGATCTCCATGTAAGTGGCTCCTTGAATGCGCATTTCAAATTCATGCACACGATCTCCACCAAAAACGGTGTGGGTATGAGAATCCACAAAGCCGGGGACAACGGCTTGGCCTGCGCAGTCAATCGTTTGCTCGGCCGCATATTTTTCAAGGATGGCGTCTGACTCCCCAACCGCCACGATTTTTCCATCAGCGACTGCGATGGCACCATTTTCAAGCGGGTTAACGGCCGACATTTCTCTACCACGGATCGGTCGGTCTGTACCTGCGCAGGTCACCAATTGAGCGATATTTTTTAGGATTAAATCAACTTTTGTCATGTTTTTTGC
>JAHDGV010000502.1 GCA_020631655.1 Chloroflexota bacterium | reverse complement strand
TCCTGTGGGCACCACTTGTAGCAACTGGGAACTTAGATTGTAGCGGAAAACGAAATTAGCGCAGGTGAAATATAGCTTTGAGTTACGAAAGACAAAGTGCCCAAGGTGACTGGGCTAAAGATTGCCTGCTAAAAATGGTAACGATGTGCTAACGGCCGATTTGTATTCTCCTATCAACTTAGTCGCTAGGAGAAATCAAATGACCCGATCTTCACTCAAATTCCGTTTTTGTTACCCACAAATTGATCGACATCACGTAGTTGATTTTCTGGGAACCCAGAAAGCTGAGCTTTATTTACAAGATGATTCAGCCGTTAACCAAGTAGCTGACCTTGTATTTGAGAAAGGTGGGGTTTTTGCTGGGTTTGATCCAGCGAAGAAATTGCAATCGATGCTGGGGTTCTTTTTTGGGGATCCGGCCGATCAGTTTTCTGACAAACAGCTGGCCTTTTTATACGTTGCGGCAATCTCCCCTAATTTCCGCCTGACCCGCGCCTTTCATGTTGGATTAAAACAAGTGCTTGGTGAATTTCAGGAGATGGGGCTTGAGTCGATTCGGATGCAGGCAAAAGCAACAGATAAGTACGTGAATAAGCTCTACGGCCGGTTTGCTCGGCCGATAGGGGAAGGGGTTAGCCTGCGTGGTCAGCCGGTGATTACCTATGGCGGATCGATTGATGATGCGTTGGCTTATTTTGAGTCGAAAAAAGCTACTTCAGAGGAAATTCAGGCACCTACAAAAATATTAGCCAGAAATGCCAAACACGCGGCCGGACTAATGCCGTTCAATCAAAATCTTAAAGGAGGTGAAACCATGCCACGTTTACCGTTGCCGATTCCAACTTACATTCCGTAAGTGATGAACAAAAGGGGGTAGGTGCTCAAATGACAGAGTGCCTCCCCTTTATTTATAAGGAAGACTTTGAACCAACATGATTTGGTTTGGAATGATGAGATCAGAATCTTTAAACAGGAGAAAACAAAATGTTTGACGTTAAATATGAAACGTTTATTAAATGCCCACCCGAAATGATATTTACCATGTTCAGCACCCCAGAGGGGATGTTAAAACACACCACCTTTCTTGAAGCTGAGTGGGAAACCCCAGCCCCCCACGGTGTGGGCTCAGTGATGCGGCTCACGTCCCGCTTTCTCGGCCGCTTGTCTGAAACCCGCTCAACAATGGTCACTTGGGAAGAGCCAAATCTGCTTGTGTTTACTGCGGTTGCAGATGGTGGCGGCTCATCTAGGATTGAGCATATTATGGAAGCCAAAGATGGTGGTACCCAAGTTACGATACAGGGGCAAGTGGAAATGGGGGGCTTTTTTAAGCTGGCTGAACCCCTGCTCAAAAGTCAGTTTGATAAGCGTATTTGGGACAATCTGGAAACATTGAAGGTTATTTGTGAGTCAGAGCAAGTGACCGCTTAGGTGGTTGGTGAATGTAGGTTGTTTAGCAGACGCGAAACGCGTATTTAAACCCGTATGGCGTGGAACGTATTGGTTGATTTCTGACCAACTTCTACGCAACACGCCATACGGATAACGCCATCAAATCAAGTTGCTGAACAATTACGCTGAATAAAGAACAAAGGAAAAATAATAATGAATAACCAATCAAATTTACCAAAGATGATTTCAGTTGTAGCGATTGTGCTTGGTTGCATCGATCTGGTGCGCGGGACGATGCATACAGTCTTTCTGGAATATGCGGCCGGAACCATTGCAGGGCTCAATCTATCATTGCCCAACGCTGTTGATCAGTTGCAACTAATGGCCGCTTTTGGAGCATCCAACTTTATCACCGGCGGGGCTTTGATCATGACCGGCCTCTATTTTCGTAAAGGGGCGCATTTTCTGCTGGGCATCATCCCTGCCTCGTACATGATCACAATTTTCTCACTACGGTATTACCGCACCGCTTATGAAGCCACACAGGCGAACTGGGGTGGGGCACCGATGATGCGCATTTACCTCGTGCTATGTCTTTTTACGTTCATGTACGGCTTGTATTGGCGAACCCAATCTGCTTCAGAAGTTGGTGAGATCAGCGGCCGGCCGGTTTCCTGATCTGACAGCGTGAAGGGTTGTTGTGGAGTGTGTCCGATGCAAAGATCAACTTTAAAACGGCTACGATTCCTCCCTTTAATACTTATCCTCATCGGTGGATTCGAGGCTGGCAGGCAACTGGTTAAAGGGGGGCTAGATGGATTGGTTCAATTGGCACAAGGTTGCCGTGATCTTTTGTGGGCTGGACCAAGAGATTTTTTATTGTTTTTTCCGATCTATTTATCAGATTTTGCGCCAGCATTTTGGTGGGTGGTTGCGGGCTTTTTGCTGTGGGTAATCGGCCGAGCTATTTTCAATAATTGGGAATTTTTTGAGATATTGAACTTCTATTGCAACCTTGTCGCGCACGCTAATTTAGGGATTAGTCGGAAGTGGATATTTGTTCCCCTTAAAGTATTCCTCTTCATTGTTGCGCTTGCGATATTGCCGGTGCACTATCTTTTAGCCAGAAGAATAATGGTTGAAAAAACTGATTAAACATACTGATTTATCGGCTGGTGTAAAACATCAAGAATTTGAAGCGCTATGTCAGCAAAATTTGAAGACTCTCCCTCAGCAAAGTGTGATTTAAATTTCTCTCCACCCATTTTAACTTTGCAATTTAACATGGTCCGCTCGGCTAGCTCAAATCTGCTTAAGAATTTGGCCGGGTAAGTAGTTTGGCTTTGCCCACAAGCTAGTAACCTAACAGCAAGTTCAGGCTGGCCGGTTTCTGCCAAGATGTGAGCCATGGCGGGCAACACATAATAAAGCATAGATCGATCTGGTAGGTTTTGCATTCCCACGGTGCTGATCCAAAGCTCTTTGAGCACCGAATAGGCATAGTCAGTTTCACCCAGCATACAGGCTGAATTGACTAGGGCGATTTGATTGAGCTCTATCGCACCCGGCCGATTGGACCAGTTAATTCCTTTGATCGCAGTTTCGAGTGCAAAACTATATCGGCCTTCTGACATTGCCTTAATGGCATCTAGACCAGAGATTAGGGCATTGACCAAAGGCGTTTTCTTTTCCACCCAAAGCTCCGATGCTTGTTCCTGATATTGTTCGGCAAGCAGCGTTTCCCCTTCAATTAAATTGATAAAACTGAGATAGATTTTACTAAAGATAAACCCGGTGATAACCTGACCACCGGTTCTGATCTGCTGACCGATTTCTTCAACTTGTAAAAAACGAAGTTTGGCTGATTCGATATTCCCTATCCATAAAACATCAGCCGCCCCCAAAATAACCAAGCTTAAAGCAGTAGTTAGCCTATCCTGGTTTTCCCGGCCGAGTTGCAGGGCCGAATGAGTTGTTTTTTGTCCGTTTTTAATGTCACCCGCAATGAAATAGAGTTGCCCCAAATTGGTTAAAGTAGCGCCTAAACGAAAATTGTTTTGTTGACTGCGATGAACGTCCGCCTGTTTTTCAAATAGCTCTATGCCCCGTTTCATGTCAAACTGCTGTAGCGCCATCA
>JAHDGV010000501.1:2235-3533 GCA_020631655.1 Chloroflexota bacterium | reverse complement strand
AGCATCGATTCGATGGCCGCGTTGCGCAAAACGTGCATCGGGTTCCAATCGTCATCGTGCCCGTGGATCTGAATCGCCCCATCACCCCACGGCACCACGCTGTACTCGGTGAGGGTTGTGCCGGTTTGGAACAAGTTGGTTCCGGCAAGCGAAATGTTCATCGAGATTTTCGGGTTGTCGTTGAGCGAGTTGAGCAGATCGGCCGTGCGGCCGCCCCAGCCAAATCCGGTCCGTCGGTCTGGCACAGAGGTTTGCCAATGCATGATCTGATCACTATGAGAATACAGGCCAAGGGGCAAGCGCGCCGTCTCAGCTTCGATGTCCGCTTTGGTCACTGGCTCAACCAGCGTACCCACGTTAGCCACAAACGATAGCTCACCATCGTTAAACATTTGCGCCACTTCTGGCATCGATGGATGCACACCGTATTCCCGGCCGTCCCCATCTACCTGATTGAGCGGAATCAAACTGCCCTGTGACAGCGCCAAGTCGGCCCGAATGGTCGCATATTCGTTGTATTCTGAATTGCCGCGCGGTACGAGCATGTTGAACGAGTCGTTCCCACCGGCCAAGAAGATACAAACCATCGCTTTGTAGTCGTTTTGCCCAGCCAAGTTATGGGCTGACAAAGATGGTCCAGATGGCAAGGCTTCGGCCGCCATGGTGTTCGCCATCCGTAAATTTAAAAGGGTTGAAAACAGAGAAGATGAGCCTACAGCGGCACAGCTTGCTTCACCAAGAAATTGTCGTCGTGTTGATTTATACATGATATTTTCTCAGCGTTTCAGCTTTATTAGCTTGATCAGCACGCTTCGCTTTCAGCCGATCAGCTAATTAGCTGAAAACGAGCGAAGCGAGTGTGCTGATTGGCTGACCAGCTGAAATGCTAAATCCTAAACTTGAATTGCGTAATCAGGGCTGACTAAAAACAGGTAGATTGCCAGCTTCACGATGTCGTGAGGTTCGTTATTCCAATCGGCTTCAGCCATGCTGTTAAGAGCCGTGCTGATAATTTGGCGCATGCCGGGAGACAAGGTGCCAAATGTCAGCAACACATCTAGATGGTTGATCAAACCGTCAATGTCATTGGCGGCTAGATCTAATTCAGTAGTCCAATCGGGCATCGGCCGATCAAACTGGTACGTGGTTCCATACAGGTTTTCGTTATCAGGAAAATTCATAAGCGTATTCCATTCAAATTCCCTATAAATGGCGTTCATGGTTGAAATCGCCGTGTAACTGTTCATCAACTGGAACTCTGGCCCGCGCAGTCCGGCCGCACCCATCGGGCCCGGCGG
>JAHDGV010000501.1:0-2135 GCA_020631655.1 Chloroflexota bacterium | reverse complement strand
CGCCCAATGTACTCTGGGGTAGGATTAGATTTCACAAGCCGCTGGATCAGCTGTCGGCCGATAAACGGACCCACATTTTGGTGGTAAAACAGGTTGTCCAAAGCGGCGTTCACATCGGATAGCGTTGTGCCACCGGCCGGAATCACGACTCCGTAGAGCAATACTTTTTCACCCGGCTCATGCTCGTTATCGTCCATGATCATCGGCCGAACTGCTGTCCAAGAATTGAGCCATGCGTATTCAAACATCACGTCCCAGTCGAGCCCTTGCCCTTCATGGTCATAGGTCATGCCGGTGAAAATCTTGGCAAATTCAGTAATCTCATCGTTGTCATACGTCGGGATCGGTTCACCGTTAACGTCAAGGGCAAAAGAGCCATCGTCGTTTAAGTAAAACAGTCCAATCGTAAACAACTGCATCACTTCACGAGCGAAGTTTTCATCTGGGAATCGTCCTTCACTCTCATTGGTTTTCCGGTTCCCTGCGTGACTCAGAAAATTACCCATGATCGGGCTGGTGGTGACATCGAACAGCAGATCGCGGAAGTTACCAAACGCATTGCGTAGTAGCATGTCGTACCAGCTGGCCATCCCGTTTGCCACGTTGTAAATGTCATCGTTTTCAGCTGAGATAACCATGATTTCGCTTAACGCCAAAGCAACTCTTTGGCGCAACAGGTCTTCACCCTTCATCATGGAATCCCACAAGGCGTATCGGAAAATCTCTCGGCCGGCGTACTGATCATCTTTTCCGTCGATGTACTGCTCTGGATAAATTTGATACACCGCCTCAAGAATCTGACTTTGGGGAGTATTAAACTGCTCGTCTAACCAAGCCTCGATCCCGATACTGGTGACAGTATCAATCAGATCTCTGTTTGCCCCTAAAGTTGATTGGGCCAAAAAGCGTGACGCCGCTTGCTCATCTGTTAATGAGGTAGCGCGGCGGCCGGTCAGCCGGTTTAATGACTTTAGATTAAACGCATGGGGGTCAGTCGGATTTGAAATTCGGCGGAAGAATTCTCTTCTGCTACTTGCATTCAAACTGCTCATAAAGCTTTCTCCTTGAGGGTCAGCGCGGTTAATTCGGCCGCTCTAGACTGAGCGTCTGCCAGTCCTAGCGTTTCAGCCGACCGTCTTTTCTCAGCCCGTTTTTTCTCGATTAAGCTTTTGAGTTGGCAAGTGCGGTGTGGGCATTGATGTGAGCGTGCGCATGGAGGTCTGTTTGTTTCTGTCATCTTTCACCTTTCCTTACGATTCGTGAACTAGGAAACCTTAAAACCCAATTCTGAAGCGTTAAGCAGGTCACAGTTAAGTTGTTAAAAGGTTAGGCCACCGGTGGCAAGTTGAGAACCGTTTCGGGATAAGCGGTCTAAATCGCTGATTAAACGGCCGGAATGTTGTGTAGAACGTGGTGCGTGATACGTGGTACGTCCTGCGTCAAATGAAGCTTTTCGAACAAATGGGAGCAGAAAGCTATAATCATGACAGGCACTTTCGCAGAATCAGGCTAAACCAATTTGAACATTCTTTCGCTCATCCATCGCTATCATCCGGCCATCGGCGGCGCAGAAACCTATCTCAAAACCATCCACCAACAGTTGGTTGGTCGTGGGCACTCTGTGACCGTTTTGACGAGTGATGCGGCTGATTTTGAGCTGTTTTGGACTCCCAATGCCAAACGCTTTGATAGCTCAACCGATGAACATGACGGTATCAAGATTTATCGCTTCCCCGTTCAGCACATGCCTTTGAGCAAATTTAGCTATCCGGCGATGCGGCTCCTCACCGGCCGGTTGGCGGCCGTGAACCCCAAAGGCGCATGGGTCAAAAAGATGGTCCAACTCACCCCGCGAATTCCTGCGATGGCTGAGTGGCTTGCCACCACCAAAACTAAATTTGATCTGGTGCTAGGCACCACCATCACGTTAGAAAGCCTGTTGGCGATGGGGCAACAGTTCGCCCAAAGCCAAAACATCCCGTTTGTAGTGAGCCCCCTCACCCATTTGGGCGCAGGCCAGTCGGCCGGATCAGATTCCATCAGCCGGTTCTACACACTGCCCCAGCAACAAAACATTGTGCAACAGGCAAATGGAGTCATCGCCATCAATCCGGCCGAGGCTGAGTTTTACGCAA
>JAHDGV010000500.1 GCA_020631655.1 Chloroflexota bacterium | reverse complement strand
GCTAGCTGGCTGGCTAGCCAAATCTCTTGGCGCGCTTTTAATAGAGATACCCGGCCGATCTCACGTAGGTACGTGTGAACCGGATCATCATCAATGATCGGTAGCTCATCGGTAGCCAGATGAATGGTTGATTTCATCGAGGCCTGCAAAATCGAGACATCTTCTTCGAGCAATTCCTCATCTTCTTCAGATGGAATGGCGATGCCTAATTCTTGCATGCGGGTATATAGTTGCTCCGTGGCCTCCTCATCGAGGTCACCTAATACCTTTTGCAATTCAGAGTCGTCGACCGACCCTTTCTTCTTAGCCGCTTTCAAAAATGCTTCAACATCTACTGTTTCTTCATTGTTGTCAGCGTCTTGCTCTTCTACATTTGTTAGTACGTCAATTTCTTGAGTCATGTTTATCCGGCCTTTTACAACAGAAATTACGATCAGGGACCGAGTTATCGATCAACGATCGACTCTTCACTTTCCGGTTATAAGCAGGTTTGCTTGAGTATCTCTCAAATAGGTTCCCATCATCGAACTCTGCATGTCTAATGAATTCAGAAACGCTCTCTGCACGAAACGAATTCTGGCGAAGTATACCCCTATTAAAAATCTATGCAGTGAAATCAGTACGATAGTAACCTGAAGAGTGCGTTAAGATTTAAATAAAAATATTTCTTCTGGGGAACGCAAAACGATTTGAATATTGTTCCTAACCATCTGGTCGTTAGCAACTATCCGCTCTAAATGTTTCAAATTGCCTTACTATGGGGAATCTGATCCAAATAAATACGGCAATTTACCATTTGTGAGCATATCGGTGCTTTGACCGGGAGCTAATACCCATTTTTGCGTGGTCAATCTCTTTTATTTCTACGGATAAACTCTCAACTTGTTGCGCCAATGCTTCAAGAGATTGATTTTCGCCGTTGAATTTTGCAGTCCGAAGCATTTGTTGAAATTCGGTCAATAATTGCTTCTTTTTCTCTGCGCGCCACTGCAAAACGGAAAGGGCTAAGCTGCGTGATGGTTTTTTGTCTGAGTTGATGGTTTCTTTGCTTATGACCTTAAGTCTCTCTGCTAAGACTTCGTCGAGACTATCCCACATTTGCCCAGAGGTAGCAACCTCTCCACTGCTCTGCTTATTGTTTATCAATAAAAAGATTTCTCGGTCAATTTGTATCGAAAAATCTTGTGCATGTAGGATCGCTTGACCGTTGTCACTTAGGATTTTATTGACTTGGCGAATCAGCAGTGGATTATGAGCACAACGGCCCAAAAACTCTGTTTCTCGCCGTTTGGTGCGTTGGGTTGGGTCAGGAATTCCACCGTTCGGCCGGCCGTCAATCGTGGGGGGCGGCTCTGGCATGGCAGGCTGTTTTGATTTGGCCTGCACGACCGGTCTTTGTCCGCTGTTTTTCCGCTGTTGTTTGATATTGAGCTGTCTTAAAGACCGTTCTTCAACCTGAAGTGTACGGGCCAAGAACTGCCAATAATGATCCCGCTCTAGTGGATCATTGATATCCAAAATCATCGGGATCACCTGCTGGGCGATCGTAGATTTGTTTTTGGGATCATCAATTGGCATCTGCTCTATCAGAACAGATGTCACATATTCAACCACTGGCTTGGCCCCGCCGATTAGTTTGGCCCACTCGGCCGGATCGTTGCGGATGATGCTGTCGGGGTCTTCCCCTTCTGGAATCGACGCGATGCGAATGTCTGCACTTAGTCGACTTTCCTCGCGCACAAGTCCTGAAGGATCAAAACGGATTTCTGAATCACGATCTAACGTTTCGCGCGCAACAGTTAAGCTCCGCATGGTGGCATTAACCCCGGCCGCATCTGCATCTAACGCAATAACAAAGCGTTTTGTATATTTTTTGAGCAGCTGGAGCTGATCACGGGTGAGGGCGGTCCCCATCTGTGCCACGACGTTGCGGAAGCCCCCTTGCCACGCCATGATCACATCCATGTATCCTTCAACAATTACCGCTTGGCGCGCTTCACGAATAAAGCGCTTGCTGGCATCTAGCCCAAATAAAATGCGGCTTTTGTCAAACAATCCAGTTTGGGGTGAGTTCAGGTATTTGGGAATCCCATCTTTTTCAAGCGTGCGTGCCCCAAACCCAACGGTCCGGCCGTTGTGATCTTTGATTGGAATGATAATGCGATTGCGAAAACGGTCGTATGTGGTCCCTTTGTCGGTATTTTCAGTCAGGAGCCCCGCATCGAGTAAATCCTGCTCAGAATACCCTTGGTTCATGAAGTGGCTGCGCAGTGCGTCCCACGCATTAAGCCCAAATCCGATTTTAAACGTACTAACCGTTTCATCTGTCAGCTCTCGGCCGGCAATATATTCACGAGCGTGTTTGGCTTGCGGTGCGTACAAGTAAAGCTGGTGGAAATAATCGGCCGCCGCTTCAAGCAGTTCTGTTTGCTCTTCTTCTAAAGATTTGCGCTGTGCCTGCTCGGGTGAGAGCTTTTCAAGGGTAACACCGGCCCGGGCCGCTAGCTGAGTGAGTGCTTCTTTAAAGTCCCACCCGTTTTTCTTCATGACGTAGCTGAAAATATCCCCACCGTCTGCACAGGCGCCAAAGCATTTCCATGTGCCACTTTCGGGGAACACGGCAAACGCGGGGGAGCGTGTGTTGTTGTGGAATGGGCAGTAACCCATGTAGTGGCGGCCAGATTTCTTGAGCTGAACATCTTCAGAAACGATGTCCAAGATATCGAGCCGCGCCTTTATTTCATCTACCGAAGACATATGTGTATTGTACGCTAACCTCCGATAAGCGCATGTGCATTATTTTGAAAAATTTGTCTTTTTAACCCTTCATCATCGCCACATGCCAGCTCCATACAGCGCAACGAGACCTCGACACCACCCCAAGGCCAGTCTGAGCCGAAGATTACCCGCTCTGCTCCAAATGTTTGAATAAGTTCTTTGATCTTGTGCGGAGGCTGAAAAGATGGTTCAACGATCACGTTTTGATAACCAGAACATTTCTCAATTACTTCATCCACTTGGCCTAACCCTGAATGCCCCACAACAAATTTAACGTTTGGAAAGGCATCTAGCAGAGGCAGAATCGAATCAATATTACCATAATCCGGCCGCTCTTTAGCTTGGTTTTCCGCTTTTTGATGTTTGTGATAATAGAACGCAAAGCCACTGTGGAACAGAACAGGGAGCTGATGGGGGGCAAACGATTCGACGATATCAAAGGTATGTTTGCTATCTAAACTAACTTTATCAAGAATCGGGTGGAGCTTAAGACCACGCACGCCGGCCGCCACCTCGTCCCGATAGCGGGCGGTATGGTCAGCCGCGTTTGGGCCATAGTCAGGCCCTGTAAACGGAATAATACGACTGTCTTTTTCGGCTGCTTGCAATATCTGGTCGACAGGTGCATGGGGATAAACAGATAAGACAACAGATCGGCTAATGCCGTTCTTCTTCATGGAGAGCTGTAAATTTTCGAGGGTAGCGGTTCGATTGCGATTTTGACCGGCCAAAATGTTAAGCCGGTGGGTAACTGAGCC
>JAHDGV010000499.1 GCA_020631655.1 Chloroflexota bacterium | reverse complement strand
GGGTGACGAAAGGTGAGATGCAGGCGACGATTCACCACATTTCGATTTACTGCGGTATCCCGGCCGGGCTGAATTGCCAGCGCATTGCGAAACGGGTGTATGATGAGTTAGAAGCGGCCGAATAATTTTTGATTGGCCGAAATTAAAAAAGCCCCTTCAACCAAGTTTGATTGAAGAGGCTTTTTTAATATATTTTTTCAATTACTAATTGACTGCTGAGATTAGTAATTTTTGAGGAAGTTCCACTCTGAATATAGACCCAACCCCCAGCTCACTTTCTGCGCCGATTGTGCCCTGCATCAACTCCGTCAACTGCTTAGAAATGGCCAGCCCCAAGCCAGTCCCATCAAACTCCCGATTCCGGCCGGTGCTAGCCTGTTTAAACGGAGAAAAAACCTCTTTTTGTAGCTCCGGCTCAATTCCTATACCAGTGTCATGCACCTCAAAAACAACTCGATCAGATTTATCGCCCACAACTTTTAGCGTGATGTCTCCATTATGTGTAAATTTAAGAGCATTATTCACCAGATTTACAATCACTTGGCGAATGCGCAATTTATCGCCAGTGATAATGTCAGGTGCTTCCGACTGATCAATAGAAAAACGATTGTTATTGCGACATACCAATGGTGAGATGATTTGCTGAACATCCTCAATTAGTTGATCAATTGAAAATGATTGAATATCGAGCGACATTTGGCCGGACTCGATTTTTGACATGTCTAGAACGCTGTTTATTAGCGACAACAGGTGGCGTGCTGAGTGAGTAATACGGCCGATATCTGCCGTCACCCATTCTTGATCGTCAGGTAAGCCATCCTCCAGCTCTTCCCCAATCATTTCACTATATCCAATGATTGCGTTTAAAGGGGTCCGCAATTCATGACTCATGTTCGCCAAAAAATCACTTTTTGCACGACTGGCCTCTTTCGCTTTGTCTAAACCAAGCTGAGCTTCAATTAATTTTGATTTGGCTTCTTTTTCTTGAGCAGTGACATCTTGCGCTGTACCAACAACGGTTAATATTTGGCCACAAGGATCCCGCTCGACATCTATCAAAACCCGCAAATATTTTTCGCTCCCGTGTTTATCGATAATTCGATAAGACATATCAGGAATCTCGTCAGTTTCTGAGGTAGCAACATCCTCTAAAATTTTTCGTATCATCTCCTGATCCCCTTGATTTACCGAAGCGATACATTGATTCAGGGTCATTTCCATTTTTTCTGGAGGCAAGCCCATAATTTCACTGTAGATTTCATCCCACTCTACATAATTGCTGGCTGGCTCCCAATACCAGAACCCGATTTGGGCCAATCGCTGGGCCCTTAGTGTATTTTTTTTACGGTCCGGCTTTGAAATTGCAGGCATCCCACTACAAACAGCTGGTTGATTTGACATAGTTTATCCCCAATCTAAAAAGGCAGAAACAGAGACTCTAAGCTTATCACTTTTGAAGATTTTTAATCTAGTTGCGTCTTAGCCAATAGGTCATGAATTAACCTCAATGATCGGAAAGAAAGAAACTGTCACAGGTCTAATCAATTCAAGATTTTAGGAGAGCCTGGAACCGCTGACGCTGGACCGCGAATTGCTCGCAATATTCCAAATTCACCTGCTCGCAGAGATCCTCATTCAAGTTAAACATCAGCCACGGCCGATTCTCTAGCACCACGCGTTTCCACCTACTCAAAATAATACTTTGCCTGTATAACTCGGCCCCACAACAAGGGGAACAATATGGTCAGTTACGGGCAACTCATCCGAGAAAATAAAAACTTTCGCAACCTCTGGTTTGGCCAAATCGTCAGCATGTTTGGGGATTGGTTCAACCTCATCGCCTCGGCCGCCCTAATCGCCCAGCTCACCGATTCCGGTTTGGCCGTGGGAGCCCTGTTTGTGGCTCGTATGCTGGCCCCGTTTGCAGTCAGCCCCATCGCCGGAATTCTGGCTGATCGCTACAACCGTAAAACGATCCTGATCGTCTCTGACATCGTGCGGGCCTTCACCGCTTTTGGCTTCTTGTTTGTCCGTGAGCCAAATCAAGTCTGGATGATTTATGCCTTAACAGCAATCCAACTTGGGATCAGCGGATTTTTCAACCCGACCTACAACGCCCTCTTACCCGAACTTGTCTCTGAAAAAGAGCTGGGGACGGCCAACGTGCTGGGCACCATCACTTGGAGCGTTATGCTGATGCTGGGCGCGGCCGTGGGTGGTTTTGTCTCCGGCATCTTTGGCATCTACACCGCCTTTACGATTGATGGATTCACTTTCCTCTTTTCCATCATCTTTTTGGTGTGGATTGTTTATACCCCCCATGCAAATCAGGACGAAGATCAGAGTGTCTCGGCCGCCCTGCAATCCTATCTCGACGGGCTACGCTACCTGCGTCAAAAAACTGACATCCTGCTAATTGCGTTGCACAAAGCATTTTTGACAATGACGACGTGGGCAGGCATTCAGGTCATCCAAGTGACGATTGCAGAGCAACTGTTTGTGATCGGTGAGGGTGGCTCGATCAGCCTCGGGCTGATGTTTGCCATTCAGGGGACCGGTGCTGCGTTGGGGCCAATCGTCGGCCGGTATTTTGTCGGGGATGATTTGAACAAGGTCCGCCGCTTTATCACTATCGCCTACTTGATCGATGTGGTGGGGCTGGTTATCGCATCGAGCCTGTTCAGTTTTCCCGTGGTGTTACTCGGCTGGGCATTAATCGGTTTGGGGAGCAGTAATTTATGGGTGATGTCGTCTCAGCTATTGATGCAGTTGCTCCCGAATGAAATACGCGGCCGGGTCTTTTCGGTTGAGTTTGCGCTACACACGCTCGCAAGCGCCATTGCGGCCGGCATCACCGGAATCTTTTTAGACATCGGGCTGTCAATATCGCAGATGTTGTGGATTACGGCCGCATTTTCTCTGGTTCCGGCCGCGATTTGGGCCGCTTGGGGAATGAGGGCCGAAGCTACCACTTCGGCGTAGAAGCAATAAGTTCGGCTTAGAACCTGTCACTTCGGCAAAAAAAAGACCGGATGCTTTTTTGCGATCCGGCCGTTTTTTAGATAAAAGTGGCATATTACGCCATTTGCGTTTCTGATTGAACAAAGGTCAACACATTGAACTGTTTGATCCGGGTAACAACACCGTCTTCCCAACCACCATCAACAATGTCCTCAGCCACTCCGGTTAGGGCGGCCGCAACCTTTCCACCAAAGTGGGCATCGATCCCTTCTTGGCCTTCAAAAAAGTCGATGATGCCAAACTGATTGTCTCCAAACCGTAAACCAAACCAGTGGAGCGTAAGTGGCTCTGTGTCAGCGACAATTTGGGCACCTGCAGTCAGCAAGTTGGCAAGCTCTGCTTCTTTTCCAGCTTTTGCTGTCAGGGGAATAAAGATGGCAACTTTAGGAGTTTGAGCCGATTCATCCACCTTGTATCCCAATATCTGGCTATTTTGAATATTTGGCAAAACCCCTTTGTCCCAACCCCCTGCAACAAGTTCGCGGGCATTTGCATACAAAGCACTTGCGACTTGTCCTTCAAAATGGGCCGCTTGAG
>JAHDGV010000498.1 GCA_020631655.1 Chloroflexota bacterium | reverse complement strand
GGTAACTATTCGTATGTCAGAATTTTCGCTTTACTCTAACCGCAAACCCACCATTGATCCGGCCCAATTTAATGACCCGATCGCTCTAAAAACCGGCTGGGAGCCGTTAACTGAGGGTGGGGCCAATTACCTGTCACACAAATTTCGACAAATTTCAGCGGATCGGGCTGAGTTTGATCCATCAATCATGGGGTGTGGCGTTACAGCATTGATTTTGGGTATTGGTTTGTTCATGTTGCCATTTGTTCTCATTCCCTTTTTAGCATTTTGTGGGTTTATTTCAACGGGGGAATGGATCGGGTTAATTTTTATCCCCATAATCCTTTGCCCGGCCGCCTTTGTGCTTCTTATGTTAATTGCTGGTGGAGCTGCGTTTGTAAACACCTTCCGCCCCATCGTTTTTGATCAAAATAAAGGACGCTTCTGGAAGGGGTATCGAGAACCGGCCGAACTAGATAACGAAAGTTCCTGCGAAATCAATCATATCCATGCGATTCAACTCATCAGCGAATTTAACAAAAAGAAACACGACAAAAAGACGATTACTTATTACAGCCACGAAATAAATCTGGTTTTAGATTCCGGCCAGCGTGTGCACGTGGTCGAACATGGGGATTTGGCACAAATGCGGACCGATGCAAAACTTTTGGGGATATTTTTGAGTGTGCCTGTCTGGGACGTTAGTACACAATAAGAGTTATAAAAGACGGTTATTAACTTTTCAGATTCAAGTCTGCATAGCTTTGTCCATCCATCATTCAGATGGTAATGTTCATCAAAGGAACTTTTAAGGTGGACACTTAGGATGAGTAATAAACGCGAATTTGACATTGTTGTGTGGGGAGCCACCGGATTTACCGGCCGACTAGTTGCAGAATATCTGTACGAACGTTACGGAGACGACCCATCCCTAAAATGGGCAATGGCGGGGAGAAACGCCCAAAAACTAGAGACAGTACGCAACGAGGTAGCCGACGACAGCGTGGCGATGATCACGGCCGACAGCAACGACGAAGCCAGCCTAGACGGGATGACCAAACGGACCAAAGTGATTTTGACCACCGTTGGCCCCTACGGTAAATACGGCTCCAAACTCGTGGCCGCCTGCGTCGCCAATCAAACCCACTACTGCGACCTTGCAGGCGAAGTGCCGTGGATGCGCAAAATGATTGACGCGCACCATGAAACAGCCAAGGCCAACGGAACAAAAATTGTCCACACTTGCGGCTTCGATTCCATCCCATCTGACATGGGGGTGTACTACACCCAACGGCAAGCGATCCGGCTCACCGATCATCCGGCCAAAAGCATAAACATGCGGGTTAAAGCGTTCAAAGGTGGGATCAGCGGCGGCACCTATGCCTCACTAGGTGACTCGCTCGAAAAAGCGTATGCAGACCGGAGCCAGTTCAAAGTTTTAATGGAGCCATACAGCCTAAATCCTGAAGGAGAGCAATCTGGACCAGATGAGCGTGACTTGCAAAGCGTGGTGTACGACGAGGTCAGCCAAAGCTGGATCTATCCGTTTATCATGGCGGGCATCAACACCAAAGTGGTGCGCCGGAGCAATGCGCTGGCCGGGTATCCATACGGAAAAGATTTCCGCTACGACGAATCTATCATGAGCGGTGACGGGATGTCCGGCCGTCTGAAAGGAGTCGCGGCCGCCATACCGCTAGGCATCGTTGCTTCTGCCAAACCGGGTTCGTTGCTCAAACGTGGGCTCGACTGGGCGCTACCCAAACCGGGTGAAGGGCCGAACGAAAAAGAACGCCAAGAAGGGTTTTACAACATGCGCTTCTATGCCACCCTCGAAGATGGTTCGGTTGCTGTCGGCAAAGTCACCGGTGACATGGACCCGGGCTATGGTTCTACCAGCAAAATGATGGCGGAATGCGGTGTGTGCTTGGCCAAAGATGAAACGCCAGATGTTGCTGGTGTCCTGACGCCGTCTGTGGCGATGGGAGATGCTTTGCTTACCCGGCTCGAAGAAAATGCTGGGCTTACATTTACGTATCAGTCTCCATAACGTCATATTCTCCATTCAACATTTATGATCACATCCCAGCCAGTTAAAAAAATCATCCTGCATGCAACCATTCTTTTTTGTGGGATGGTGCTTGCATTACTCAGCCATCCAACCAAGGCAAACGCCCAATCAGACGAAAATTTATGCGCCGGTCTGATCACCGATCAGCAAAACCGGCCGATGCAGTCACTGGCTAAACCCGGCTATCTGCAAACGGTGGTTGATCCGGCGTTTGGCACCACAATCCGGCGTATCAGCGATGTGGGGGCAACCGTGACTGGTGAACAAGCGGTCATCAAACCGGCCTACAGCACCATTCAGGCATGGAACGCAGACGAAAGCTATTTGATTTTGTACCAGCGGGGTGTGGGCCATCAGTTACTCGATGGCTTTAGCTACAAGCCGATCCGCCAGCTCGACATTTTTCCGGCCGACATTGAAGAATTTTTCTGGGATTTTTCTGATCCTGACATCCTGTACTACGTCGAGCCGTATCGTCGCAACGACGAAGAGCCGGGCGAGCGGCTAATCCGCTATTCGGTCAGCGCAAACAGTAAAACGCCCCTGCGTTCGTTTGCCAACGTCTGTAACGGGTCCGGCATTGAAAGCGGTAACGATGTACAGATGATGTCGTGGGATTCGGACACGATTGGATTGCGCTGTACGGCTGATCCGGCCCAGCTATTTGGCTACAAAATCAGCACCGACACGTTGACTCCCATCATCACCAGCGGGCAAGGGAACGATTTTGAGCCGTGGTACGCCCCCCAACCGGCCCCCAGCGGTGATCTATTTCTGCTCGATAACAAGGTGCTCGACAGCAACATGAGCGTCGTCCGCACGCTGAATATGAATGGGACCGAACATTCAAACATTGGCAAATTCCGTGACGGGGCAGATGGGACGTTTACCGTCGCCTTTGCCGAAGGGCCGCAGGGTGGCTGTGGCCCCGGGGCCGTCATCGCCCATAATTTGCAGGATGGCAGTTGCCGAACCATCGTTGGGCAAGAAAACGGCTATCCCTACCCACCATCAGGCGTGCATCTGTCAGCCCTTTCACACCTTAATCGCGGCTGGGTTGGGGTGTCGATCATCGGTGTGGCCAACTGGGGTGAGTCAGGAGCGGGACAAGAGCTACTCGACAATGAGCTATTGCTAATCGATTCGGCCCCTGGTGGGGATGTCTGCCGCGTGGGGCACCATCGCAGTTTCGGCCGAGGTGGTGCGTTTGGCTACTTCGCAGAACCCCACGTTGTGATCAGCCCTAGCGGCACTCGCCTGCTGTTCGGGAGCGATTGGGAGGGTGGTGACTCGGTTGACAGCTATGTGGTTGAACTCCCCAGCTATCAGGGGGCACCAACTCCGCCAGTCTTGACAGAGCAAATCTACCTACCGATATTACAAGCGGCCGCGTCCGGCAGTCAGGTTGCAAGTTGGGGGGCATCGTTCATACCGTTTTTTAAACCGGTAAAATAATGGTGCAAAAATAGTTCTTCCGACCCTCGTACCTGCTTCTACAAATTCGGTATAATCGACACAAAT